>CANQPH010000012.1 GCA_947625675.1 uncultured Acetatifactor sp.
GCGCCTCTTCGGCCTCTTGAGTATTTCTCCATGTCCGAATTACGTCTCCACCAATATTGCAAAAGTTATTATACCTAAGCGAATCTTATTTGTCAATGATTTTTTGGAATTTCACAATGCGAATTTTCTCCAGTTTTCTCCAAAACCTCCGCAATCTTCGCTTCAATCCGCCGTTTTACTTCCTCTGCGATCTCCACGCTTTTCATAGTGCGGTATTCTTCATAATAAAGAGGAGGCATGTAATGGATCTGCACCGTCACGGGACGAATGGATTTCTCGTCAAAAGGAAGCGCCGTATCGATCAGGGCGCAGGGCACGATAGGGCAGCGGGCCATCTGGGCGCTTTTAAAAGAACCTCCCTTAAAATCCAACAGTTGGTTGCGTTTTTTGCTCCTGGTTCCCTCCGGAAAGATCAGGAAGTTTTTCCCTTCCTTCACTTCCGCCGACATCTGCCGAATGACCTGCAGGGACTGCTTGATATCCTCCCTGTCAATCCCGATGGAACCCAGCGCCTTGATCACCTGCTTAAGCAAAATGATATTTCCCACTTCTTTCTTGTATACAAAAGCGAAAGGTGCGGGGCAAGTGTCCAAAAACACCAGCACGTCAAATAGGCCCTGATGATTGGGAAAGAAAATATACCCGTTTTCTTTCGGCAGATTCTCCAGACCATAGGCCTTTACGGTGACTCTGCCGGCCTTGTTGGCCGCCTTGGTCACTTTCTTAATATAACGATAGGCTTCTTCAAAATCAGGATTCTCCTGCCTGCCGAACTTCCAGATCCGATAAAGATAGTACGGTGCAATATAAAAAAGTCTCAGCACCATCAGTGCGATACGCCGCATACCCTGACCCTCCTATTCTTCGCAGCCTCCAGTCAAAGCATCCCCATTTCCTTTTTTCGCTTACCCTGGAGCAGCATTCTGTCGTGCCTAAGTCTGCGTCCCTTTTCCACGGCGAGCTGCTTCCTACTCTTCCCGGTACTGTGCAACCGCCGACTGGTACAAATCATTGCCCTGGGAATCCAACACCACAATCACCGGAAAATCCTTGATTTCCAACCGCCGAATCGCTTCCGTCCCAAGATCTTCGTAGGCGATCGCTTCTGCGGCCTGAATGGACCGGGATAATAAGGCTCCCGCTCCCCCCACCGCCGCAAAGTAAACGGCGCCGTTTCTCACAATGGCCTCTTTCACCGCCTGGGATCGTTTCCCTTTGCCGATCATTCCTTTCAGACCTAAATCCAACAGAGCCGGAGCGTATTTATCCATCCTGCTTGCGGTAGTGGGGCCCGCCGACCCGATAGGACGTCCCTCCCTGGCCGGAGAGGGGCCCATATAATAAATGACATTGTTTTCCAGGGCAATCGGCAGCGGATTCCCGGCTTCCAGGGCTTCTGCCATTCGTTTATGCGCCGCATCCCGGGCCGTGTAAATCGTGCCGGTCAGATACACATAGTCCCCCGCCCGCAGAGACAGGGCGTCTTCCCGCTTAAGCGGTACCGTAATATGTCTGTCCATCGCAAATTCCTGCTTCCTTTTTTGCTTGAAAATTCCATTCTGTTCCAATTCCACGGCATCAGAGCGTCCTGACCGCATGACGATTCACGTGGCAACAAATATTCACCGCCACCGGCAGCCCTGCGATATGGGTGGGATAAGTGTTGATATTCACGGCCAGGGCGGTGGTACTGCCTCCCAGACCTCCCGGACCGATGCCAGAACGATTGATCCTCTGCAGCAGCTCTTCTTCCAGCGCTTTCACATAAGGGATGGGCGACCTTTGATCCACGGGCCTGGTAAGGGCCTTTTTGGCCAGCAGGGCGCACTTCTCAAAGGTGCCGCCGATCCCCACGCCCACCACCATGGGCGGACAGGCGTTGGGCCCCGCATCCCTGACGCTGGTAAGAATGGCTTCTTTCACCCCTTCAATGCCGTCCGCCGGTTTGAGCATGAAGATCCTGCTCATGTTCTCACTTCCAAAGCCTTTGGGGGCCACCGTGACAGTCACCTGATCCCCAGGCCCTATCTCGTAATGAATTACCGCCGGTGTGTTATCTTTTGTATTTTCACGATAGATGGGGTCCTTTACCACGGATTTGCGCAGATAACCTTCTGCATAACCCTGACGTACCCCCTCATTTACGGCTTCCTCCAGGGACCCTCCCTGAAAATGGACATCCTGCCCGATCTCCAGAAACACCACTGCCATGCCGGTATCCTGACAAATCGGTATCATATCCTCTCCGGCGATCCGCAGATTCTCCTGGAGCTGTTCCAGTACCTGCCTTCCCAGAGGAGCCTTTTCCTGCTTTACGGCGGTCTCCATGGCGGCCCTCATATCCTCTGTCAAGAAATGATTGGCCTCAATGCACATTTCCTTAATATTCCGGGTGATTTCCCCTACATCCAATATACGCATTCTGTTTGCATCCTTCTCTTCCCGACAGTTACCGCAGGATCTGCTCCAAAACTCCGTCCAATTCCTCAGCGGAGGGCTCTCCCGGCACCCAGTTGATCTTCTGGCCGTCATCCTTGTACCTGGGAATCAGATGCACATGGAAGTGGGACACCGTCTGTCCCGCCGCTTCACCATTGTTCTGCACCAGATTGAAACCGTCGCAGGCAAGCTTCTTGGAAATAAGCTGTGCCATCTTCTTCGCCAATACAAAAGCGGAGGCCACCTTTTCCTCCGGCAATTCATACAGATTGTCCGCATGATCCTTGGGAAGAATCAAAGCGTGTCCCCTGGTCGCCGGTCCCAGGTCCAATATAACCCGGAAAGATTCATCCTCGTACAAGGTTCTGGAAGGAATCTCTCCATTGGCAATCTTACAAAAAATACAATCATCCTTTTTCATCGTTTTTTACCACCTTTCCTTTTTTATGCAGCTCTCTTTCCCGAGATTCTTCTCTATCATCCTATGAGGAGCCCCAGTTCTGCGACCCCTGGTCCTGCGGCGAGTCCCAATCCTGCGGCCCTCGACCCTGCGGCGAGCCCCAATCCTGTGGCCCCTGGTCCTGCGGCGGTCTCTTCTTCAGGCGGTCAAGCAGGCAAAAAATGCAAGTGACCACAAATCCGGCCAGGAGTCCTCCCACATGTCCGGCATTGTCCACATTGCTGCTGACGAAACCACTGTACAAGGACAGTCCCACCATCAAAAGCACTCGAACCGGCGTGGCGTTGGGCAGCCTGCGCCCCGCAAACAGCATCATGGCCAGCAGAGCCCCGTCCAGGCCGAACACTGCGGCACTGGCGCCGATGGACGAGGTGCCGTCCTGCGCCAGGTACCTGAGCCAGAGGGACAGTGTCCCGCCCCCAATTCCCGAAAGAAAATACAGGATCGCATACCTGATATGACCGATTTCCCGTTCCAGCATTTCTCCCAGAAAATATAGGATCAACATATTGTTGAAGATATGATACTGATCCACATGCAGGAACATGGCGCTTAAGATACGCCAATACTCCTTGCGATACACCACGTCCAGGACGTTTTCCCTGCCCAGCAGATACGGCAAATCCGTAAACTGACAGACCAAGAATACCACGATGTTGATCCCCACCAATATGATACTCACGATTGGCCGTTCCATTTGTGTTGATTTTGTGGTGTCCATTTCCCATCCCCTGCCGCCGACTGTCCTTTTTACAGCCAAAAGCCCCGGTTCCCCCGGCAAATATTCTTCATAAAAAATGTACCACCACCTTACCCCTTTCGTCAATCCCCATCCTTAACGAACTGCTATTGCACGCCGCATAAACCTTATCGTTCATTCCCGCACCGCTCGCACAAGCGCAACCTACACGGTATCCGCAACATGCCGGAAGTCTTTATCGGAAAACGACCAGGACTTTCCCCAGGCGAATCTCATCCTCCGCCTGCAATTTTCTTTTTTCATAGGGCTGCAGCCTCAAACCGTTTTTATAGGTTCCATTGGTGGAATTCAAGTCCTCCAAATAGTATTCTCCCTTCTCTTCCGTCACTCTGGCATGCAGACGGCTGATGGAATTGTCCTCCAGAACACAATCCGCCTCCCCTCTTTTCTTACCGATCAGGGTATTGGGCTTGTCCAATACGCATAAAATTTTACCTTCGGCGGAATAAAGCCGGTATACCTTTATTTCCTCTTTTTCTTCCATGTAGACCGTTCTTCCGTATTCTTCCTCATCTTCCTCTTCCTCCGAAGCCATCCGAGCGACATAAGTACTGTCTTCCGCCACGGCGCAGGCGGACATAAGCTGCTGGTTTCTATTCTGCAGCTGCATCCTTTCTTCCTGCTGGCGCCGCCTTTTACCTCCCAGAAAATAAAAAATCCCTTTTTTGGCAGACTCCTTCTCTCCTGCAGAACTCTCAGAAACAGCGGCCTTTCGCTCTTGCATCCCCACCTCCTGGAATTCCTGAGGATAAACTTCCTGCTGCAAAACTTTCAAATCCGCCTCTCCCGAAATTGCTGATGCTTTCTGTGAGGCTTTCGGAATCTGTGAGGCCTTCATAGCCTGTGTCATCCTCACGGTCTGGGCGGCATTCACTGTCTGCGGCACTCGCATTGGCTCATCCAGTTTTCCAGCGTCCTCAAAAATCTGTCCCTGTATATAAGCTTCCCCTAACAGGCTGTACTGCTCATGCATGGTATATATGCAGTCCACCAGCCCTTCGTCCTCATAATCAATCCGTTCCACCAAAAAATCCAGCATTTCCCGGAATCCGCAATCTCCTTCATAATAAGGGATATACAGATAAGAGAAATCTCTTTTCTCCAAATCCTGGAAAATATGCTCCGGATACCAAAGAAGATTGCTGTCATCCAAAAGAAATCGATCCAATTCTCTGCGCACCTGTTTCATGCTCCACAAAAAATCCTTCACCCATTCTCTCTTGATGGTCCTTCCCGCATACAGCTGGGCCAGACTTTGGGTGGAAGAAATATCATAATATAAATAAGCCTGTCCGTTGATATAGCGCAGGCTGCAAGGCAACAATCTCTTGATGCCGCCCCGTCCCACGATACAATATTGATATCGGTTTTCCTCCGGCTTTTTCTCCAACAATATCCTCTCATAATTACAATTCAGGTTCCTGACATATTCCGCCGTAATCACACTATCCCTCCTGTCCGCCCCGCAATATTTTGCGGCATGTCCTGATCACCAGCCTGGGCGAAATTCTGGCAGCCTCCGCCTCAGCCCGAATTTTCCAATGAGTTTCATCAAACAATTTTCCAAGCTGTGGGAATGGTGCGCTGACTGCTCCTTCCCCCTCCAAAGTGATCTCTCCCTGGGTCACCCGAATCCCTCTTTCTCCCGGTTGGAAAGCCAGATATCTGTTCCAATCCATCCCGGCGAGCTGCCGCTCCACAAGCTGTGCAACTTCTTCGTTGCTTCCGTCTTCGCAAAGAATTCCTTCCAAGACCAGTTCCATCATGTCCTGCTCCAGCAGACACCTGTCATATTGAAAAAACATCGTATAAATCAACAGCAGATAAAAGGCCATTACGAATGGCAATATCATCGCCGCTTCCACCGTAAAATAAGCCTCTACGCCCCAGCCTTTTCTCGGATCAACCGCTTTTTCCAGGCCACTCATTTCCTTCATGCCAATCCCATCTCCCACGTCAATCACCTCCCCCGGACGCCGCACTGATCATTTGCCAGCAAGAACCGCACAGCGGCAGCACCAACTGGATCCAATAAGCCGCCGCAATAAAAGGCACAAAGGGAAAACTTTGCTTTCTGCCCGCTTTCCGAAGCAGGAGCAGACCCCCGGCATAGATTCCCGCCAGAAGGAAGCTCCAGGCCACGATTGCCAGGCTCTGTCTGGCTTCTGCCAGAATGCCGATCATGATCAAAAGGCAGCCGTCCCCCGCCCCGAGGACGCCCGTGGCAAGCGACAACAGCAGCAATACAATTCCCGGCAGCGCTCCCAGGCCCCAGCCGATCAACAGCATCCGCCATCCCCCCGGATTCTCCCACAGCCGGATGCCCATGGACAAGAATACCGCTCCCCCTCCTGCCAGCAGCCAGATCCCGGGAATCCGCCTGGTCCTTATGTCAAAGACGCTCAACAAGATCAAATAGCCGCCAAAACCTATGATTTCCCACGCAACAATCCCTTCTTCCATTCTAATCCTCCGACTTTCCTCGTTTATGCGGCCTTTCCCGCACATCGGCTGCAGGGCGGATACCTGCTCTGGGCTTCCTCTCTGGGCAAAGTCCGGATATCCCTTTTCAAAGATGAGCACTGCCTCTCTGAATGATATCTGTCCCCGTCCGGAGTGATGTACACCGTCCCGTCATGATCCGCTCTCATGCATAATTCACAGGGTGTGTACCTTCCCCAGGAGTCGTTCCTCCTCCTTCGGGCTTCCTCTGGGGACACTCCGATTACCGTTCTCTTCAAATAGCTGCAGTCCAACTTCTCATGATATACCGACCCGTGCTCCGTAACATAGACATATTCCCCAACGTATTCCCCGGCGCCTTCCCCGGCCATTTCCGTCCGCAGTTCATATCCCGTCCAGGCCCTTCCGTAATATCGGCTGCACATACGGAAACTGCGGAATCCCACGATTTTCACCCAGGGGGAAACCTCATAGGTCACTTTCAGATCGATACAATCCCCTTCCTCCAGATAGGAAGATTCCAACACGTTTAATCCTCCCGCCCCATGAGTGAGGGGAGAACCTTCCAAGTATTCCTCCCCCAGCTCATGAACCAGGTTTTCATACAATACCGCATCGGACAGCAGGGAAACACCCAAATCCAGAAGGCCCTCCAAACTCCCGCCCTCCTTAAGCTTCCCATATGCATAGCCGTATACCGCCATCTGTCTTCCCTCATTCCAAAGCGCCGTCTGCAGATTGCCATGGAGCCTTATCATTTCCAGGGAAGAAAATAAATTCAGGAAAAGGAACAGCATCATAGGAAGCACCAATGCGGCTTCTACCGTCATGCTCCCTTCCGTTCGGGAGACGAAGAGCGACGGCCTTTTTTCATCCGAGGACTTCGGCCGGGATTCTTCCGGTTCTCTTGGCCGCCATAAAAAGTCTCGGGCAGGACTTTGGCGCTTTTTCTTCATCATCGGAGAAGGTCTCATTCCTTTCTTATTTAATTTTATGCCTGTGGGATATTCTTTTTCCCGACCAGCCGTCCTCAAATGCCAAAAGGCCATCGCTCCCCGCCTCCCTCCCGTGTCAATATTTTTTCTGCCACGTAAGCACAGTGGAATATCCGTAGGCGCTCCGGATCTCCACCTCCGCTTCCAGACGGTCGATGCACCCGTCCAGTCGAAAATGTTGGTTGCCCGGGGTCTGCCTGATATCCATTTCCACGATATCCATCATCCGAAAAGTCTGATCCTCCAACGGGGTCAAAGCCAGCAGAATCCGGAGATATTCCTCATATCCCAGGCCCCCTTTTTTGTCCCCGGCGGAGCCCGTCCCTTCGGGATCCAGAATCCCTTCCAGCACGCAGCCGATATCATAGTGCCAGTCCTCCTGAGTTTTCAGCAAGGGCACCCTTCCTCCTGCCAGAAGACACTTCACGTCATACAGGCTTTCCGCATAAGCCCACCCCAACAAAATGCTGGTTTGAATCAACGGTGCGGCTTCCGGCACCAGCATCAGACTGGCGGCCAGCAAGGCGACCGCTTCGGCCTGCGCACATTTGGAAGCGTCCGAAAAAAGATAGATCGCATTGGCGGTTTCCCGCAGTGCGCTCAAGCGGTACACCACGCTCTTGAGATTTTCCAGATCATTGCTTTTTCCGGCGATCACATATTCCAGCTGATACCGGAGCAATCCTTTTTCCAATGGCTTTCGATAGTTCCCGCAATGCCCGACCACGTATTCCTGGAACAGCAGCTTGTCCGTCAGGGGTTCTTCCTCCAATATTTCCCAGTTCCCCTGGTTTATCCGCCCCCGCTGCCGTCTGAAAGAAATCAACGTGCTCAGATCCACGCCGACAGCGGACAAAGACGACAAATCCTCCAACACCAAATTCAAAATCCCTTTCTGCTTCTGTACCTCCAGGGGTTCCGTGACGTCTTCCATTTCTATGGTGACCCAATGGTCCTCCACTTTCCGTTCGGTACCTTGATAGGATTGAATCTGCCCATCCACGATCTCCTTTTCCCGTTCCGGATCCCGGCCCGCCAGATTATTTTTCTCCACCACGTCCAGCCAGCCCGCCAGCTCCTGCAGATAGGTCAGCCCCGTTTCGTCCCGAACCGCTTCCGCAGCCCGGCTGCGAAAAATCCGCCCCTCCTGATCCGTTGCCGCAGCGCTTCTGAGAAGCCGCACCGCCCCCGGCTCCAGGGCCAGGAAATCCCGATACAGCCAATCCCCCAGGAAGACTTCCTCCTGGGCGCAGTTTCTCGTCACATAGTCCAAAAGATGCGTCTCCACCGCCTCTCTGGAGGGCTGCCCGCAGCCATAGGAGGTATCGATCAAAAACAAGTCATACTGCTCCAAAAGTTCCCTGTGATACTCCGCCAGCAGACTGTCCAGGCCGATATCTGCGATCAGCTTCGCTTCCAGAAGGATCGTGTTCTGCCGGACGCCCTCCAGCACGGCGAAAAACAGGGACAGCAGCACGGCCATGGACAGGGCGGCATAAACCGTCAAATAGGCGCAGACGCCGCCCCCGGTTCGCTTTTTTCTCTCCTGTTCGGTACTCATACTTTGTTGGCGTTGGTGGTAATCTTGGAAAAGATGCTTTCCACCAGCTTCGTGAGCTGATTTTTGAATATAATTACCAGACCGATCAGCACCACGATAATCAGGATAATCTCCACCGTTCCCATGCCATCCTCTTCCTTCAAAAAATCTTTCCAGTTCTTCAGCATATTTAACTCCTTTCTCAGTTTAAAATCCTCCATGGTTCAAAACTTACCGAATGCCGGAATCATGATCATCACCATAATGATTCCCAGCATCATCACCATGGGCACCAATAGCTTCGTGGACACCAGTTCCCCGCTCTGTCGGAAACGGTTCATCTGTTCCTGCCTGGAACGCTCCGCTTCCTCTTCCAGCCGTTCCAGCAAAGTGCCGTTCCCTTTTTTCAGATTCTGCGCCAACAGGGCCCCGAACCGGACGTATTCCTGCAGTCCGATTCTTTTCCCCAGGCGTTCGTAGGCCAGGGCCTCCGATATTCCCGCCTGCAGTTCATGACAGGTATAGAGCATTTCCTCATAGGCCGGTCCGATCTGACCGTCCGCCGTTTTCCGAGCCTGTTCCTGCGGGATTCTGCAAAAGGCGCTTCTCACGTTGAGCCCGGCCCCCAGGTACAAAAGCAATTTGTTCACGATGTTCGGATAAGTCTCCTTCATCTGCCGTTCCCGCTCCTGAAGCTTCCCGTTCAAATCCTTATCCTTCAGAAAAAAGACCGCCGCCGCAGTGCCCAGGCCGACCAGCCAGAAAAGCAGGCCCTGATCTTCCCTTTCCTCCTTCCACAGGATCCTGTGCCCTTCCCATTCTTCCGGCAAAATCCAGTCCTTTTCCTTCCTGGAGCCTTCCTCCGAATGCTTCAGCAATTCCTCCAATTCCCCGTACAGCTCTTCTTCCGGAGAATTTTCCCTGGGAGGAACTGTTACGGCCGGGATTTCATGCACCCACTCCCATTTCCCATAAGTTACCGAGGCTCTAAGCAGCACTTCCTCCCGCTCCCCTTCTTCCGGCGGCCTGACCCATCCGTAGGAGTCTATCAGTTCCGGCCGGGAACTCTCCCAGGCCACCTTGAAGGGATAACCTTCCAGGGCTTCTATCAGTTCCAGATTCCGGGAGACCTGCTGCCAGGATTCATTTTCGTCCAGTATCACCTCTTCCGCCCGCTCCCAGAATTCCGCTTCCAGCCGGTCGGCCTCTTCATAGGACGGGATCTGACCCTGTACCTCCACTTGAAAGCTTCCCACGGAATTCCCCTCCACGGAGGCTTCCAATCGCAGCCCTTTCGCCGCCTCGTCAAACTCACCCCGCCGCACCTGGCCCTCCTTCAAAAACCCTTCCGAGGCCGCCTGCAGGCTCACGAGCGTTCCCAACGCCGTCCCGGCCAGCAGGACGATCAGCGCCAGGGCGATTTTCTGCGCATAGTACTCCCGCATCAGCTGCCCCACATCCGCCGCCGGATGCAGTTTTTCCAGCTGCCTTTGCACCCGCTCATTCGTGATCCTGCCCTTCAGTCCGCCATATAGCAGTTCTCCGCACCGCACAAAAAGATTCCATAATTTCCCGCCGTCCCGGGAATCCTTTTTCGGAAGCCCCTTCTCCCCAGAACCGTTTCCTTCGGCCCTTTCCTTTTTCCGGACCCCGTATATCAAAAGTCCATACAGCGCAAGCACCGCCGCCCCTACAAAATACACCTTTTCCCTCCGTTTCTTTTCCCGGCCATCCCTCACTCCCACACGGAATCCGTTTCCCCCAGAATTTTGTCGGACAAAAAGCATGCTCCCAGGTAAGCGGCAAGGCACAGGCTCATGATGCAGATCCCTTCGAAATTGTGATACAAGACCTGGAAATATCCCGGGTTGCTGCCCTCCAAATACAGCCCTATCCCAAAGGGCATTACGCTCATGATTCCCTGCTCCATCTTTTTGGCGGCGACCTGGGTGTGAATTTCCTCCTCCGCCTCCACCTTCCGGCGAATCATTTCCGCACTGAGACGAATCATCTCCGGGAGACTCCCGCCGCTGCGTTTGGCAATGGCCAGGACCTGGGCAAATTCCTGGACGGGAACCGCCCCGCTCCTTTTGCCCAGGCTTTGAAAAAGCTCCTCTATGGTGACGTTGACCACCAGGCCCCTGCGGATCCGCTCCAGCTCCCTGCAGATCACGGAATCCTCCCCGTGCATCATGCGCATGTCCGGAATGGCCGCCAGAAAAGCGTTTTCCACGGAATATCCCGCCCGCATGGCGGTATCGGCGCAGCGGATGCAGTCCCCGAACTGCAGGATCAGACGTCTTTTGTCCTCCTGGAGCTTCCGCTTTTCATCCCTGCGCCACAACAGGATTCCGACCCCTCCCATGGGCAGGACGGCCCAGACGCTCCGGTAAAAGAACCAGGAAAACAGCAGAATCACCCCTGCGCATTTCACGATCTCTAAAATTTTCTCCTTGCTGCTCCAGTTATGAACCTCATATTCCCCCGAAGCCTGCCGCCAGAAGCTTTTCCCCATGGAGCAATTCCCCCTTTTTCTTCAGAATCCCTTCCACGCCCCCTTCCGCCGTCTGGCCGGTCTCTTCGAATGCAAACAACGGAGAGAGCATGATCTGCCCTTCCTCATATCCCGTCACCTCCGCAATCTGGAGCACCCTCCTGCTTTTGTCCCGAAGCCTCCCCAGGTGCAGAATAATGTCAATGCCGGAAGCGATCTGCTGCCGAATCGCCGCCAGGGGGATCTCCATCCCCATCAGTATCATGTTCTCCAGCCGGGAAAGCATGTCCCTTGCGCTGTTGGCATGACCGGTGCTCATGCTCCCCTCATGCCCCGTGTTCATGGCCTGAATCATATCCACCGCTTCCGCTCCCCGGACCTCTCCCACGATAATTCTGTCCGGGCGCATTCTCAAGGACGTCCTGATCAAATCCCGGATGGTGATTTCCTGGCAGTTTTCCACGTTGCGGTTCCGGGTCTCCAGCCGCACCAGATTGCGCAGCCCCTGGAGCTGCAGCTCCGCATTGTCCTCTATGGTGATCACTCTCTCCTCCCGAGGGATGAAACCGGACAACACGTTCAAAAAAGTGGTTTTGCCGCTTCCCGTGCCCCCGCTGATGAAAATATTGTATTTTGCCCTGACCAGTTTTTCCAAAAATTCCGCCGCCTCCTCGCTGACGGACTGCCGCCGGAGCAGTTCTTCCATGGTAATGGGCTTCTCCGGAAATCTTCGAATCGTCACGATGGGGCCGTTCAGGGCGACAGGATTCATCACCACGTTGACCCGGGCGCCGTTCTCCAGGCGGGCGTCCACGATGGGCGAGGCCTCGTTCACCACCCGGTTGCACCGGGCCACGATCTGCTGGATCACATCCTGCAGCTTTTCCGTGGATTCAAAATGGACGTCTAGCTCCTGCAGACTGCCCTCTTTTTCCACGAACAGACAGTCCTTGCCGTTGATCATGATTTCCGTGATGGAAGGATCCTCCACGAACATCTGCAAAAGATCCAGACGCCTCAAAGAATCGAAGAGCTCTTTTTTCAACCTTGTCCGCTGATGGATGGAATATTGCCGTAGCTCTTCCTCTCCCAGAAGCACTTCCTCTATGATTTCCTCCACCTCGTCATCCGTCATTTCTCTCCCATAGTCCACCCTGGCCAGAACTTTCTCCCGAAGCTCCTTCTTCCACTGGCTCAAATCCTTCATGCAGCACCTCCTTCATGATCTCTCCCACGTAATCCGCCAATTCCCCCCTGGTCATCTGCTCCACGCTTTCCGGAAGCCTGCGGAACCGGGGCGGCCGGTATTTGCTGGTCTTCTGCAGGACGTCCCCGTACTCGTACAATTCCAGGACCTGCTCGTATTGATCCAGCTTCCCCCTGGCCGCCCGGTCGTCCTTGGTCAGGGTGAAAACATGATAGCAGCGCCGCAAAATGGGCAGCAGCCCCTGGATGCTTTCGCTCAAATCCAGAATGACATAGTCATACTCTTCCGATTCCCCGATCCGCTTCAGCATCTCCAGCCATTCCTCCGCCGTGACCTCCAGCAGATTGAGCCCCGCCTTCACCGGCGGCACGTAGTCCATTCGCCCTTTTTTCTGCACGATGGTCTGCAGCCGCAGAAGGAACTTGTCCTTATCCCCGTTCAGAAAAAACATCAGATCCGCCAGATCCCGCATCCTTCCCCCGGGCTGCAGCTCCCTGATCCCCGCAAAGTGCTCGAAATTCAAGTACAGAACCCTGCGCCTTTCCGCCAGCATCTGCCCCAGGGTCAGCGCAAAGGATGTCTGAAGCGATCTTTTCACCGGGGAAAACATGCCGATCAATTTTGTCTCAGACCCTTCCGCCAGCCTGGGCAGCGGAGCCTCCGCCGTCTCCACGTATTCGCTTAAAATTTCCTTGTAGACCTCCTCCGCAGCCTGGTACTTGTTCACGTTCCGGATCTGGTTCCAGCGCATCATGCCGCTCTCGTTCAGCAGGATCACTTTCCCCGCCGACAACCCTCTCACTTCCTCCGAATACGCATTTTCCGCCACCACCAAAAGCTCAATAGGTTCTTTCCTCCCGAACTCTGCGAGCTTCTCCACGTCCGTATAGGTACAGATCTCCCAGGGAATATCTTTATGAGATTTCAAAAATTCCGACATGTGCCGGGCATACTCCTCCTCCGTGTCGCACAGCACCATCAATTTCTTTTTCAATCAATAGACACCTCCCAGATGCAGAAGCACGCTGACCAGGGCGGGTCCCGACAGGCAGATCCCTGCCTTCCTCGCTTCTGCACAATTCCCAAAATAAAGTTTCCAGCACCCCTTCCGGCAAACATCCGCCAGGTAGGAGCATAAATAGCCCATCCTCTCCCTTCCGCTCCGGTCTCTGCAAATCTTAACGATGGAAAAAACTGCTGCGATCAGCAATGAATAGAACAAGAAACGGACACAAGTCCGTCCGGACAGGTACCCCGCAGCCGAAGCATACAGCTTCACGTCTCCGGCTCCAACGGCCCCGATCTTGAATAATGGATACATACATAAAAGGACTGCGAAAAAACTTACCGCAAAGCTTCCTACCCCGCCGCCACCCGCATCCCAATATCGATATCCCAGCCCATACAGCAAAATCAGCAGGATCAAACTGTTGGGAATCCGGGATTTACGATAATCCGATAAGCAGATGAGGGACAGCAGGACACACAACACCGTCACCGCACCATCTCCTTCCTTTCTGTTGTAACATGCATTATAAAAGTTTTTTGGAGATTTGTCCAGAGGATTTGTGCGGAAAAATCATTTTCGCCGTTTTTTACAATAATTGATAAAAACCAAGGCCATAAAGCGCCGCAAGCCCAGGAAATCCAAGGATTGCGGATGTCAAAAACGTAATTCCGTTAATTCCCACAGCCACCGCAATCCCCCGTCCCGCAAGGAATTCATTGATAAAATATACCGCAATCATCCCCAACAAGGCCCGCAGCATCAGATTCAGCAACCATTCCGCCCTGCTCCGCAGCGCACCGATCACCAGAATCACCCCGCAGGCTCCCGCCACCAGCACGGGTCCCATAAACTTCTCCATACTCCGCCCTCCCGGCCAACTATTTTTCGTCCTGCCAATGCAGTTCTTTTTATTGATGTAATTCGTCCTGCCAGTACAATCCTTTTTCAATATATGCGGACAAAGATGCCGGAAGAACCTTAAAATTTTTCCATTTTTTAGAACTTTTCAGGAATAACCTGGAAGGGCGGCGTCTATAATGATAATAAGACCGATGGATTCCCGGTAATCTGCGTCCCCCACAGAAAGGCAGAAAGCATGAAGATTTTGTTCAGTCACAAATTCGACACTCCCCGCACTGCGGGAGAAGAACTGCGGCTCCCCACGCTGCAGGAAGACATTATAAAAACCCGCCAGGCTCTGGAAATCGCCTATGCGGGTTTTGACAACGCCGTGGATGCGGATATGATCGACAGCTATATTTTTGAAATCAACGCCCTTTTGAAGCGTTATAAGCACCTGAGCGCCCTGGCGGGAAACGCCAACGCCATCCCCCTGGAACTCAGCATCGCCGCCCCTGCCCGGGCCCTGGCCGGAACCCCGGGATGATGCCCGCTCAGACCCCGGACGGATCCCGGGGAGCCTTCGCACCCAGGGAAGCATCCCGGGATAATACTGCGCAGATCTGGAACGGAACCGCACACTTACGCTGAGCGGAGCCACAGAGTAGTCACATACGCACTTCGCAAGCGGGGTCTCGGGAACAGAAGTCTTGCGCTGAACCGACACTCCTCTCACCGTCAGAACAGGTACATGACCGCACCGTAGGGCGGCACGTCGAAAGAAATGGAATAATCCTTGAAGTGGCAGGGCTTCTTCTCCGCTATCAGCTCCTGAGGAACCGCATTCCCCCTGCCGCCGTAGCGTTCCTCGTCACTGTTCAAGAGGAGCCGGTATTTTTTCAGCTTCGGCACGCCCACCATGTAGTTCTCCCACTTCATGGGGGTCATGTTCATGACGAACAAAATGCTGTTGCGTCCCGTGGAGGACTTGCGCACGAAGGAATAAGTGCTGTGGTCCCTGTCGTCCGCATTCATCCATTCAAAACCGTCCCAGCTGTTGTCGAACTCGTACAGGCAGGGATATTTCCGGTAAATTCTGAGCAACTCCTTCACATACTCATGGAGCCCATGGTTGTTGCGCTCTCCCAGAAGGAACCAGTCCAGCTCCCTCTCTTCGCTCCATTCCCGTTCCTGACCGAAATCCTGGCCCATGAAAAGCAGCTTCTTGCCGCAATGGCCGAGCATGTAAGTATAGCCCACCCGCAGGTTGGCGTATTTGTCATCAGGATACCCCGGCATCTTGTTCACCATGGAGCATTTCAAATGCACCACCTCGTCATGAGACAGCGGCAGGATGTAATTTTCACTGTCATTGTAGCTCATGGCGAAGGTCATGGCGTAATGGTTCCCCTTGCGGTAAATGGGATCCAGCTTCATGTATTCGCAGAAGTCATGCATCCAGCCCATGTTCCACTTGAAGGAAAAGCCCAGGCCCTCGTGTTCATCCCCGATGCGGCTGGTCACGTTGGGCCAGGCCGTGGATTCCTCCGCAATGGTGAGGAAACCGGGATAACTCCCTCTCACCACGGAGTTCATGTGGCGGAAAAACTCAATGGCTTCCAGGTTCTTGTTGCCGCCATACTGATTGGGCAGCCACTGGCCCTCTTTTTTCCCATAATCCAGGTAAAGCATGGAGGCCACCGCATCCACCCGGATTCCGTCCACGTGATACTCCCTCAGCCAGAACAGGACGTTGGCGATAAGGAAATTCTTCACTTCGTTTTTGCCGTAGTTAAAAATCCTGGTGCCCCAATCGGGATGAGTTCCCCGGCGGGGATCCGGATGCTCGAACACGCATTGGCCGTCAAACTCCGCCAGTCCGTGGGCGTCCGTGGCAAAATGGGCGGGCACCCAGTCCAGAATCACGCCCACGCCGGCTTTATGTAATTCGTTGACCAGGTACATGAAGTCCTTGGGGCTTCCGTAGCGGGCCGTGGGGGCATAATAACCGGTCACCTGATATCCCCAGGAGCCGTCAAAAGGGAACTCCGCAATTCCGATGAGCTCCACATGGGTATACTTCATCTCCTTCAAATATTCCACGATCCGCTTTGCGAATTCCCGATAGTTATAAAAGCCTTCCCTAGTTCCGTCCGGATGCTTCATAAAGGATCCGATATGGCATTCATAGATGGCCATGGGCTCCTTGTTCATGTCCTTGCCCTCCCGGGCCTTCATCCACTTCTCATCTTTCCATTCGAAACCGGTCAGATCCGCCACGATGGAAGCGTTGGCCGGGCGCATTTCCGCCTGATTGGCAAAGGGATCCGCCTTATACAGCTTCCGGCCGTCCTGGGCGGTGATCAGGTACTTATAGACTTCCCCCACTCCCACCCCGGGCACGAACAGGGTCCAGATTCCTCCTGGTCCAAGCTTGGTCATCTCATGGCTATTCTCGTCCCAGTTGTTGAAATTGCCCACCACGTGAACCGCCTGGGCGTTGGGCGCCCACACTGCAAAGAACACTCCGTCCTCGTCGTTTTCCCGGGACAGATGCGCGCCCAATTTTTTATAAATATCGTAATGAGTTCCCTGGGCGAACAGATATTGATCCATTTCGGAAATATAAACCGTCTTCTTTTCTTCCATGTTTCCTCGCATTCTGCCGCCGATCAGGCAGCATTCGGTTCGAGATTTTATCTCTTAGGACAGGAAGTCCTTCTCCCGTAAAATAATCATATCCTCTTCATCGTAGCGCTTTGCCAGCAAAATATCGCAAAAATGCTTGACCGTTTTGCGATTGGCGCTCTTGATGGCTTCATCCACAATGTCCTTGACCTCCATGACAGTCACCGCATGGTCGCTGCTCTGCATATCCTCAATCCTGGTATGCAAGGCCAGCACGCCGAACTCGTCGATGGAATATTCCCTGTCCCTGGCGTATTTTTTGCCATAGGCCACCAGGGCTTCGTTGCTCAGGGCCTCCAGATCCATGCGGGCATTGAAGCATTCCGCCAGCTTTTCGTTCTGGGCCAGGAATTTGTTCATGGCCCGTTTGGTATCTTCCAGAATCACGATGATGCCGGTGGATTCCTTCTGAAGATTCTTGTACATTTCATCCGCAGTTTTCCGATCTATGCCGGAAGCCTTCTGGATGATAAGTGCACCGTTGGTCATCTGCTCCATGATCTTGGACACGTCCTCCCCGTTCAGGGCCGCACCGGAAATTTTGGCCGTTTTCCCGGAAAAGTTCGTATCGGACAGCTGTATATCGACTACAATATTTTTCGCCAGGGTAAAGGTATCCAGGCCTTCGTCACCGGTCAAAATCACGTTGCCCGTATACGCCGCCAGGCTTACGCTGTCCAGCACCTTCACCAGCTTCTCATAATCGGAAGAGTTCTGCAGATAAGGTGCGAACAGTTCCCTTTCCTCTCTGGTCAAATCCCGCACATGGGCCTTGTCACGTTCCACGGGAGCGGCGGAGGGCTGGGGCATCTTTTTCCCAGGCTCTGCCTTGGGCTCCGCCTTGGGCTCTGCCTTGGATTCTCCCTTAACCTCCGCTTCGGGAGCTTCTGCGGGCTCCGACTCTTCGGCAGCCGGTTCCCCTCCAATCTCCCCTTCCACTTCTTCCGCAGCCTCGGATTCTTCTATGGATTCAGGCTCTTCTGCAGGCTCCGCCTCGGACTCGGCTTCAAGTTCCTCCACGTCCTCATCCGGTTCGACATCCGTCTTTTCCTGATAATCCTTATTCTGGTTCTTCTCCCATTCCTTCAACACGTCGGCAATGGTGAGCTGCCCGGTAATCTGCTTTTCTACCTTTTCCTGCTCTTCCAGCACCAAGCTGATCTGTCCATCGGATTCCTGGGAAAGCACCTCCGCCAACTTTTCCGGTAATTCCACCGGAAGGGGCAGCTCCTCTTGAGAAGGCTGTTCCTCTGGAAGGGACATTTCCCCCGGGAACGGCAGCTCTTCCTGGGAAGGCAATTCTTCTTGAGAAGGCAATTCTTCTTGAGAAGGCAATCCTTCTTGGGATGACAATCCTTCTTGGGAAGGCAGTTCCTCCTGCGTTAGTTCTTCTTCCTGAGGTACAGGCTGGGATTCCTCCCCTTCGGCATAAAACTCTTCCTCAACGTAGGGCTCCTCCGGCTGGGATTCCTCCCCCTCGGCATAGAACTCTTCCTCAACGTAGGGCTCTTCCGGCTGGGATTCCTCCCCCTCTGCATAAAATTCTTCCTCAACGTAAGGCTCTTCCTCCGAAATCGTCTCTTCAGAAGTTTCTTCCTCTTGGAAGGATTCCTCTTCCCCCAGAACTTCCTTCAATCCCTCTGCGATCTCCTTCTGCAGGTTAATCGTATTGTAGGGACTGACATCCACAGTTTTGACCTGGATCTCCGGCTCTTCTTCAGGAGTCTCCATCGCCTCGGACTCCGCAGGCTTCTCCGGCGCCAAGGCCGCTTCCACCTTCCGAACGAAGTCCTCTCCATAAACCTGAGTGGGCGCTTTCAGAACATCCTCGTCCACAGAAGAGCTTTCCCTCGCTTCCTCACGAATCATCTGCACGGTGTCTTGATTTGACAATGCTTCCGCCGAACCGTCCGCCGAATCTTCTTCGTCCGCAACCGCAAAAGGATCCTCCCACTCGAGCTCTTCCCCATCTTCCGCAGGATATTCCTCTGATTCTTCCAAATTCTGCTCCGGATCGTATTCCCCCTCCAACTCGCCGCCAGTTTCTATAGCATATTCTGCTTCTAAATTCTCATCCGTTTCCGGAGCATATTCCCCTTCCGGCGCTCCGTCAGCATCCGAAACATATTCTCCTTCAGGCTCCCCATCAGCGTCCGAATAATATTCCCCCTCGGGCTCCCCGTCTGCGTCCGGATAATATCCCTCTTCCGGCTCCCCGTCTGTGTTCGGGTAATATCCCTCTTCCGGTTCCCCGTCTGCGTCCGGAACATATTCCCCTTCAGGCACTCCATCCGTTTCCGGATAATATTCCCCTTCGGACTCTCCCTCCGCTTCCGGATAATACTCCCCATCCGTCTCCGGATTGTATTCCTCCTCCGGCATGGACTCTTCCAGGGAAGACACCTCTTCTTCGGACTGCTCCGTCTCAAATTCCTGTTCTTCCTCCGGCTCCTCTTCCTCCACGTAAATCGGTTCCGGCTGGAAACGGTTGTTGTAGGTGCCCTGCTGCTGAGGGGTCAGCGGCTCATGAAGCATCTTTAACTCCATGGCCTTGATCACATATTTTCCCTCTCCAAACCAGAGAATCAGCTCGTCACACTCTTCCACGCACTTGGTGGACAGTCCCACCCGATGGTAAAGATAAGCCAGCTCATAAGCCCACTTCTCACGGTACTCCCGTTTTTTATATTCCTCCAAGACGGCGATCCGCTCCTCCAGGCTCACGTCCTGGGCCTCATACAATTTATACTGCAAAATATATCTGGCCGCATCCTTGGGCGCCGCCTGCACAAATTCCTTGTAATATTCCACGGCCTGCACGAACTCTTCCATCTTGATGGAAAGCTCACACAGAGAATAACAGATGGACCGGCCGCCGGGATGCCGCTCATAGGCCAGCAATAAAAGATCTCGGGCATCCTCATATCTCCTGTTGATTTTGTACAGATCACTGACCATACAAAGCATTGCGGCGCTTCTGACCCGGCGCCAATCTATGGTATCCGCAATCTCGGCCGCCTGGACATATTCTTTTTCCGATATCAACGCTTTTATCTGTTCCGATCTCACTTTGTACTCATACTTATCCAAGGTATCCCGCTCCCTATTCAAAATCGTTTTTAATTATCGGTTATCCTGATCTGTCCTGACTAAAAAAAGCCATCAATCTAGTGTATCACGGTTTTAACAGGTTTGCAAGTGCCGCAAACCGTTCCAATGAAAAAGATTCGCCCCGAACCAGGGGAGATTCCCCCATTTTTTCCAGCGCTTCCACAATTTTATCCTTGGACAGCCCCAGCTCCCGGGCATTTCCCAATCCATTGACCAAGGTTTTGCGTCTCTGATTAAAAGAAGCCCGAATCAATGCGAACATGAACTTTTCATCCCTCACTGCGACGGGAGGTTCCCCGTACCGAGTCAGACGGACCACCGCACTGCCCACGGTGGGTCTGGGCAAAAAGCAGTTGGGAGGCACATTGGCCACGATTTCAGGTTCGGCATAATACTGTACCGCCAGGGAAAGGGCTCCATATTCCTTGGTGCCGGGTTTCGCCTGCATCCGCTCCGCCACTTCCTTCTGCACCATGATCGTGATATCCGACAACGGCACGCCGCTTTCCAACAGCTGCATAATGATGGGCGTGGTAATATAATAGGGCAGATTGGCCACCACCTTGACGGGCCTTCCAGCGTTTTTTTCCATGACAAGCTGCGGGATATCCATCTTCAAAATATCCTGATTGAGAATGGTCACGTTGCCGTAAGCGGAAAGAGTCTCCTCCAAAATCGGAATCAAATCCTTGTCGATCTCCACGGCGATCACCTCTCGGGCGCTTTCCGCCAGATACTGGGTCATGGCGCCCAGACCCGGGCCGATCTCCAGCACGCAGTCCTCCTTCGTGACCCGGGCCGCCTGAACGATCTTCTCCAACACTCTCGTATCTATGAGAAAATTCTGCCCAAACTTTTTTTGAATATGAAATTGATGCTTCTGGAGAACCGCTATGGTATTCTGAGGCATTCCTAACGTCGCCATCTCATCTCTCCGTTTCTATATGTCGGCCGCCCTCCCGCCATGCCTGGCGCACAGGGTGCACTGTACGCACAGCGTGCGCAATATGTGCGTCAGCCTAATAATACTGGAAATCTTCTATAAAATGAATGCAATTATACAGCACCAGCACGTCCGTCCTCTCCCCCATGTAGGGATCCATGAGCTGGGCCAGCCTGCCATTGTAGTAACGCAAATCCACCACGTATATTTTTTCATAATGGGCCGTAAGCAAGGGAATCAGGCAGTTGGCATAGGAATCCTTGAGCACGAACAGCTCCCGGCCGTTCTCGTACCCGGTCTCGATCTCCACGAAGCCGTGATTGTCGTCCAGGAAAAAGCCGTACTGATTCTTGCCCTCCAGATAAGAAGTCTCATACAAAGAATCCCGCACGACATTGTAATCGTAGGTCACCTTCACTTTCCGGGCAAGGGTCTGGGGAAAATACTGGATTTTATCCTCTTTCACCGGAAGATTGAGTTTGGAATGCAGCGTGCCTAGAAAGGTATCGGACACCACGGCCATTTCCAGAGGGTCATAGCGCACCGGCGTCAGGTTGTGCGTGTGGGATTTCCAGGCCTCATAACCGTAGTAGGCCCCCAGACTGGTCCAGTGATGATCCGTGCGGTAATAGATCTCTTCCTCTTTGTGCTTCTCAAGCTCCCCCGCCGCATCGATATAGGCCTCCTCCCCGATGCAGGCACGCACCTGTTCCAGGAAGGCCAGCTGATCGAAATAAGGGGCGAACTTCGGCATTTTTTCCGTCAAAACATTGTCCGCCGTGGGCACCAGCATGACCTTCGCATCGTACTGCCGCACCAGGGCCTCCAGGAGGGCCAGCTTCTTCTCCACCTTCTCCGGGGCGCAATTTTCCGGCAGATGCTGCTCAAACAGATAGTCGTCCTTTCCCAGGTAAACCCCGCCCACTTCCCGGCGCTGCATCACCACTTCACTCCTGGTCTTCAGTTCAATCCAGTTATCCCGGGCCACGAACTGATCGGACACATATTTCTCATAATCTTCCATAAATTTCCCGTCGAGCAGGGTTTCCCGGCTCAAGGCGGGCCTTTGCTGCAAAAGACGGTTCTCATTTTCCGAAAAAAGTCTGTCCTTTTGGACGCAATCCCCGACAATAAGCAGGATCATGATCAGACACAAAAATCCTACCGTCAGTCTCGCATCCTTCTTGTCATCCATGAAAACCGCCTCCTTTCTTTCCAAAAATTTCCGTTCAGGCTTCCCTTCCCGGCCGCCCGGTTTGCGCCCAAATCTACCTGCCAGATGCCCGGCTTACATCCAACCAGCTTGCCAAACACCCGGCCAACGCCCATTCCGCTTCCAGATTACCCGACTTGCGTCAACCAATCTCCACCCTTCCTCAGAATCGGAAATATAGGAACGGATTATAGGACGCATCCACGATATAAGCCACGGAAGCCAGCAAAAGCAGGGCCGGAACCACCTTCTGCACCAGCCTGCGCACCGCAATCCCCAGTCCCGTGGCGCTTCTGTCCATGGCCTCCCCCAGGCGGTGCATGACCGGAGTGGCAAAAAACAGGGACAACGCCAACACTACCGCATACTGCAGCAGCAAATATATAGTCCTCCCATCATACCACGCCCGGGCTCCCTGCCCAAACATGGCCTGCAGATAGGCTGTCACCGAATCCAAGGACTCCAGCTGGAAAAACACCCAGCCCACCAGAACCACCCCCATGGAGTAGGCCCAGCCCACGATCCTGGGCAAAAATTTCAAAACTTTTCCCAATATGATCTTTTCCAAAATCAGGAAAAGAGCGAACCACAGGCCCCAAAGCAGGAAGTTCCAGCCTGCGCCGTGCCAGATCCCGGTGAGCATCCAGACCACCAGGATGTTGAACAGCTGCCTGGGCAGGCCCCTGCGGTTTCCCCCCAGGGGAATGTACACGTACTCCCGAAACCAGCTCCCCAAGGTCATGTGCCACCGGCGCCAGAATTCCGTAATGGAAGAGGAAATATACGGGTGATTGAAATTTTCCGGGAAACGGAAGCCCAGAATGGCCCCCAGGCCGATGGCCATGTCGGAGTACCCGGAGAAATCAAAATAGATCTGCAGGGCGAAGGCTGCGATGCCCAGCCAGGCCGTCAGCACGCTTAAGCTCCCGTAATCCAGGGCGGAAATCTCCTCCCAGAGCATCCCGATGTTGTTGGCCAGAAGCACCTTCTTGGCCAGGCCGGCGATAAACCGGCGGGCGCCGTAGCTGATATCCTGCCAATCCGCCTTTCTGTCGTGGAGCTCCTTTTCCACCTTCGTATACACCACGATGGGCCCGGCGATGAGCTGGGGAAACATGGTCACGAACACGGCAAAATCCAGGAGATTTCGCTGCACCCTGGCCTTGCCCCGGTACACGTCGATGGTGTAGGACATGGTCTGGAAGGTATAAAAGGAAATGCCGATGGGCAACCCCAGTTCCAGAAGCGGAATCCGGAGCCCCGTCAGCGCATTTACCGTTCCGATTAAAAAATCCGCATACTTAAAAAATCCCAGCACCAACAGATTGATGCACAGCGAGGACGCCAGAAGCCAACGACGTCCTTTTTGGCTCCGGCAGGCATCGATGGCCCGCCCATGGAGATAATCCGACATAGTGGAAAAAAGCATCAGCAGCACGTAGACAGGCTCCCCCCAGGCATAAAAAACAAGGCTGGCCAAAAAAAGGATGAGGTTTCTCACCCTTTGGGCAGCCTTGCCGGGGCACAAATATGTTGCGAAATAACAGATCAACACGATCGGCAAAAACCGAAATAAGAACACAATACTGCTGAAAACCATCCTGCACCCCCGCTTATTGCGTCACAACTCCCTTAATGGCATCCAGCGCAAGCTGATTTTGCTCCTGGCAATGGGCGATCACGGCTTCGTCCCCCTGGTCCAGAAGATCCATCACGTCCCCGCCCAGCATCACCAGGCACACGTAATTTCCATAAGTTTCCATCATTGCGGCCTGAATCTTCCCCAGGTTCTGAGGGTACTGCATGGTGTCGCCCTTCTGTCCTTCCAGGTAAGTGTTCAATGCGGCCTCCACGTCCGCCACCTTGTCCGCCTTCGCCTTCACCACCAGGATCTTGTCCGCATTGGTGTTGATCATAGGCATTTCCCCATAATAATCGTCATACAGGTCGGCGGACACGCCGAAAAGTCCCTCCAAGACTTCCGCCTCCACGGTGGAATTCGGAAAATAATTGTCCCCCAGGGCGTCCACCACGGCCTGACGGATGGTGTCCATGGCCACGTCCTTCACTTCCAGGCCCTCACCGCCCGCACCGCTTCCCGCCGATTCATCCTTCCCGCCGCAGGCGGCCAAGGCCCCGCACAACATCAATGTACACAACAATGCAACCCACTTTTTCATAGCTTTCCCCCTTTTTATTTGGAAGTTTTTTATTGGGAAATATAACTGTTATAGATCTCCACCTGGTCATAAATGCACCGCCAGCTGCTGGTAGAGCCCGCCGTAACGCAAATATAAGGCGTTCCGTCCGCATATTCCTCATAGCTCACCGCACAGCTTCCGGACTGCGCCACGAACCCCGTCTTGCCTCCGACCACCAGGCCCCCGGTATCCTTGTCCTCGATCCTCCGCAGAAACCAGTTGGAGATCAAAAGTCCCTCCGGATGCTCCGCCGTGGGCGTGGTGTTGTAGGTATGGGCGGACAAAACCTCCCTGCACCACGGATTTTCCATGGCCGCCTTCATGATCACCGCCATGTCGTACACCGTGCAGTAATGATTCTCGTCATACAGCCCTACGCAGTTGGTGAAATGTGCGCTGTCCGCCAGCCCCAGTTCCTCCAGCTTCTGATTCATCCTTTCCACAAAGGCCTCGTGGGATCCGGCCACATAAGTCGCCAGGGCCACGGCCGCATCCGCACCGGAAGGAAGGATGGTCCCATAGAACAGATCCCTTACCGTCACCACCTCTTCCTTGGAAAACCCCACGATGCTGCAATCGTTCACATAAGCGTAATCCGTGATCTCTGCCGTGACAGTAAAGGTGTCCTCCAGATTCTCTTCGCTGATGGCCTCCGCGGCAACCAGCACCGTCAGCACCTTCGTCATGGAAGCCGGTGAGATCCTGTCATATGCGGCTTTTGCGGCGACGATGGTATTCGTCTCCGCATTCACCAAGATCGCATGGGGGCTGATGACTTCTTCGCTGTAAATGCTTTTCGTATCGGTTGTTTCTTCAAATTTATATACCTGGGGTTCTTCTTCCTCCGGCGTCTCCTGCTGGGAGTCGGGGGATATCCCCTCGCCCTGATTTTCTCCTTCCGTTCCTTCCGACACCGTTTCCGGCGGCGTTTCCAACGATGCCGCCGACAGCGTCCCTGTTTCCCCAGGCTCTGCGGCAACGCTTCCCGGCTTCTCACCGGTCTCCTCTTCCCCCCTCTGCACCGCTCCTTTTACGCAGACCCCGATGACGATGCAAAGCAAAATTCCCGCTGCACCCAGACCCAGGGACAGCTTCATGATCTTCCGTTTTCTCTCCCTCTCCCGCTTCTCCCTCTGCCAACGTTCCCTTCTCCGGGCCCTGCGTTCAAGGTATTCTCTGTCTTCCTCCTCGTCCTCTATGTCAATCTCATCCAAAAATGGCTCCATGGACAACCTCTTTTCCTATTTTTCATTATTATATCGGATATCGGGACATAAATCAAGGAGCATTTCTTCCGTACATTTATGCCTTCAAAAACCGCTGATTAGGGCTTTTGGGTTTTTCTGGCATCGTCATCTTAAGTTTGCCGCTTTCCACAAGGGAGCCGACTATTTTCGACATGACATAATTCTTCGACTTGCCAACAAACGTCACTATTTCATCCCTTGTTCGAGGAATGGAACAAAATTCCACAAGGGAATCAGAGACAAGCATTGTTTCTGCAAACAGGCCATTTTTCATAACCACTTTAAATTCTCCGTGAACAACGGAAAATAGCGGCGCCGGAAGTCCGGCCCTCGCAAACTCACTTCGCATGGTGGGGATGCCGGAATATCTGTTCTCGGTTACATTCAGAAGCTCAAGCATGTTGGCCAGAACGGCGTTTCTTGTTTCAGGATGTACCTTGCCCAGCGCATCAATGGAAATTCTCCCATATAGCCCGCCGCTGTTGATGATTTCCATACGGTCACGATACATCTCAATACGAATCGGTACATTTTCCGTATGCACACTGTAATCACGATGCACCAGGGCGTTCAATATTGCCTCGCGTACCGCTTTAATAGGATACTCCGGTTTGTCTGCCCGGCGTCCGTTATCATCTATGATTGTTTTGGTGCGGCTGTTTTTACGGACAAATTCAACCGCCTCTTCAAGCATATCCGGGATTGCGCCGGTAATTCGCTTGTTATCTATAAAACGTTCGCCATCATTGCCTACCGTCCCCTGCTCCGTCCCGGGCAGGGACACGGCAGTTATGCAAAGCTGTGGAAAATATGCCTGGGGATATTTTGAAAAAGTCATCAATCCCGCAAGCGTAGGGACTCCGTCCCTGGTAATTCCCATGAGCTCTAAAATTTCTTTCTCGGAAACATGATCGGCAAGATTCCTTCGCTCGTTTTTAACCGCCGTCAGATAATCCCCCATCCGCTTTTCGTCAATCATGTTAAGCCGACCGCCCTCTACGGTACGGATATCGTCCCTGATTCTCTTGCGAAACGCTTCGTAGCTGTAAATCTCATATTCGCTCATCGGCTCATCGGATTCGCCGACGCGTACATAAGAGCCCTTTATGCGGCCTACGCCTTTATAGAAAACAGGGCGTTCGGAAATATCGACGCCGGGGATTTCAGCGGATACAACCGTGTGCCCGTCAATATCACAGACGGTAAATAGAGCACGGACGGAAGGCTCCATCTGCTTGCACTGCTCTGTCACTTTCTTTTGAAGATCCTGAGCGTCATACACGCCTTTGACCGCATAATCGTCCGCTTCATCAATGCCGAAAATAATAATTCCGCCTTCATCCTGATTGGAAAACGAAGAAAGCGTATCAAATAATCTTGTCGGGCATCCCTGTGCTGCGGATTTTAATTCTATGGTTTGCGTTTCCGTTTTCAAAGATTTCACATCTAAAACAATATTTTTGAGTTCTTCCGCCTGCATGAACACTTCCTCCTTAAAGATGTCAACAGTATTATATCAAATCACGACAAGGAGGTCAAGGATTAACGATTTTACTAATTCCAATGATACCTTTCAAGACCTATCCCTAAATCAGGCAAAGGTTCGGAACATCCCTGCGCACCAGGTTCCGGCCCAAAATAGCAGGAATCCGCCGCAGACCGCCGCTGGCAAAAAAGTGAGCAGGGAGTTGCGGAGTCTGTGCTTCGTCTCCCGGATCCCGCAAACGCTATAAAACGCCAGGGATGCCAGCAGCATGGGCACGAACCCCAGGGCCAGCCAGCCGGAGGCCAGCTCCCAGGCTTGGGAAGGCAGCATGGCCTCTGGAAACAATATCGCTTCCGAGTGGGACAAGAACAAAATGCAAAGTATCAGCGTGATCGCCGCTCCGATTCCGTAGACGGCGGCAGCGAGGATCTTCCCCGCCCTGTTTTTCTGAATCATGATCTTCCCTCCGATATTATCATCCCGTTTTTTCCAGCAATGCCTTCAAATAATGAAAGGCGATCTGCCTGGATACGTTGAAATTCCGCACTCCCGCCGCTTCCCGCTTCACCATCATCCTATCCACGTATCGGGCCGCTTCCCGGCCCAGCAGGCGGGCATGGCTCGTCAAAGACACTTGTTCCGGCGGCATCGTTTGGCCCAGTTGCTCCGCTTGGCCGATCTGTTCCATTCGGCCGATCTGTTCCATTCGGCCGGTCTGCTCCTCCTGGTCGGTCTGTTCCATTTGGCCGGTCTGCTCCGGCTGCTCTGCCCGCTTCTCCAGAAAAGGCAAAATCACCGGGGCCGCATCCGCACTCAAAGAATATAGGTAATCATAGTCCCCGTATTCCCCCGCATTCAGGAGGTTCACCCGGGCGATCCAATAATCCGGGTGGGCGAAGGATAGGAGAAGGTAGCAGCAGGTCACCGCCACGCAGCCATAACGAAACAGCGGAAAATCTTTGCGGAAAATACCGATCACCACCCCCGCAAACAGCAGGAACAGCAAAACCAGGGCCCACAGCACGAAAATCCGCAGGAACGTCAAGTAATAATACCGGATGTACATGACCATCCGCAGGGCGCTGGAAGCGATCATGATGAAAGTGCAGGCCGACATGACCGCCAGCACCCCTTTCAAGACCTTGCTTTCCCGAAAATAGGTCAGGGCCGCCAGCACCAGGATCAGGTTCAGCACGCTGACCGCCAGCAGTTGGAAAAAGCCCTCTCTGGCGTAACCGGCGTAAGTATATCCCTCGGGCAGCTGCATTTTGCCCAGGAACAGGCCCAGGATCTGGATGCCACTGAATATCAGGTATAGGACGGTGAGCACAGCCAGCACCGTGATGGCCAGCACCGGCTCCCCGGTGCCATGCTCCTTCACGTCCTCCGAAATCTCTTTTTTGCATAAATAGGATAAAAGACAGTAAGCCGCCAAAAACATGAAGATCACCATCAGGCAGACGGAAACCAGGTTGGGCAGATTGATCCAGCCCAAAATTTGATTGCTTATTTCCCGAAAAAGCACGTCTGCGCTGACCAGAAGCAGGAATACCACCACGAACAGGGGCATGGACAGGCCCAGAGCCGCCGCCGCAAGAAGGAATTTACCTCCCTTGCCTTTCCCCTTCTCCCTATAATATCCCGTCAAATCCTGAAAAGGGCGGGCCAGCTGCCCGATGCTGAGGAACAGTGTCCGAAAAATACTGCCCAGATATTTTCCCAGTTTCCAACGGGAAGTGTCATATACCTGGTTCAGCAGAAGGCTGATCAACAAAAGAAGAATCCCCGCCTTGTTCATCCAGACGATCCGCCCGTCGTCCGTGCAGAAGGTGGAAAGGGCCAGCAGCAGAATGCCGGTCACATAAAAGCCGCTGCCTTTTTTCCAGGAAATCCCGAGTTTTGACAACGCTGAGCCAAAAAACAAGAGACTTCCTGCAATAAAAAAAGGGTAGGTGACTCCCGATGGGTTGCGGAACATGCAAAAGGCATAGAAGCAGGCGTACAAAAACGTCCACAGCCCCAGGGGCCCAGCCTGGGCCTTCAAATTCCTGGTATACTCCGTCTCTCCCACCGGGCTCGCAGTCAGCTTACCTGCCGCCGTATTTACGGCCGGCTTTTCTCCCGCCATACCTGCAGCGAACCTTTCTCCTGCCGCACCCGCTGCCAACTTCTCTTCCGCTCCTTCCGCAACCGGCTTGTTTTCCGCAACGACTGAGATCGGCCGCCCCTCCGGCCAAATCTCATTATTTTCAATACTCCCAATCGATTTGCTCTCGCTCATTTATTGATATACTCCCTTCCGATATTTTTATGCAGCCCAAGGTACGCCGCCCCCGACGCAAGCCCGCTGCCCCATTGCAAGGTTGACCGTCCCGATCCAAGGTGCGCCGCCCCCCGACGTCCCCTGCGGCGCAACCCCTACCGCTCGCCGCACCGACGTCCCTTACAACGCAATCCCTACTGCTCACCGCCCCCGGCGCATCCTCCTGCGGTACGAACCTTGCTGCTCATCCCCCCCGGCGCATCCTCCTGCGGCGCAACCCCTACCGCTCGCCGCATCGGCACCCCTTACAACGCAATCCCTGCCGCTTGCCGCACCGGCGCAACCCTTGCGGTACGAACCTTGCCTCTCATCCCCCGGCGCAGGCTCACCGCAATGGTTCCCTGGATTCCCCGTCTCCTCATTCCTCATGTTTCCTGGGCGCATATTCCAGCAAATCCCCCGGCTGGCAGTCCAGCGCCGCACAGAGCTTCGCCAAAGTGGAAATTTTCAGCGCCTTGGCCTTGCCGTTTTTGAGCACGGAGATGTTGGCAATGGTGATGCCCACCCGGTTCGCCAGCTCCGTCACGCTCATCTTTCGTTTGGCCAGCATCACGTCAATATTAAAGATGATATCCTCTTCCATACAAACCCTCCTTGTCGCAATCCCGTCAATCCTATATGGTCAGATCACTCTGCTCCTGAAGCCTGGCCGCCTTCTGCACCAGGTGGGACAGGGCCGCCGCAGCCACCGAGACCGCAATCCCTGCGAACACCACGATCAGCGAGATCAGGGTCACTCCCGGATGGCTCATGTTCAGGACCAGATACAACACGTTCATCACGAAGAAAAAGCCTGCATCTCCCACCGCCAGATATGCGATCCATTTTAAGAGTCTCGCATTGTCCATGCTGAAAGATCGATCCTCCCCGATATTGGATGCGATCCTCCACCCCAGAACCAGAGCGATATAACAGGGAATCGCCGTCACCCACAGAAAGATCAGCCAGGGATAATAACAGCCCGCATATTCCGGATTATCCTGTACTAACATTTGCCCAAAAGAAGGGATCACCCACGCATACCCCACGATTCCGCACAGACCGACTCCGATCAGGACAAATTTAAGCCACTTTGCCAATGTCGATTGCTTCATAAAACCACCTCCGCTTTTTTTCTTGCTGTTTGTCGCCTTCCAAGGGCTGCCGGACGCTAAAATGCCGCTCGACGCCTCCTAAAGACTGTCGGACACAAAAACAGGCACCTTGCTGTGCAGGCACCTGCTCTGTTGGTTGCCCTGCTAAAAAGCACTATAGCACGGGCATTATCGTTTGTCAAGTATAATTTATCGATTTACGATAAATTTTAATCGTATTTGTTCCACCGGGCCGACAGCGCCTTCAGAACCGCCTCCAACCGCTCCGTGCTGTATGCGCCATCCAAATAGTTGATGTACGCCATCATGCGGCCTTTCACCGCCACGGCCTCCATGCCGCCCTCCACCAGCCAGGCGGCGTCCAGGCCCTCGATCTCCACGGGCGTGTATTCCTCCAGATCCTTCACGAAGGTCTGGTTCGCCGTCAAGCTGCGGACCCAGTCCATGGGATCCAGCCAGGGGCTTAGCCGATACACATCCTGATAGAGCATGATTTCCCCGCGATCCGGATAGTCCAGATATTCCCGGACGTTCCAATATCCCGCGAAGACGGAGCGGGTATGTTCCCTTTCGCTGTCATTGCCCATAAAAGCACTTCGATCCTCTTCCCAGCCCACGTCCTTCAGGACGATGTAGGGGCCGTCGGGCTCCAGGGGCAGATCCCCCCGCTGCATGAACACCAGCTGCAGTGCCACCAGCACCAGGCAAAGATCCGCCGCCCAGCCAAGCCCGTTGCCCAGGACCAGCCGAAGGACGCCCCGGCCCTTGGGCGCATGATCCAGGGGAATGCCCTTTTTCAGCCGATTGTAGGTGCGGCCGATCTGCCAGGCGTCCAGGACGGATATGAAAAGCTCGGAAAAGAGAAGGAGGCAGTAAAATGCCGGCAGACCCGGCGCAGTCAGCCACAACTGCCGCATCCTGGCCAGGAAGCTTTCCGTCCCGCCATATACGGTGACCACCACCGGAACCAAGAGGGCCAGGAGAAGGATGCTGACCACAAGGCTCACCGCAAGACGCCGTCTGAGACCTTTCAGGGTCTCCGCCTGCTGCCTGGGATCCTGATAAAATTCCGGGGCGTCAGTGCCTTCCGGCGCTCGAAAGAAATGGAGCACTCCCCGACCGGCCACATGCTCCCAACCGCAGTCTTCATAGACCGCCAGCCGCCCTTCCGACAGATCCCCTCCGGCCTCCTCCAGAGCGACCACCTCCGCCCGGTACCGGGCCCGGCTGGGCTCCGTCCGCTGAAATTTGCTCCAGCGGGCACCCCGTTTCACCAGCCGCCACCCCTTGGCTTCCATATCGCCGTAGAATTTCTCGTTTTCCCCCAGGGCATAGCTCCCGGGATGAAGCTTCCATTTAGATTTCATCCTCTTCCCTCCTCCGGCATTCTTCTTCCAACATTTCTCCATCCGCCACCAGCCGTTTCAGCCGGTCATATTCCGCCAGCAAGGCCTTCCGGCCCTCATCAGTGATGGCGTAGTTCTTCCGGCGGCCTTCCTCTCCCGTAAAGACGATCCAGCCGTCCCCCAGCATCCGATTGAGCACGCCGTACAGCGTCCCCGGCCCCATCACCAGCCGTCCCCCGGACAACTCCTTGATACGCTGCATCATGCCGTACCCGTGCCCCGGGTGCAAAAGGGCCAGCAATATGTAATACATGGCCTCCGTCATCGGCCCCTGTTCTGACATCCGACACCGCTCCTTTTTCCGTAGAAACACTTTTTCACAGGGAAACTTGCTTTTCCACGGGAAAGCACTCTTTTCTCGCAGAGAAGCACTTTTTCCGCAGAAAACTTTTCCAAAGGGAAACTCTCTTTCCACAGAGAAGCATTCTTTTCTGTGGAGAAACACATTTTCCACAGGAAACTCCCTTTCCCGCAAAGATACATATTCTTCCCAGGTTTTACGCCGAAAAATCCGCTTCCTGATTTTTCCCTGCATAAAATATTATGCCATGCGATATATCGCATGGCATAATATTAACATAACTATATAATTTTGTCAATCCAGAATCTTTCCAACCTGCAACATCTTCGCAAACCGCAATCTCTATAATCCGCAACTCTTTCTGCGGGCCGCAATTTCCCAGGATCCGAAATGTCCCCCGCATCCATGACCTCTACAATCCACAATTCTCTGCGGGCCGCAATTCCCTATGATCCGCAATGTCTCCGCAACCTGCGACCTCTACAAACCGCAATTTTCTCTACAATCCGCAGGCCTTTCTCCAGCTTCCCCGGACGTATCTGCCTGCGAACAGGGCCACCCGGAAAATCCAGTCCATGACCATGGCGATCCAGACCCCGATGGCTCCCATTCCCATCCGAACGCCCAGGATATAGCTGAAACCGATCCGGAAGGCGCACATGGAAAAGATAGCGACCACCATGGTAAACCGCACGTCATTGCAGGCCCGGAGCATGTTGGGCAGCACGAAGGCGGCGGGCCAGAGCAGCATGGCCATGCCGTTGTGGATCATGACCAGGCGATAGGCCAGATCCGTGGTCTCCTGGCCCAGGCCGTAAAAGGCCAGGATCTGGTGCAGGAAAGTCAGCATCAGGGAATTGGCCAGGATCGTGCACAGATAAGTGATGGCCAGCAGCTTCCTGGTATAATACCGCACCTGTTTCAAATCCCCGGCCCCCACGCATCTGCCGATAACGGAGATCATGGCCAGGTTCATGGCCTGTCCAATGATGCAGCCCATGCTGTCCAGACTGTTGGCCACGCCGTTGGCGGCGATCTGCACCGTGCCGAAGCCCGCAATGATGCTCACCACCAGCACTCGTCCCAGCTGGAAGATGCCGTTCTCCACCCCGCTGGGAATGCCGATGAAGAGAATTTTTTTCACGATTCCCGGATCGAAGCGGAATTTTCCCCGGGTGAGATGAATCACGTTAGCCGGATTTTTCAGCAGGAAATATAGCACGACTCCGGCCACCGCCCTGGAAACCAGGGTGGGAACCGCCACCCCGGCCACTCCCATCCGCAGCACGAACAGACAGAAGGCGTTGCCGCCCACGTTGATCACGTTCATCAGAAGGGACACTTTCAGAGTGATCTGGGAATTGCCCATGGACCGGAACAGGGCGGCGCAGGAATTGTACACCGCCAGGAACGGGAAAGACAGGGCGGAGATCAGCAGATAGATGATGGCGTTGTCCATCACGTCCTTTTCGATACTCCCGAAAAACAACTGCAGGACGGGCCTGCGCAGAAGCATCATGAATGCGGTGATCCCCAGGGTGATCAGCCCCGCCGTATAGATCAGCTACCTGGCGGACCTGCAGGCCTCTCCCTCCCTGCCCGCCCCCAGGAACTGGGACGTGACCACCGAGCCGCCGGTGGCCAGGGCCGCCAGCACGCTGATGATGAGATTGTTCAGCATGTCCACCAAGGAAACGCCGGACACCGCCGCCTCTCCCACGGAAGAAATCATCATGGTGTCCGCCATGCCCACGGTAATGGCCAGGGCCTGCTCCAACACCAGGGGAATGATCAGTTTTTTCAGATCTTTATTGGTAAAAAGCATGTCACGCCTCCATTCGGTACAGCTTACAGGCATTCTCCCAGGTAATCCGCTCCACCTCTTCCGGCGTCAGTCCCTTGACCGCCGCCAGTTCCGCCGCCACCAGGGGCAGATACAGGGAGCAGTTCCGCTTCCCACGATAGGGCACCGGGGCCAGGTATGGGCTGTCCGTCTCCAGCACGATCCGATCCATGGGCACGTATTCCGCCGCCTCCTTCAGCTTCCTGGCGTTCTTGAATGTCAGCACGCCTCCGATACCGATGTAGAAGCCCATGTCCAGGAAAATCCTGGCGCTTTCCCTGCTGTAGCTGTAGCAATGGATGACCCCGCCAATTTCCCTCGCCTTTTCCGCCGTCAGGATGTCGATGGTGTCCTTAGCCGCCTCTCTGGAATGGATGATCACCGGCAGGGACACCTCCCTGGCCAGGGCCAGCTGCCGCACAAACCACTTCTTCTGGATCTCCCGTTCCGGCTCGTCCCAATAGTAGTCCAGGCCGATCTCTCCCACCGCCACGCACTTTTCCAGGGCGCACTGCCGCCCCAGCCAGACAAGGTCCTTCTCCTCCAGAGCCCCGCTGTCCGAAGGATGAATCCCCAGGGCCCCATAGAGATAAGGATACCGCTCCATCAGGGCGATGGTCCTGCGGCAGCTTTCCAGGCTGGAGCCCACGTTCACCACCCGGCCAATTCCCCTTTCCGGGAGACTTTGCAGCAGCTCCTCCCGGTCCTCGTCAAACGCTTCGTCATCATAATGCGCATGGGTTTCAAAAATCATAATTTCTACCAAACCCTTTCAAAAATTCCAAAATAAAAGCCCCAAAACCCGCTTACTAAGCGAATCCCAGGACTTCCATGCGCTGCCAGGGGCTCGAACCCTGGACACCCTGATTAAGAGTCAGGTGCTCTACCAACTGAGCTAGCAGCGCTCACACCTCTTTTTTCAAGCACGAAAATGATTATACTACAGGCTTTATGGAAATGCAAGCACTTTTTTAGAAAAATTTTAAAATTTTAAAAACCGGGGCAAACGGCTTAAAAATCAGGAAATAACAAGCTTGGCCTATTGAAAAATCCCCTCAAATTACTTATGATAGCATTTCAGAAAGAGCTTTTATGATCAAGGAGAAGCTTTTATGATCAGCAGACAAATTTGCAATTCTTTATTACTGGCCCTGGCCGCTTTCATCTGGGGCATCGCTTTCGTGGCCCAGCGAAAGGGCGGCGACATCGTGGGGCCATACACTTTTAATTGCCTCCGATCCTTCATCGGGGCCCTGGTCCTGCTGCCCGTGATCCGGTTCAGGGATGCGAAAGGGGCAAACCATCCCGAACATCGCCCGGTTTCCGGAAATCGCCGTGATCTGCTCCTGGGCGGCATCTCCTGCGGCGTCATGCTCTGCCTGGCCACCAACGCCCAGCAGTTGGGCATGTATTACGGCACCACCGCCGGAAAGGCAGGCTTTCTCACCGCTTGTTACATTTTGCTGGTGCCGATTCTGGGGCTCTTCCTCTACCGGAAATCGACCTCTTCGCGAACCTGTCCATGGAACGTCTGGCTGGCCGTGGGCATCGCCTTGATCGGACTTTACTTTTTATGCATCAGCGGCCGCCTGGCCATCCAGCCTTCCGACCTGGTGGTGTTGACCTGCGCCCTGGTATTTGCGGTGCACATCCTGACCGTGGAGCATTTCTCCCCCAGGGTGGACAGGGTTCGCATGTCCTGTCTGCAGTTCGCCGTCTGCGGCCTGCTCACCGCCATTCCCATGATCTTTCTGGAAACGGGATTTTCCCTGGGAAGTCTGCGCTCCTGGGCTTCCACCCTGACCTCCCTGGACGCCTGGATCCCTTTGTTGTATGCCGGGGTCTTGTCCTGCGGCGTGGCCTACACCCTGCAAATCATCGGCCAAAACGGCCTAAACTCCACCATCGCCTCCCTGGTCATGAGCCTGGAATCCGTCTTCTCGGCCCTGGCTGGCTGGGCAATTCTGAAGGAACGCCTGACCGGCCGGGAAATCACCGGCTGCGTCCTGATTTTTTTCGCCATCCTTCTGGCCCAGATTTCTTTTAAAAAATCACCCCAAAATTCTTCCGCCCTGTAGTTTTCCGCTCCAAATCCATAGTATATGTATAAAGGCGCAAAAGGAGGACTTGATCCGGCCGGAAGCGGAAAACATCGTCCGCACGGAGCTCGTCTATCGCTCCGGCCCCCTGGAGGAGATACTGCTGCCCTATTACCTGTTCTACGTCCGCATCCCCAACGTCAACGAAATGTCCCAAGCCTTGGGGCTGCAGGAGTTCGGGGTTTACTACGTGCCCGCCATCGAAGGGAAGTATATTAAATACGGAGACTAGCTCCCGGCGGTTCGCTGCGGTCAGCGCCTCCTGCAGCCGCTAGTTCCTATGGAACTGCCAGGTCTCCATCTCGTACCCTTCGCCGTAAAAGATCAGGCAGAGGTCATGCACTCCCGTGACCTCCTGGGTCAGAGCCGCCGTATATTCCACAAAGTCTTCCGACCGCTCTTCTACGGGCAGATACCCCAGGACTGCGCCCTCCGGCCCGTCCATGCGAAGCTGGATCACGCCGCCGCCCTGGGGATTCTTTATGGAGGCGCTCCAGGACGCAGGCGTCTCTTCCCCGAAGTCCAAGCCCTTCACCAGGACGAAATCTCCGCTGTCGATGCCGCTCAGGGCCATGTTGCCGGAGCCGCATTGTCTGGTTTCTTCATCGGCAGGGACGCATTCGATGCCGCCCATTACCGCCATGGAGGCCGCCCGGTTGAGTTCGTAAGGATCCACGTGGGACAGCTGCCGTCTGCCCCGCAGACTCGGCTTGATCTTCCCAATGGTTCCATCCTCGCCCATGAGGAACAAGTCCACATGCGTGGAGCGGTAGCCGTGTTCCACTCCCATGGCCTTCTCCAGGGTCCGGGCATGATAAGTGATGTACCAGTTGCCCCGGAAGGTAAAGACGCAGTGATGATTGTTGCCATACAGGCCGAAATATTTGCCGGGATTTTCCAGAATCGTCTCCTTCACCGTAAACGGCCCCATGGGGGAATCGCTTTCCATGCAGACGATCTCCGCATTGTGGAAACCATATTTGGCCGTCCCCTCCTGATCCACCTGCCAGTTGGAACAATAGGTATAGTAATATTTTCCGCCGAATTTATGAATGCCGGAATCCTCGAACACGTAAGGAGCGTCAATGATCACGGGATCGCCCGCAAGGCTGATCATGTCGTCTCCCAGCTGCACCACTCTGGCGGTTCCGGGATCCACCGCCTTTCCTTCCGGGACGCCGCCGCCAAAGTACAGATAGGCCTTGCCATCGTCGTCCACCAGCACGGCGGGGTCGAACAGCCACAGCACGTCGGCGCAGTTAGGAGTCTGTCTGGTAATCAGCCCCTTGCCCAAGGGATCCGTAAAAGGCCCGGTGGGGCTGTCCGACGTAAGCACCCCGATGCCTCCGCCCGCATCCGCAAAATAGAGAAAGAACCTATCTTGTCCGTCAATCTCCTTCCAGGCGGCGGCAGGGGCCCAGGAATTGTTGGCCCAGGCGGCGGCGCCGGACTGTCCTGCGGCCAGGATCGAACCGTGGTCCGTGAAATTCACCATATCGGCGGTGGAAATCACGTTGATGCTGCGGATCTTCCCATAGGTGTTTTCCGCAATATTTCCCTCCCCGTCGTATTCAAAGGCATCCGCCGTCATATAAAAATACACCCTGTCCCCATAGACCATGGCATAGGGGTCCGCCCCAAAGCGCTGGGTCATCAGGGGGTTGGTGTCATCAAGGCCCTTGTAGCTCTCCGTAAGCGCAAGGCCGTCAAACAACGCATCATAGCCGCTTTTTTCCTGAAGTTCCGATTCCTGCATACCTTCCGATGTCTCCTCTTTCGTTTCGATTGCTTCCGTCTCCATCCCTGCCGCCGACGCTTCCGAGGATTCCGTCTGTGCGGAAGTCCCGTCCGACCCAGCGGAGGCCACGTCCGACAGCGTCTCCGTCTGCCCAGCGGACGCCCCGCCCGGCAGCGTCTCCGTCTGTGCAGCGGAAGTTCCGCCCGATGCAGAATCTCCCTGCCCTCTGCAAGCGCAGAGCCCCTGGGCACAGGACAGAAGGATGGCAGTCAAAAGAATGATCTTTCTCTTTTTCAATGATGGATTCCCTCCCCTTTTCACTCTTGTCCTCCCATCATACCCCAAAGCCCGCTACTTTTCAACGGAAACTTTAATTTTTCTCCCGGATCAGAACCAGGGGCGTCCTCTGCTGCCCCTGCCCTGCCGGATTGTCCCGGATGAGCTGCTTCAGCACCGCATCCTCCAGGGCGATATCGTCGGATTTCCCCAAAATCTCCTGCCCCAGGTCGTTGGCGTCCACGATCATGCAGCTGATGTCCAGCTTTTCCTTGATCTCGTTGCAGACCGCTCCGGAATGATACGGAATTTCGATGCCGATGTCCCGATATTCCTTCCAGGCCCCGTCATAAAACCCGTCCAGACCGCTGACCTCCCGCCCGGCAATCCGATAAAAAACTCCCTTTATGCCCAAAAGCTTCCCCAGGCCCCCTGCCAGGCTGGCGATCAGCACCCTCGGCAGGCCGACCTTGTCCAGGGCATATTGCATGTTGATTTCCATACCCACCCCGTATCCGCCCCGGTTCCGATGATCTGCGAACCGGGAAAGGAATTTCGCCCATCCGCCGATCCTGATCTCCTCCCTCCGGATGATCCTGTGTTGACAGATGCTGATGATCTTCTCACTGATCGACAGAATGTCCCCTTCTTCATAAACGCCGGAGACATATTCCTTCAGGACCCGGATATAATCGTCCTCCTGGGTAATAAATCTCGTCTGAATGGCATGTCTCAAATAGGTCCTCCCGTCCGCCGCAATTTCCACGTTTTTTCCTTCGTTTGCAAAAAATTCCATGATGGCCTCCTGTTTTTAAGGCCATCCTATACCCCCCCCCGTATCAAATTTGTTCCGCACTTGTATCAGACTTGTACAATAGTTTCTTTTTCTTCCGCAAAATAAATATCGGCCCAGACCAGGAACGCATATACTGCCCAGACCTTGCGGGCCGCTATGTTGCTGCGGCCTCTCCCGCTCTTTTCGGCACGGTGCTCTCCCGTTCCCGGCCCGAAACCGCCCGCACCCCCTTCTTCCAGCAGGCGGCGCAGCTCCTCTTCCCGGAAAAAGCGCTTTGCCGTATCCGAGAAAAAGACCTTACGCAGCTCCTTTTCCCCTTCCTCGGAAGCGAAAAACTCCCCCAAGGGCACCGGGAATCCCAGCTTTTTCCGGCGGCTTTCCTGTCCGCTCAAATGACGGGAAGCCACCCGGCGAAACAACACCTTGGTCCGCTGCCCCTTCTGTTTGCAGTCCGCCGGAAGTCTGCGGGCCGTCTCAAAGACCTCCCGATCCAAATAAGGCACCCGCAGCTCCAAGGAATGAGCCATGCTCATGCGGTCCGCCTTCTGAAGGATGTCCCCCGGCAGCCAATGCAGCAAGTCGATGTACTGCATCCGGCTGGCCTCGTCCAGTCCCTGCACCGTCTCGTAATCCTCCCGCAAAAGCTCCTGAGGAGAGACGGCTTTCGACTGAGTCTTTAAAAGAGCCTTTCGTTCCTTCTGGGAAAAAAGCTGAGCGTTGCCGATAAATCGCTCTTCCAGCCTCTTGCTCCCCCGAATCAGGAAGTTCCGACCTTTGCGGTCCGGCAGCTTCCCCGCCCAGGCCGCCATGCTTTTGCGCCAGGAAAGAGGCAGCCGCTGGTAGGGCCGCAGGGCCTCCGGCTCGCAGTAAATGCGGTATCCGCCGAACAGCTCGTCCGCCCCTTCTCCGGACACCACCACCTTGACTTGACGGGAAGCCTCCCTGGCCACATAATACAAGGCCACTGCAGAAGGATCCGCCGAGGGTTCGTCCAGATAGTACATCACCTCCGGCACCGCATTCCAGAATTCCTGGGCTGTGATGTGCTTCTCCTGATATTCCAGTCCTTTTTCCCGAGCCAACTTTCGGGCCAGGGGAATCTCGTTATATTTGGATGCGTTCTCCCCGAAACCCACGGTAAAGGCCTTGCTTCCGGTAAACATGGCAGCGATCAGGCCGGAATCCACCCCGCCGGACAGAAAGGTTCCAACCTCCACGTCGGCGACCATGTGGGCCTGCACGGATTCCTGGATGGCGGCCTCCAGCCCGTCGGCCAGCTCCCTTTTGCGGGCGGGAGCAATCTCCCCCTCCGGCAGAAGTTCCGGCCGAAAATACCGGCGGATCCGAGGTTTTTTCTCCCTGATCCGGAATATGAGACGATGTCCCGGCAGAAGCCGATAAATTCCTTTGAAAAATGTTTCCTCCAAGGGGGAATATTGAAAAGAAAGATATTGCTCCAGCGCCTCCTCATTAAGGCGCTTCTGATACCTCGGATAGGCCAGAATACTTTTGATCTCCGATGCGAATACAAACTGCCCCTCCGCCACGGTATAATAGAACGGCTTGATGCCGAAGAAATCCCGGGCGGCAAAAAGCTCCTGCCGCTCCTCATCCCAGATCGCAAAAGCGAACATGCCCCGCAGATGCGCCGTCAAGTCCTCTCCCCACTCCTCATAGCCGTGGAGCAGCACCTCGGAGTCCCCCTGGCTCCAAAAAACATGGCCAGCCTCCTCCAGCGCACTGCGAAGCTCTTTATAATTGTAAATCTCCCCGTTAAAAACCAGAACCAGCTTCCCGGTCTCATTGACCATGGGCTGGGAACCTCCCTCCAGGTCGATGATGGCCAGCCGCCGGAATCCCAGGGCCACATGCTCGGAGCACCAACTTTTCCCCTCGTCCGGCCCCCGGTGAATCAGGGTTCCCATCATCTCCTCCAGCACCTTTTCCCTGTCCGCCAGCTTGCTGCCTGTAAATCCGCATATCCCGCACATCTGTATCTCCTGCCTTTCTCTAATGCTTCCTGCATGAGTACAGATTATTCCTCCCTTATTTCCGGGAATGCTGCGAATTATCTCAAAATTGTATCCGATTGTAAATATTTCGCCAAAGCGGCGGCAGGATTTTTCGCTGCCTCCCTGTAGAAACTTGTCGGCCGGAAACGGTTGCCTTTTGGAGAACTTTCTCCCTCAAGGTATGGAAATCCAGGGGAGCTTGTGTTATACTAATCTCGGCTTTTGTGCACGGTAATTCGTATTGTCTGATGAAAAATCAGCGGCGTATCCGTGCCATCGGAAATATGCGAAATAGCTTTGAAGTGAGGGAGACAACGGCAAATGAAATCTGTAAAAATACTGGGTATTCTTTTTTTGACGGCACTGTTGACATTCGCATTTCCGAATCAGGTATGCGCCGGTTTGGGAAAGGTTCTTGACACGGAACCCAAGGAAGGGGAAGTCGGCAGCCTTCACTGGACGATAAGCTCTGCAGGAGAACTCGTCATCACAGGCAGCGGTGCGCTTGAATCCGACTACTACAACAGGCCGCCGTTTTCCGAAGAATTTTTTTCCTCCGTCACAATCGGGGAGGGCATCACCGCCATCGGTGACTATGCCTTTTATGAAAACAATAATATAGTAAAAATTACGCTGCCTTCGACGTTGGAACGCATCGGTATATGCGCTTTTGCAGAATGCGGTTTCCTCACCGATGCTTCGCTGCCGAAGAGCGGCTGCGTCTATGACCGCAGCGCTTTCAATGGAGCGCCGTTTGCCGATGAGGGAGAGGGATTTGTGGTCATCGATGGCACGCTACTCAATTATTATGATAACGCAAATTTTATAAAGATACCCGAAGGCATCACCGCCATTGGAAACGAAGCCTTCTCCGGCAGGAGCGGTCTGCAGGAGGTAACGATTCCGGAGGGGGTCCGCACCATTGGAGACGCCGCCTTTTCATACTGCGAAAATTTGTCGCAAGTGGAGTTCCCACAGACGCTGGAATCCATAGGTAGCATGGCGTTTTATGACTGTCTGCGGCTGCGACAGGTAGTGCTGCCTGACAGCGCCACGAATATTTCGGAAGATTCGTTTGATGAAAATACACATGTCCGGATGCAAGCCGAAATCGTAAGGGAACGAATATTTATGATATCGGTGCTTGTTGGGACGGTCCTGACGACGGCGGCAGTGGTTACGGCCCTCGCCATAGCGATCTCGATAAGCCGCAAGCGAGGGGATGCGGGACCGCTTTCCAGTCAAACGCTGCGCAGCCACAAAGTATGCAGGATTTTTTATGTCGGCACCGTGGCGGCGGTCACCATCCTTCTGTATCTGTACGTCCTTGAAAATCATATGGTCCAGCTCAGCCTTACCGAAAAAGAGGGCTTTGTACCCGGTCTCATCGGCATAATACTGCTTGCCGTATGCTGCCCGCTTTGGATAGGAACCGAGATCATCCGCCGGGATTTCCCGTGGGGGCTGGCACGGCTGGCCGTGCGCCTCGTGCGCATGATATTTTTGTGCACGGTTCTCGCCATCCCGCTTATCATTATGCTGCTTTTTGATCGTCACGTCACCCTCGCATTGGTACTGCTCGGTGTCGGCGCCTGGAATTGCATCCTGTCTCTTGGCAGCGGCGGAGCACCGGCGAGGCCGAAGACTGCGGAAGAAATCGCCGCAGAAAAATACGAGGAAAAGCTCAACTTCTGGGAACGGGTCTGGACCGGCGGCTTTACCGGCGAGGAACTTTACAATTACGGCATGGCGACCAAGGATACCGATATCATGCTGGGCGGGCAGATGATGAAAGAAGAACATAGCGAAAAAATGGAAGCCTTTACCAAAAAGCAAAAGAATAAGGAAAATGACTGACAGAACGGCGGCAGGATACTCGCATTGAGTGCGATCCTGCCGCCGCTTTTATTTGTTCCGCTCCCGCATCTTCTTTACAAAATCCTCCTTTGACACTCCTGCCTGGGAGGCCGCATCCTCGACCGAAAGCAGATCTTTCCCTACCAAATCGAAAAGAGTGTAGAAAATTCCCTCTTTTATCCCATCGTCCATTCCGTGCTTCACCCCATCCATCCAGATGGTTTTCGCCTCGTAATCCAGAACCTTTCCTCCCATAACCGATTTCACTCCTTCCCTGACCCTGTCATATTTGACGGCAAGATGCTCCACCACCTTCCCGGTCATCTCCTGCAAAATCTTTCTCGTATAGGTCGTCAGCTCTCCGGTCTCCTGCAGCTTTTCCAATCGTTTGGCAATTCCTTCGTACTCCGCCACCAACGTTTCCAACATTGCAGGATTCTTTTCATATTCCTGAAACCTTTTTTCGTACACAAAAATGTAAAACGGAAGCAGCAGCAACAATTTTTTCTCAAAAATCTCCTCTACGGTATAAAATGCCAACTTGATAACGGGAACGGTAAAGATCACGTTTCCGCCCGGGGTGCGCAGTTCGATCTCCATCCCATCCGGTGTATTCCGATTGCTTCTCAGGAACAAAATCGCCGAATGGGGAATCGTCACCGTCAGGCGGTCTCCCTCGGCCACGCTTCTATCCAGGCCGATCTGAGTGGCGTACTCGAATATTCTCACCAGCATGCTGTTGTCAGCCGTACTCTGGCATTCCAAAAGGTAATCTTTTTCCACCGCCCCACGAATGGTGAAGCTGCTGTCCGTGATCCGCTTCTCTTCCTCCCCATCCGACTGGTTCATGAAATGTATCTCCGGTGCCGGGAGCACCGTTTCCTCTCCTGTATAATGTTCTCCAAAAGCTTCGTTGATCAGCGGGATGATCAAACTCCTGCAATCGTTGAGCAAGGTGCGAAATACATCGTCATAAGGCGTGCTTACAAGATCCATCCTCTCTCCTCTCCATTATATATGTTCCATCGGGAAAATACAACTGCATAATTCTGGGTTTTCCGATGGTTTCCTCGGTTTCCTTTCGTCTTATGTAACAGTTCAGCCGCACCATTCGCAAAGCCGCACTACGTGCTTTCCGTCGCTTTGCGACTACCTTTGCTCATAACATGGCGGCTGGCTGAACTGTTACTGTCTTATCTTATCACGCCGTTTCTCCAAAAGACAACCGTTTTCGACCGACAAGTTTCGACAACAGCCCATTGAGAAAGGATGCTCAATTACAGTCCTCCGCTCACATCTCCAGCACGATGCACATCCGATGGGAGCGGTCGCTATAATCCGGCACCGTTTCCAGCAGGATGCGCCGGGTCTCCGGGTCATATTCCATGGCCAGCAAATGCCTGATCCCTTTATATAGGAGGGCGGAACTCCCCACTTCCCGATGCACCTCCCCTTCCTCCTTTTTGTCGGTGTAGAGGTACAGGTCCAGCTCCCCGATCCCAAAATTCCACTGAAAATCCAGGGGGCTTAAAAAGTCCAGGGAAGACGACGTTTTCGCCTCGTAGGACTCTTTGGGAGGATCGATTGCGCCCTCCGTCGTCTCCGGGGCAGGCGTTTGGGCCACCAAAAAACTGCCGTCCTCCAGCACCTGGAAAAACACCGGCTCCCCGGACAGCTCATAAATGCCTTCCGTGGTCAGAGGAAATACAAAAAGCTGGCTTTTCAGCTCCTGCTGGCCCCCCTGGGAATAAGGCGTGTAGATCAGTCCCGAATCCGGCGACAATTGATACTGAAAGCAGATTCGCCCTGTCCCGTAATAAAGATAGGTTTCATTGCTGCTGATCCCGCCCATCCACACCCGGGGATCCGGCGTCCCTGAGGCGTTTTCCGCAATCTCCTCCGGAGACCAGCTTTGAACCACCGCACGCAAAGTGTCTTCGCCATCATCCAGCAGGGAGACCAGGGCGACTTCCCCCTCCGCACTTTCCGACAGGCCGGCAGCCAACCTTATCCCGCCGTCCGGGACTTGCAGTTCCCAGTCACAGGCTCTCAAGCCGGTCTCCGGATCCGCATCAAAGGCCTCTTCCCAGCTTTTCCAGGAAACTTCGGCTTTCTTTCTGGTATCATAGACGTAAATGCCGGTATCCATAGTTCCGTAAGCGTCAAAGGTGACAAAGTTCCCCAGCTCCGACCAGGAACCCGGCATTCTTTCGTCAAGGAGATCGGAGTATCCGTCCCAAGGAAAGTGCCCCAGAAGTTCCAGGGTTTTCTCCTCCTGATCATACAGCCAGATGAACACGTTATCCTCGGTCTCCGGAACGACATTGGCATAGGTATAAAGCAGGGCCTTCCGCCCATCCGGGGAAGGAAGGATGCCGAAAAGAAACAGGAATTCCGGCAATTCCGGGATTTCCCCGGTAATGTCGTAAAATCCATACCGGTAATCCACCTCCCGCAGATCCAGGAAGCCGTCTTCCGTCTCCGTCCCCTCGCACCACAGCCGGATCTCGTGAGGATCGCAGTCCGTCAAAAAAGCGCTTCGGCCTACGTATGGATCAGTATCATATTCGTAGCTGTAAATTTTCTGCACCCGGAAGCCTTCGGTGCGCTCCTCCTCCTGACTGTCCAGGGTCCGCTCCGGATCCGGCAGAAGGATGGTCTCCTGCCTGGAAACACACCCGGTCAGATCATTGGTCAGCAGACACAGGAGCAACAGACCAAAGAATGACCCACGTTTTTTCTTCATTGCGGCACCTCCTCCAGAGCCTTCAGGCGGATAAAGAAAGCCGTCTGCTGCCCCGGCCTGCTTTTTGCGGAAATCGTCCCCTCGTGCTCCTTCATGATTTTCTGGCAGATGGAAAGTCCCAGGCCCACGCTGCCCTGTTCCCGGGAATAAGCCTTGTCCACCCGGTAAAAGGGTTCAAATATCTGACCGATCTGTTCCTCCGTCAATCCCTTTCCCCGGTTCCACACGGCCAGCACCGCCCATTCCCCCTTCAGCGTTCCCCGGATCCAGATTGGACTGTTGTCCTCTCCATATTTGATGGCATTGTCCACCAGGTTCACGATGACCTGACGCAGCCGTTCCTCCAGCCCCATCACCCACAGGGCCTCCGGGAGCTCCGTCCGCACATGAATACCGTACCGCTGGGCACGGACCTCCATGGCCTGGGCCACGCTGCGGGCCACTTCCGCCAGATTGACGGGCTTTTTTTCTTCAGAACCGCTGCGGTCCGACATATCCAGAAGCTGCAGCACCATCCGATGAAGCCTGGTGCTTTCCTGCAAAATATGCTGCACCCCCTGCTCCAGCAACTCCGAATCCGCCCCCTTGTCCGCTTCCAGGAGCTGGGCATAGCCCTGGATGGTGGTAAGCGGCGTCTTCAATTCGTGGGTCACATTATTAAAGAAATCCTGTCTGCTCCGCAAAAGCTTCAGGATTCTCTCCTGATCCCGCTGCATTTTCTGAAATTGGGCGCCGATGGTCTCCAGCATGACGCTGACGTTGCGGGACAGTTCTCCCACCTCGTCCTTCTGCCGGGAATCCGCCAGCGCCGCCTGGATTTCCATGTCCACCTGTCCCCGGCGCAGTTCCCTGGTCACCCGGCGGGTAATTCCCGTCAGTTCCCGAATGGGCCCCAGCACTCTTCCCATCAGAAGCAAAGAAAGCAGCAGCACTGCGGCGAAAACGGCCACCGCCGTCTGGCAGACCAGGCGCTTGGTTTCCTGGCTCTGACGGTACAGGGCGGATTTGTCCACCTGATAGCGGATGATCCCCACCACCCTTTCTTCTATTTTCACAGGCATGGAAAAAAAGACCAGCATCCCTCCTGATTCCGGATAGGTCATGGTAAAAGCTGCATTGCCCAGAATGGCCTGATTCAGATCCTCCTCCGGCGTTTCCCCGGAAAACCCCTCTCTTTTCGCCAGAACTGTCCCTTCCCGGTCCAGGACATTTATGGCCCAGCCGCTGGAAGCGTACAGCTCCTCCCTGATCTCCGAAGCCAGCCGGCGAAAACTGGCCTCGTCATTGTTGGCCTCGTTGAGGATCAGAAACTGACGAACCGTGATCTCCGTATTGGTCCGAAGGGTCTGCAGCTCCTGGGTGATCTGGCTTTTCTGCAAGCTGGACAACTGGGTGTGGATGCTGATATACAGGACCACGCCGCCCGCCGCAAAAGCGGCCAGAAGCAGGAACGCCATTTTCCACCGAAGCCCCAGCACGTAAGAGCGGGAATCCAGGAATCCGCCCGGCCTTCTGCTCCCGGGCTTCTTGTCCCCGGCCTCCTTGTTGCCTGATGCATCGCCCCCTGGCTGTGCGAAGCTCTGTTTTCTTTTATGGAACATATTTGTACCCCACGCCGAATACCGTCACCAGGTGATCCTCCAGTCCGGTCTTCTTCCGGACTCGCTGAACGTGGATATCCACCGTCCTGGTATCCCCTACGTAATCATATCCCCAGATGCGGTCCAAAAGCACGGAACGGCTGAACACCTGTCGGGGATGCCTTAAGAAAAACACCAGGAGCTCATACTCCTTTGGCGTGAGGCTCAGAAGCTCTCCGTCCCGATACACGCTGTATTCCTGCTCCTTCACCACCAGGCCGCCGCAGCGCAGCTCTCCTTCCTCCGCCACCCCTCTCGCCTTGTCGAAGCGTCTCAGCACCGTCTTCACCCGGGCCACCACCTCCCGCAGGTCGAAAGGCTTGGTGATATAATCGTCCGCACCGCACTCCAGTCCGTAGAGCTTGTCCTCCACGTTGCCCCGGGCGGTGAGCATGAGGATGGGAATCCGGTAACGCTCCGTCAGCATCCGGCACACGTCCGCCCCGCTCAAATCCGGCAGCATCCAGTCCAACAGCACGATGTCCGGCTCCTCCTCCCGGGCCGCCTCCAGCGCCGTCCCGCCCGTATAGGCGCAGCGCACCTGGAAGCCTTCTTTTTCAAAACCGTATTTCAAAATATCCGCAATGGGCTTTTCATCTTCAATGATCAACAACTTCTTTTCGCTCATGGATCCCCTCTCCAATATATCCCTTCGGCATATCCTTGCGGCCGTTCTGCGCCGTTTCCAACTCCGCACCCGCATACGGCTCCGCAGGTAACTCGCATGCACTCCGCAGGTAACTTGCGGCCGCCCTGCAGGTAATTTGCATACATTCCAACGGTAACTTGCGGTCTCTCCGCAGGCAACGTACAGCCGTTCCGCAACGTTTCTGCAGTCGCTCCAACGGTAACTCGTATGCGTTCCGCAGGTAACTCGCAACCACTCCGCAGGTGTTTTTTCAGCCGCTCAGGTTAAGTATATGCCTACATTATACCCCCGTTGTTGCGAAAATGTAAATAAATTGTATCCGTGGGAAATGTTAATCTTAATATATTTAAAAATGAATCTTTTTCCAACTAGTTGTTGACACGGCGCAAGTTCGGTGATACAATTCTACCAACTTGTTTGGTAGGTAAAATATGTACAGGTAATTTCTGTCCAGGTAAATATCTATCAGGCATTTCCATTTTAAATAGAAGCGAGGAAAAAGAACATGAAAATTTATCAAAACGCTGCAGAGCTGATCGGAAAGACCCCTCTGCTGGAACTGACCCATATTGAAAAGGATCTCGGGCTGGAAGCCAAAATTCTGGCCAAGCTGGAATACTTCAACCCGGCTGGCTCCGTCAAGGACCGTATCGCCAAGGCCATGATCGATGACGCCGAGGCCAAAGGGCAGCTGAAGCCGGACTCCGTCATCATCGAGCCCACCAGCGGCAACACCGGCATCGGCCTGGCTTCCGTGGCCGCCGCCAAGGGATACCGCATCATCATCGTGATGCCCGAAACCATGTCCGTGGAACGCAGACAGCTGATGAAGGCCTACGGCGCCGAGCTGGTGCTGACGGAAGGGGCCAAGGGGATGAAGGGGGCCATCGCCAAAGCGGAGGAACTCGCCGCCCAGATCCCCAATAGTTTCATTCCCGGCCAGTTCGTGAACCCCGCCAATCCCAAAATTCACAGGGAAACCACCGGCCCGGAAATTTACGAAGACACGGAGGGAACGGTGGACATCTTCGTAGCGGGCGTGGGCACCGGCGGCACCATCACCGGCGTGGGCGAATACCTGAAAGCCCAAAAGCCCGGGGTAAAGGTCGTGGCCGTGGAACCGGCTTCGTCCGCAGTGCTTTCCACCGGCGTGGCCGGTTCCCACAAGATTCAGGGCATCGGGGCAGGCTTCGTCCCGGAGGTCCTGAACACCGACGTTTATGACGAAATTATTCCGGTAAAGGATGAAGACGCCTTCGCCGCCGGCAAGCTCATGGGCAAGTCTGAGGGCGTGTTGGTGGGCATTTCTTCCGGGGCGGCTCTTTGGGCGGCCATCCGGCTCGCCAGGCGTCCGGAAAATGCGGGCAAGACCATCGTGGCCCTGCTGCCGGATACCGGCGACAGATATCTGTCCACCCCTCTGTTTGCGGATTGAGGAAGGATCTCACTTATGATGATATCGACAAAGGGACGATACGCCCTGCGGGTCATGCTGGATCTGGCGGAAAATGGGAAAGACGGATACGTCCCCATGAAAGAAGTGGCGAGACGGCAGGAGCTGTCCTTGAAATACGTGGAAAAGATCCTCCCCGCCCTGGTCAGAGAGAATTACGTGGAAGGGGTCCATGGAAAAGGAGGGGGCTACCGGTTGGTCCGGCAGCCCCGGGATTACACGGTGGGCGATATTTTAAGGCTCACGGAGGGCGACCTGGCCCCCGTGGCCTGTCTTGCCTGCGATGCAGCGGCCTGCAGCCGGGCTTCCAAATGCAAGACTCTCCCCATGTGGACCAGGCTCTACGGCCTGGTGAACGATTATTTTGACGGAATCACGCTGGCGGATCTGTTGTAACCAGAATTGCACATTTTCTTCACCGCCGCCGCAAGGGAGCAGCCGATTTCCCCGTTATAGGGGATCAGGGTCGCCTGAAAGGCATGATACAGATCCGACTTTCCCGGCCACACCGTTCCCAGGAGACGATTTTCCGCATCCAGCTGATGGAACCAGGAACCGTTCTCATGATCCAGCACCGCCTCGTCCAGATACTTGAGGAAAGCGGCGTAATCCCGGGCGTATCCTTCCTCCCCGGTGAGACGGAACAGCACGGCGGAGGCATCGATGGCTTCCGCCAGGGTCCAGTGCATTCGATCATGAACCACAGGCTTTCCCTCCCAGTCCGTGGTATAGACGATGCCCGGAGCCCCGTCACGGTTCCAGGCGTCGGAAACCGCCTGACGGTATAGCTTCTTCGCCGTCTCCAGGTATTTCGTGATCTCTTCCGAATCTAAAGTATAAGTGGACACCGCCCACTGAACGATCAGCCGGGCCCATTCGATGCCATGGCCGGGAGTGGCCCCGTAAGGCTTGAAAGGATCGTCCGGCTTCTCCCGGTTGCATTCCAGGTTCGCTTCCCATTTCGAGGAAAAATGCTCCGGCAGCCGCCAACGGTTCTGAGCGGCCCATACCAGCACATGATCGATGATCCGCCCCGCCCGGATGCGGTATTTCACATCCCCTGTGGCGTCCGCCACCGCCAGGAAGGCTTCCACCGTGTGCATGTTGGCGTTGAGCCCCCGGTAATCGTCCAGTTCCGTGAATTCTGTGTTCCAGGTGTCGCAGGACAAACCCTCCGTTTCATTCCAGAATTTTTCATCATAAAGCCCGCAGGCGTCCCGAAGCAGCTTTTCGGCCCCCGGCCTGCCCGCCAGGAGGGCGGAAGTCGCCGCCAGGATCACGAAAGCGTGGGCGTAACATTGCTTGGTGGGCAGGATCCCTCCTTCCGCCGTAAGTCCCGCATACCAGCCGCCGTGCTCCTGGTCCCGCAGTTCTCCCAGCAGCCCCTTGAGGCCCGCATCCGCCAGTTCCCCGCAGCCCTCATATCCCAACATCTCCCCGATGCTGTAGACATGAACCATCCGGGAAGTGATCCAGGTCTCCCGAGGCCGTTCCTTCCATGGCGTGCCATCGTCCCCCAGATAATAGGAAGACCCTCCCGGTGCGGGGAATTTTTGCCCGAAACGGAGCAGCCCTTCCCTGATTTCCTTCAAAAATGCACGGTTTTCCGCCGTATCAAGCTGATATTTCCGATTTCCTTCCATATCCGACATATCTCCTTTTTGCCGAGATTTCTTTCAACGTAATTCGCTTTTTTCCAGCGTAATTCTCCAGCAGCCTGCGCCGCCGGCTCCATTTCGCTTCCGTTCTCATTCTAACACACTCAAATGTGATATGCAAAACAAATCTATTGAATTCCTCCATTCAAAATTTCAATCGTTACAACTCACTCTCAATCTATTGTTTCTCGCTCACCAACATGGCCGCCCGGCCCTGGATAACGTCCGCCGTCTCCGCCGCACTTTTTTCTCCCAGGAAAAAGGCCTCCGCTTCTTCCATGATGAGCTGATAGACCTCCTGATCTATCGTCTCCGCCCGGTTCACGCTTTTGACAAAGGCGAACAACTTTTCACACTCCTCTTCCGTGTAAGGCTGCTGCAGGACCGGGTCATCCCCGTACCAGTATTCATAATCGTAGTACACCCGATTTCCTTCCTCATCCGCAATATAATAGGGCCGCTCGGCCATCTGCCAGATCATCTGCCGCACCAAATCCTCATTCACGGGAAGGTAAACGTTGTCCATCAAAGTCTCCTGATATTCGTCGGTCAGATAATACCGGGCGAATTCCCAGGACCCTTCCAGATTTTCAGTGGCTGCGGAAAGCACCATCAGGCTCTCCCCGGTCACCAGAGAACCGCTGTCCCCTTCGCTGGGAAATCCCACATATTCCACGGGCCCCCCGAAAATGTATTCCAGCTCCCCCACGTGGTATCGATCCAGGGTGCGCAGCTCCGTTTCTCGCAGGAGAATGGAACCGTCCCGATATCTCCCGTAATCCTCTCCCCACCATTCCTCATAAGCTTCCGCCTCCGGCAGGGTTTGGGCAAATTCCAGCACCTTCACGAAATCCTCAGAATCAAATTCACATTTCCCCGTGGCCGGGTCAATGTACCGATCCCCATCGTATTTCAGCACGTTCCAGAGGAAATTTCTCCGGGAAACATTTTTATAGGGCAGGGTTCCCTCCGGGCTCCGGGCCATGCACTCCAGGAAATCATCCATAGACCAGGCGGGGATGCCGGCGGCACCGTTCCCTGCCTGTCCCGGAGCTTCCGTCCCGGACCTCCCGGCATCGCTGGCAACTCCGTCTCCGTTTCCCGTTCCTCCTACGGATCTTGACGCACTGCCGCCGCTCCCGGCATCTTCCGCAGCACCGTTCCCGGCATCGCTGGCAGGGCTGCCGCTTCCGGCCCAAGCCTCCACCTGCGACGCTCCCGCTGCGAAGGTGGTGATATAGAACTCCGGTACCACGTACTGCAGAACACCTTCCACGGTATAAGCATCCCACACATTTTCCAGGAAATTTTTCTGCGAAAGCTCTTCGTCCTGCCGAATCAGGGCGCCAATATCCGCAAACACCCCTTTGTCCTCATATTTTTCCACATCCATCCCCTGCACCACCAGGACGTCCGGCATATCTCCCGCCAGAATGTCCCTGTCCAGTTGGCTCAGCCCGGGCTGATTCCGGAACCCGCCGCTTTCCGCCTCGTCGAATTCCGAATAATCTTTGACCACGAAACGATACTTTTCATTGCTCCGATTGAACGCCCGGATCCTCTCATAGGTACTTTTTTCCAGATAAAAACACCCCAAGGTCAGCGTTTCCCTGGCCTGCAGCGTCTCCAAATCCATCCGGGTAAAAAGCCCGAATCCGGTATTTCCCAGCATGTCCCGATAGGAAGCGACAAAACGATCCTCCGTCAGAAAGCAGAGATTTTCCAGGCTCTCCCGCATTTCATAGGGCAGATCGGATTCCAGGAAATTCAGGAACGGCTGCTCTTCCCCCGTCTCCAGGTCACAGAGACAGAGTCCCTCCTGGGTGCGCCGGACCCACTGACTTTCCGGGCTCTCTCCATCTACTCCCCCCGACTCCTGCCGTACTCCTTCCGAGCCAACCTCTTCCTGTTGCGTTCCGATCGAGCCATCTGGCTCCTGCCGATCTCTTCCCGAGTCAACCTCTCTCTGCTGCGTCCCGTCCAAACCTTCCGAGCCAACCTCTCCCTGCTGCGTTCCGGCCAAGCCCTCTTGCTCACCCTTCGCTGGGCTCTCCCACAAGGGGCCGACCCCGTAAGCATACGCTTCCGGAAGCTTTTCCGGCCCGGAGGTCACGCCCGTCCCGGGATCATAATCATACCTATCTCTTCCGGCGCCGTCTTCCCTGTAACAAAATAAGATCAGACTGCCGTCGGATCGAAGGTAGCCGTCCTCCAGCAGATCATAAGGGACGTCCCCCAGCTCTTCCGAAGACAGAAGCTCCCCGTCCGTCCCCAATATACTGAGATGCAGATGCCGGAGCATCCCATCTTCGCCTTCAAACCAATGATCCCACAGAAGGTAAAACCGGCCGTCCGCCCCCGCCTTCATATCTTTGATCATACAATACTCGTTCCAGGGCATCACTTCCCTGCCGGCCTCCTTCGAAGCCTGCCCAGTCAGGACGTCGGCCTTCCAGCGCAGGGAACCGTCCGGATTCCAGCACACCACGTCCTTGCGCTGAACCAGGCGGGCGGAGTCCTCTTCTCCGGCAGAGTCGAAATCACCGTTGCCCGAGCCGCCCGCCTGCGCCGCACCGGAACCCGATTCTCCGGTGTTCTCCGCACCGTTATCCGCCGCGCCGTTTCCCGTCTCTCCGGGCCTTTCCCGATATCCCGCCTCCCGAACTGCGCAAACCGCTCCGTCCTCCCCAATGACGATCCGTTCCAGCCGGGGATTCTCCCCCTCCAATTTTTCCAGAGTGCAAGAGCCCGTGCTGACGCCTTCCTCCGAAAAAAGATACAGCCGGAACACCTCTCCCGGCTCCGGCAGTTCCGATACGGGGAGGGAAATTTCCTCCGACAAATCCGGCTCCAGCGTGACCTTCGCCACCGCACAGATCTGCCCCTTTCCAAAGCCGCCTCCCAGCACCTCCTGATAGTCCCCTTCCTCCGGAAGCTTTAATTCTTCATAGGAAAATACAAGGGACTCCTCCCCGTTCCCGGCAGAAGTCCCTTCCCCCGCAGTCTCCCCCGAAATTCCCGAAGAAGGATTCCCTTCGGAAGCTCCCTGAGAAGAACCGCCCGACGGCCGGGAGCCCTCCGAACCATCTTTTCCGCAGGAGATCAGCCCCAGGGCCAACACCACCGCCACCCCCAGGGCCAACAGCCTTTTCCCAGACAAAAGTCGTCTCCCACTGTGCATCCGTTCCTCAATGAGCGTACTTTTCCCATCAAGCGTGCTTTTCAAGCCAAATTCATTTCTCCAGCCGCTTTTCTTTCCCCACAAACTTCTTCCCATCCTTCCGTCCCCAGACGATTCCCGTTTTGCCGTTTACGGTTTCAGCGTAGCACCCTTTTGTATCCAATTTGCAAACAAGGCGTTCAACTCCTTCTGTATTTGCTGGGCGAAACGCCGTATTTCTTCCGGAAGCAGTCGGAAAAGAAGCTTTGGGAACAAAACTGAAGCCGTGAGGCCACCTCTTGGATCTCCAGCCCAGTAGTTTTCAGAAGTGCGGCAGCCTCCTGAAGTCTTTTTTCCTTTATGTATTCCGCAGGGGATAAACCTGTCTCACGTTTGAATTTTTTTGAGAAATAGTAATCTGTGTATCCCGCATTCCGCGCAAGATCCGAAAGGCTGATCTCATCCTCCAAGTGCCTGTCTATGTAGGCACAGGCACCCTCGATCTCCCGGCTGAGACCGCCGGAGCGCACGGCGTGGACCCGCTCTACATAATCCCGTTGGAGGGCGCAGGTGATGGATGAGAGTTCGGAGATGTTTTTCGCCGTTTCCACGCTCTGGAAATATCTGTCCGCCAGAGAGAGACTGCTCTCAGGACTCAGGCCGCCTTCGATAGCGGCTCTGGAAAAGAGGGTCAGGCAAACGAACACCGCATTTTTCATGCTCCGCAGGGTGTTGTGAGAAGCCAGCTGCCCGATGGAACCCGTCATCGCCATGCGGTTTATATGTTCAATGAGGGACAAATCACCCTCCCGCACCATGCGCACCATTTCCTGCTCCGCCTGATAGGTCCCGTGAGCGTCGCCGCGGGGAGGCGGGGCAGCGGAGTTCCGGTCTTGCCGGTCACTGATGCCATAATAGCGCAGGTCCTGAAGGCGCAGGCGCTCCCCGCTTATAAGGTATCGCACCATGACCGCATACTCCTGGATGCGGCTGATGGATATGACAGGTATTTTCCTGACCAGGGTTGCGGCACTGCGCCGGAGCCGCTCTTCCGCCCCCATCCGTCCAAGAGCATTTTCCAGATCCACCAGGGACGGGTCGTCTATGAGAAGAGGCCCCAGGGCCCTGACACGGTAAAGCACCCCGTCCGACATTGTCGGGAAAAGGAGCCACAATATCCCTGCGGGGCCGGTATAGAGAAGCGGCTGATCATTTTCGCACAGTTTCTCCCGCAAAATCCCGTCGCCGGAGCAGAGGGCAAAAAGCTCATTCACGGGTTCGGCGTTGGGACAGTTGGTGTTCAAAAGACGCAGATCCCCGTCATAGCTCCACAGGTACAGATCGTGGCAGCATCCCACCATTTCCCCGAAGAGTGCCAGTTTATTTTCTGTTTCGAACAATTCCATAGGCTCTTCCTCCCTGACAACATAGGAACTTTGATGACAATATTATCAATAATTCGTTTTAGTTTCATTATATCAACTTAATTACTGAAATCAAGCCAATTTACAAAAATTTAAACGAATTTCTTATATTTCTTTGTCTGGCTCCGTGTTATCATCGTGCCATCAAAAACAGAGGAGGTATCGTCATGAAAGACAAACTGGGTTTCAAAGACTACTTTGGCACGGCGACCATGGGCCTGACCGACGGTCTGGCTGCAGCGCTGATGACCTCATTTTTCCTCGTCTATCTGACAGACTACGCAGGACTCGGCGCTTTCGGCGCTGTCATCGGTTCCAGTGTACTGCTGTTCTCGCACATTTTTGACGCAGTCAACGATCCCATCGAGGGTTGGATTATGGACCAGGCCAAGGTGGGCAAATACGGAAAGTACAAACCCTTCATCATCCTCTCCATCCTGACTGCCCTTGTGGGCGTATCGGCTCTGTTCTTTATCCCCAGCGGAATGAACCATGTTTTGGCCGTGATATGGGTGATCCTGTTTTATCTGCTCTATGATATGGGTTCCTCTTTCTATGCCCCAAACCTGATCTATCGTTCCCTGACATTGGACATCAACCAGCGGGGCAAGTTACTTATTGCTCCCCGTATTGTCTCCATGATGACCGGCATGGTCACGGCCGCTCTTATCGCCATGGTCACCGGGGTCAACATCGTAGTGGGAAATATGCACGACTCCTTTGGACTGACCGTGTTGGGCCTGCTGCTCATCGTTTCTGTTATTTCCCTGATCGGAATCAGCATGGTCAAGGAACGCCATCATGCCCAGCGGGATGCGGATGAAAAAATCAAACTCACCGATATATTCCTCCTTTTGAAGGAGAACGACGCAATTCGTGTAAACGTCCTGGCCATGATCTTCTCCGGCTTTATTTGGACGTTCCTGTTCGCCACCCTTCTCTATTATATCAAGTGGGGCCTGTGCGCCGACCTGACCACCGGCGTTGTGGACAATGCGGCCTATGCCACCTACTCCGGCGTCGCCTCCATGCTGATGTTCCTGCCGCTGATCGTCGGTACGCTGGCGGCCGCTCCCATTCTGAAAAAGATCGGTGATCCCATGAAATTCACCCGTATCCTTCTGTTGTTCCAGGCGGTCCCCTGCGGTATTCTGTTCCTCCTGCAGGTGTTGGGGATCCTGGAGAAGATGCCCTGGCTGTTCCTGGCCTGCGTCGCCGTCACCACTACCGCAGTAGGCATGGGCTACATCCCCGGTTCCACCATCGACATCGAGATCATGGACTATGAGATATACAAGAACGGAAAGGACCGCTCCGGCCTGTGCAACGCAGTCAACCGCTTCATCTCCAAGGCCCAGAGCGCCATCGGTGCCAGCGTCATTGGATTTGTGCTGGTAGCCATCGGCTATGTGGTGGATTCCGAGACCGGCGACTTTGTCGGGGAGCTGTCCAACATGCCCGTGATGCTCAACTGGTTCATCGTCATCATGGGCCTGATCCCCTTTATCCTGGGCATGATCGCATGGCTGATTTTGGGTAAATACCCCATCAACAACGAGGTCCGGGCCAAAATGAGAGAAAAGCTGTCAAAGCAAAACAATCACTGATGGGCCATGGCTAAGCCATAAAAGCCTGACCGTATCGCACCAAGAAAATCCGGCATGGCCGCATTTCACGACTATGCCGGATTTTCATCACTTCTATTTTCCAAACACCTTCTGCATAAAGGCATCCGCCAGCAGCAGCCACAGGTCAAAATTGAAATAATTACGGTTGCCGAAAATACTCACTCCCGCCTGTCCGTGGGGCACGCCCGTGAAGGTGTGCACTTCCGCCCGGATTCCGTGGGCCAGCAGATCCTGATAAGTCCAATGCAGATTGTCCAGGGCCTTGTCCTCCATGCCCACCGCAAACATCGTCGGCGGATAGACCACCTTGGTGTAATCGATCTGCTTTCCTTCCCAACGGGGCCCATAGACGCAGATAAAAGCGTCCGGCGCTCCCCCGTAGGCGTCCAGCTCGTCCGGCACGTAATCCGGGAAATGATCCGTCACCTTCTGATCTCCGGAATAATAACGGATGCACTCTTCCCCCGTCAGGCCGCCGTTGGAGAATCCGGCGAAGGCCACCTGATGTTCCCCGATTCGGTAGCGGGCCGCATTTTTCCTGATCATGCGGACAAGCCGGGCCGCATCCGCCCCGCATTCCTGCCCCGTATAAGGCATCATGTTGGTCCTGTTCAAGAGCATGAAGCACTGATATCCAAGCTTATTGAGATCCAGACAGCTCTGGTAGGCTTCATGAATCACGCAGTCCCCGTGATCTCCGCCCGCACAGAGAATGACCGCCCCCTTGGGCGTCACGTCCTCCGGAAGAAGAAGTTCGTACATATAGGGCCGGAAATCCGGATCGTGATTGTAACGGTAATCCGGGTTTTCCAAATAAGTTCCCGTCTCCGGCATCTTGCCCTCCGGCCAGAGGTAAATGCGGGAAGGGGCTCCCGGCACCTTCTCCAGGCCGTCCAGATAGGCGTTAAATTCTTCCGCCAGACGCCGCTGCTTCTCTTCGTCCTTTTCCTCCATCATTTTCCACTTCATGCCGTGCAGACGCACCAGCTTATCCACAGGATAGCAAGGCGCATCCTCAAAATAGGCAACACTTCTGTGCTGCGCCAAACTGACAACGCTCATATTGCAGACCTCCTTCACTTTGAATTAACTTAATTATACCATCCAACCCCAATTAGCGCCACCCTCAAAATGTCCAGTGTAACATGTGTAACATATAAAACATCCGATATATGCCAGCCCGGAAGGACTTGCGGGGGCAGAAACGATGTGGTATACTGACACTATCGGAGGAACCTCATGAGCGACAAAAAACAGAAACAGGAAAAGACCAACGTCATGCGGCTGTTGGATCAGAAAAAAGCCCTTTATACCAGCCATTATTATGACTCCCAGACCGCCTTGAGCGGCACGGAGGTGGCCGCCCTGCTGGGCCAGGATCCCGCCCATGTCTTCAAGACCCTGGTCACCGTGGCGGGCAGCGGTGAGCACTACGTGTTCGTGGTGCCCGTGGCCAAAGAGCTGGATCTGAAAAAAGCCGCCAAGGCGGTGCAGGAAAAGAGCATCGAAATGATCAAGTCCAAAGAGCTGCTGCCCCTCACCGGCTATATCCACGGCGGCTGCTCTCCCATCGGCATGAAAAAGCCCTTCCGGACAGTCATCGACCGTTCTGCGGAGGGCTTTGACACCATTTTATTCAGCGGCGGGAGAATCGGAACCCAGGTGGAAACCTCCCTGGATGAGCTGCGAAAAGCGATCCGCTTCGAGCTGGGGGATATCAGCTGAAATCATTCCCCATCGCACAGGAAGGTGGCAATCCCCATGTCATAGGCACAGACGGGATTGCCGAACATTTCTTCCCGCTTCCCTTCCGCCCCGCCGGCCAGGATCCGCTCCGCCGCTTCCGCCAGCTTCGGGATGAGATCCGGATAGACGGGACAAGTTCCGTGGGAGGGATAAATCTCATCGAATTCCCCCGCAAAGGCCGCGAGCCGGTTCAGGCTTTGGACATAGGCGTGCATCTCCCTAGCCGGGCCGAACATGAAGATCCTCCCGTCCTGCACCGGATCCCCCGAAAAGAGCCTTCTGTATTTTTCATCCAGAACAGCGATGCTGCCGGGCGTGTGCCCGGGCAGGGCGATGATCCGCAGCTTCCGGCCGCCCAGGTCCATCACTTCCCCGTCCCACACGGGCAGGATGCGCCCGCCGTAACTTTGCCCTCCGTTTTTGCCGTAAAAATTCGTGTACTCCGAGGGATGCATGTAAAACTCTTCAAATTCTCCGTTGCTCCCCACATGATCCCTGTCCGCATGGGTATTCAGCAGGGAAAGGGGCAGATCCGTCAGCTCCCGGGCCAGTTCCTTCGCATTGCGGGTCTGCATCCCGCTGTCGATCAAAAGCGCCCGTTCCGTCCCTACGAGGAGGAAAAATCGGACCCCTCCTTCCTCAAAGCTCCAGGTCTCCCCGTCAATTTTTCTGATTTCCGGCATAAATATTGCCTCCCTTCGTTTTTTTACAATTTACCGCTGCGCCCTTCCGCCTCCGTTTTGCCCAAAAGATACAGGAATGCGATGGCAGGAATACGTAAAATCGGTACAGCCGTATCATGCCTAGTTACACCAAAGTCATCCAACCTCTTTGTGATCAAAAAAGCATTGGTCACCCCGGATTTCTCGTCCCGGCACAGCTCCACGATGGCATCCGTTGCGGAGACATGGGATTGGTTGCGGTATTTTACTTCACAGAGGATCTTCCTACGGGGCAATTCCACCACCACGTCTACCTCTTTCTGGTTATCCTTCGCCTTTCTAAAATATCCAAGCTGCGCCGCACTGCCCTGATAAAAGGAAACCATGTGCTTGTAAACCGTCATTTCCACAACCGCCCCAAGTTCCCGCTCGTCCGACAATACGTCTTCGATCATCAGCATGGCATTGCGGATCGCCGCATCCGCAATGAATATTTTGGGCCTCCCTTTCAAAGCCCCCTTGCTTCCCACATCCATGGGTTTGGCCAGATAAATGAGATTGGACATTTCCAGAGCTTCGATATAGCTTTCCAGCGTAGCCACGGATGTGTTTTCAAGCTCCTTTGACGCCGCACTGGCATTAAAAATCTCCGTCGAATTGATGCATAAATAGAGGAACAGTTTTTCCATAAGCAGCGGGCTTCTGATATTAAACAGGGCCAGCACGTCCCGCTTGATCACCTTGTCCACCACGTCCTCGCGGAGCATCCTTTGCGCATAAGCGTCATCCCCTGACAGCGCCAGCTCCGGGAATCCGCCAATCGTCAGATACCGGTTAAAATGATTTTGCAGCTGGCCGAAACGGCTCATCAGATCCCCGAGCTCCGCCCTGTCCAGGCTGCCGAGCTTCGTAAGCTGTATGCCTTCCGGGAGATCGGGCACTTCCAGATCCAGAAGCTTGCAATATTCATAAAAGGACAGGGTCGGTATTTTCAGGACGCTCCATCTGCCCGTGCCGCTGTCCGCAGAGCCCTTCTCCAAAACTGGGCTGGCCGAGCCCGTGGCCATCAGCCGAATGTCCTTCCTGCTGTCATAGATCACCTTCATCCACAATTCCCAGTTATCCGTATATTGTATCTCATCAAAGAAAATATATTTCGTGCCCTGGATGGGGTACAGGGATTCGTAAATAGACAGCACATTTTCAATCGTCACGAACTTAAGAATCGGGTTGTCAAACGTCACATATAAAATATTCTTGGGATTTACACCCTCCTCTATCAGCCTGTCCATGACCTGATATAATATTGTCGTTTTTCCCACCCGCCTTACGCCGGACAAAACAACGAAACGGCGGATGCTTTCATGTTTCAGCATTTTCAGCGCTTCATAATATGCCAGGCGCTTTTGAGGCTTGCTCTCATTTTTGACGGCGTCGGGAGACCTCCACCACCCATTATACTGCCGCAATGCCTTTATGACCTGCTCGTCGCTCACTATCGACATAGAAATCTCCATTCCAGCGCATTTACGCTATCAGGGCAAGATGAGACTTCGTCTCCTCTTGAGAAATTCGCAAATGTGATTTCTCATCTGCCATCAAAGCAATTTGTAACGCTCCAGCACAAATTGTTACAAAATTACAAATCATACTTTGTTATTTTTGCTTCTGTTTCATAAGTATATTTTAACAATGATCGCTATAATTTGCAAGTATATTTTTTAAATTTCTTTCCCACGTTTCTCCTCCGCCTTCCGCACATAAAGAATTTACATCGAATAGGGCATGAGCACATGCCTCTCAATTGAAAATATTATTTGTGACGCTCCAGGGGTTGTCGGGCCCTATTTTTTTTGATACAATATTACAGTTCTTCCGATATGGGATAGTCCCTTCGGTATGGGACGATTCTCTCAATGGGATAGTGCTTCTTTCGGTATGGGATGATTCTCTCAATATAGGATAGTGCCTCCCTCGGTACGGAGGAAGCGCAGCGAAAAACGCAGGAGGCCTTTATATGGCAATCGAAAAGGTAAAAGAATATTTCAGAAAATACGGCATGGAGGAGCGGGTGCTGGAACTGGCGGATTCCAGTGCGACGGTGGAACTGGCCGCCGAGGCGCTGCACTGCGAGCCCTGTCGGATCGCCAAGACCCTGTCCTTCCTGGTGAACGGCGGCCCCATCCTGGTTGTCACGGCCGGGGATGCCAAGATCGACAATGCAAAATACAAGGTGCAGTTCGGCGCCAAAGCCAAAATGCTGACCCCGGAGGAAGCGGTGACCCTGGTGGGCCACGCCGTGGGAGGCGTGTGTCCCTTTGCCGTCAATAACGGGGTGACCGTATACCTGGATCAATCCCTCAGACGGTTCCAAACCGTGTTCCCGGCCTGCGGCAGCGGCAACAGCGCCATCGAGCTCACCATCCCGGAACTGGAGCGGTACTCCGGCTTCCTGGCCTGGGTGGACGTCTGCAAGGGGTGGAACGCCTGAGACGGCGGACTGCCCAAGACAAACGGTAACAGTTCAGACGCGCCGTTCGCAAAGTTGCGCTTATGCGCTTCCCGGCGCCATGCGCCTACCTTTGCTCATGAGATGGCCGCCTCCCGCAATTCACATCACAGCAGTTCCTTCGTTTTTCGGACCAAATACAGGGGGAGATTGACAAAGTCTCCATCTTTGCGGTAGCCCCGTTTTGAAAAACGGATCGCATGTTCCGGATGCCGTTCGGAAATATATTTTTTGAAAGTTGGGGCGGACTTGTCTTCGCCCCCCTTCACCTCCACCGGAATGATCTCCGAACCATTCTGCAGGACGAAATCCAGCTCGCCGCTTTTGTCCGAAAAATAGTGCGGCTCCACTTCAAATTGTCCCCGAAGCTGTTGAAGGACGTAATTTTCCGTCAGCGGCCCTTTGAACTGATAATCAGCTTTCAAAAGCACGGCGCCGTTGTCAATTCCCGCCATATGCTTGAGCAGTCCCGTATCAAACAGGAAAAGCTTGAATTGGTCCAGCTTGTCAAATGCGGGAAGCGGATGCTCCGCTTTGGACACATTATAAACCCGGTTCAATATGCCGGCCGACACAAGCCATTCAATGGCTTCCTCAAAATCTCTGGCCCTGCCGCCCTCCCGCACGGCTCCGTACATGAATTTTTCATTCGATTTTGCGAGCTGTGCGACAATGCTTCGAAAGACCATCAAAATCCGCCCGCTGTTCACCTTGCCGTTATGTTTGGAAAAATCATTTTCGTAGATCGCAACCAGCTCTCTTTGAATCTGCGAAATTCTGGCGGGATCCCGATATTTGACCCAGGAAGCGACACACTCCGGCATCCCTCCAATAATGAGATAACTGTTATAAGCTTCCAGCAGACGATGATGGAAGATTTCCTCGATCTGTTGATTTTTCTCTATGCCTTTATAATAGGTAAAAAGCGAGGGCCAGACGGCTTCCAGGAACTCATCAAAGGTCAAAGGATAGAGATCCAAAAGGTTGACCACGCCCACCGGATAGGACTTCGGCTTTGCGAGAAGGGTTCCAAACAGGCTTCCGGCAGCGATAACATGATACTCATTTGCCTTTTCCCTGAAATATTTGAGCGAATTCAGCGCTTCGGGACATTCCTGAATCTCATCGAACAGAATGAGGGTTTCCCCAGGCATGACCTTCTCTCCCGCAATCAGAGAAAGCATCTCCACTATCCGCTGCGGGTTTTTATTGGTCTCAAAAATGGACTTCAGCTCGTCTTCCTCGTCAAAATTAAAATAGACGCAGTTTTTGTAGTAACTTTTGCCGAATTCTTTCATCAACCAGGTCTTGCCCACCTGGCGGGCTCCCCGTATGACCAAAGGTTTGCGGTCTTCATCAGCTTTCCACCTAATCAGAGCCGAAATGGCGTTTCGTTCCACTATTTTCACCCCTTTTTTCGTGGATGCACATAGCGTAACACATTTTTTCGGCTTTTTCAACGGAGATTTCCCACATTTTTCCTAGCTTTTTATAGGTTATATGCCATTTTTTCCAAATTGATTTTCAAATTGTGCCAACAACAGCCCCGCCGCCCCTATTCGGCGCCCGCCAATCTGCACCGAACCAGACCGCCAGCAAGACGCACAGCTTTCATTCGTCAGCACCCCCCAAAATATATCCCATATCACTATATCATTGCATTTCCCCCATTTTGTGTTTTCCGCCGCTCTGCAAAAAGCACCGTGCGGTTTCATTTGGGCCGATATGGCAATTCACAGACAAAAAATTCTCAATTCTTCCATGGGACTATATTGCTTATCCATATACTCTGTATTAGCGTTGCTTTATAACTGTGCCGTTAATCCATATAATTATCGTAAAAGGCACAGAAAAGGATATGGTGTATTTATGATTGACAAGCGAGTGGGAAAACGAATAAAGGAATGCCGGGAGCGGCTCGGATTAACCCAGGAAGAATTTGCGGAACTGACAGGACTGACCACAAATTATATCTCTACCGTGGAAAGAGGCGCTTCGTTTCCGCGCTACGAGAAACTCATTACAATTCTGAACGCCCTTCAGGTGTCGGCCGATGCGATCTTTTGTGACGTGCTCACTCATGGCAATGATTATAAGGCTTCTAAACTTTCGTCAGAACTGGCCGCCTTGTCTCCTGAGGCCCAAAAGCGCATTCTGCAAATGGTAGAACTGATGATCAGGCAGGAAAAAGAAAATAACATCTAATTGGATTCCATGGACTGCGAGAAAACCCTCGCAGTTTTCTTTTTACATATTCGCCTCTTTCCAACCTTATTTTTTTGTGATATACTATGTATTAGCGTTATAGTATCATGATTTAATACATGGTTCTGCGTTTTATAAAATAACATATGTACCGAATACAACATACAAAGACGAAACCGTCATATAATTGAACACTCGGGCCGAAATTGTTTTGCTTATTTGAGACAAAACCCAAACGGGGCATAAATACGGCAAACAAAAAAACAGGTGCCGCCACCTGTTTTAAGCCAATTTCTTCGTGAAGTATGCCACTCCACGAAGTAACCACTCTTCTCAAAAACCTGTTACCATTGTACATAGTGTTGTCGGATTTGTCAAGATGCCATCAAACTTGAGTTTCCGCAGTTCTGTCTACCGACAATGCATTACTTATGAACTTTTTTGAAAAAATCCCAAAAATATAAG
>CANQPH010000013.1 GCA_947625675.1 uncultured Acetatifactor sp.
ACGGGCCAGCGTTTTCTCCACGCCGCCGAACAGGCGGAAGGCCCGTTCCAGAATTTCCCGCATTCCCTCCGGGCAGGAAGAGGCGACGGTTTTCCCATTCTCCTCATAGCACCAGATATAGAATTTCTCGTTGGCGGGGATGGCGGCCTCCAGCAGCAGGAGGTTTTGTTCCGCCCGTGTCATTTGTTCGTCCATTCCGGTCTCCTTTCTTTAACTATAGAATCAAACGGTGCGACAGGCGCTTCTGAAATTTATTATAACATTCCCTCGTGATAAAAACAAGAAATAACCCGAATCAGTATAACTTTTTCCAAATCAGTGACTTTACGCATTTCTGTATAGTTTTTATAATAAAAGTATCTTGAAACGCCCAAAACTATCAAAATTGCAAAGAAGGAGAAAACCACTATGGCAAAAACGAATCAATCCCAAAGTGAAATTGACGGCGTGCAGTATCGGCGCGCCAAACTCTGGCAGATCATCCTGATCTCCTGCAACGCTCTGAACGGCATGGCCATTTATACTCTGATCGGCCAGGCCTCCTATGCCGCCAGCATCGGTTTCGGCATTTCCACCCTGGTGGTGGGCGGCCTGCTGACCTTCACCCGGATCTTCGACGCCGTCACGGATCCGCTGTTGGCCTTCCTCTATGACCGGGTCAATACCCCATGGGGCAAGATCCGTCCTCTGATGCTCTTAGGCTGGGCCATCCAGTCCCTGGGCGTCATGGCCATGTTTTCCTGGTGCGCCAGCAAGGGCTTCGGCGTGGCCATGTTCCTGGCTACCTACATGCTCTACGTCATCGGCTACACCATCGTCAATATGACGGCCCAAACCCTGGGGCCCCTGCTCACCAACGATCCCAGGCAGCGTCCCACCGTGGGGGTTTGGGGCACCGTGTTCAACTATATCGTACCCATGGCCTTCACCATCATCCTCAACACCCAGCTTCTGCCCAAGTACGGCCAGATCGTCCAGACGGAGAGCGGCTATTCCGTCAACTACAGCCAGGCCTACCTGACCGCTGCCGCCATCGTCACCGTCCTGGTGTCCCTGGTGGGAGTGATCCTGGTCTGCATCGGAATTTCCGCCTACGACAAGCCTGAGAACTTCCAAGGAACCAGCAAGTCCAACGAAAGATTGAAATGGAAGGACATGCTGGACGTCCTGACCCACAACAAGCCCCTGCAGGCCTATATTATCTCCGCCGCTTCCGACAAGATCGCCCAGCAGGCGGGAAGCGCCGCCATCGTGGGAACCATGCTTTCCGGCATCCTGATCGGCAACATGACCATCGCCACCTATCTGTCCGTGGGCGGCATGCTGCCCTCCATCATTTTCGCCATCCTGGGGGCCCGTTACTGCGGCAAGCACGGCAATAAGGAATCCATCGTGACCTGGGCCCGCAACTGCATCTACGCCAACCTCGTCATGATCGTGTTCTTCGCCATCGCCTGGTTCACCGTGGGCACCCAAAGCATTGCCCGTTTCGGCGTCACGATGGTGATTTACATCCTGCTGACCCTGGTCTGCAACGGGTTCATGATGGCGGGCACCACCGCTGGGACGGCGTTCATGGCCGATGTCATCGACTATGAGCTGGATCGGGGAGGCAAATACATCCCCGCCGTGGTTTCCGGCACCTACAGCCTCATCGACAAGATCGTTTCCTCTTTCTCGGCCCTCATCGCCACCGGCTGCGTGGCCCTCATCGGGTATACCGACGTGCTGCCTCAGCCCGGGGACACTCCCACGAACAGCATTTTCTGGGTCTGTATGTTCCTGCGGTACGGTCTGGCCATCCTGGGGTGGATCTGCACGCTGGTGGCCATGCGGGGATGTAAGCTGGACAAGGCCGAAATGGTGGAGGTTCAGAAGCGGATCGCAGAGAAAAAGGCTGCGGCCCTGACGAAGACGCAATAGGCAACAGGGAGGAATTCGACATGCGTAAAATTACGGTTTTAAAAGAGGGATGGTTCTTCGGCAAAAGCCGGGAAGCCCAGGGGGAAGCGGTGACGCTTCCCCATACCTGGAACGCTGCGGACGGCCAGGACGGGGGCAACGATTACTATCGGGGCACCTGCTGGTACCGCCGCAGGCTGACGGCGGAGGAAACCGCCGGGGAGCGGGTGTTCCTGGAATTCCAGGGAGCGGCCCACACCTGTGAAGTCTTTTTGAACGGAGAAAAGCTGGCTCATCACGAGGGAGGTTATTCCGCTTTCCGGGTGGAACTGAGCGGGAAACTGACGGAGCAGGACGGCGAAACGCCGGTTCAAGGCGATCTCCTGGAGGTCTCCGTCAGCAACGAGGAAAACGACAGAGTGTATCCCCAGAAGGCGGATTTCACCTTTTACGGAGGCCTGTATCGGGAGGTGCGCCTGATCGCAGTGCCTGCGGAGCATTTTGAATTGTTGAAGGACGGCACCCCCGGCATCAAGGTGACGCCCCTGGTGGATCTGGACAAACGTCAGGCCAGGATCACGGTGGAAACCTGGCAGACCGGCGCAGGGGAAGTCACCGTGACAGCAGCGGGGCAGACCAAGACCGTTCTTCCTGATGCCTGCGGTCATGCGTCGGCTGAATTTTCCATCGAAAATGTGCATCTTTGGGAGGGCCTGGAGGATCCGTATCTTTATACCGCCGAAGCGAAGCTGCCCTCCGGAGATCAGGTGTCGGCCCGTTTCGGCTGCCGGGTGTTCGCCTGCGATCCGAAGAAAGGATTTTTCCTCAACGGGCGCAGCTATCCCCTGCGGGGCGTGAGCCGTCATCAGGATCTGAAGGGAAAGGGCAATGCCCTTTCTTACGAGGATCATAAGGCGGACATGGAGATTATCCGGGAGTTGGGGGCCAATACCCTGCGGCTGGCCCACTACCAGCACGCTCAGGAATTTTATGACTTGTGCGATGAAAACGGCATCGTGGTCTGGGCGGAGATCCCCTACATCACCATGCACATGCAAAATGGTCGGGAGAATACCATAAGCCAGATGCGGGAACTGATCATCCAGTGCTACAATCATCCCTCCATCGCCGTCTGGGGACTTTCCAACGAGATTACGGCGGCCAGCCCGGTGAACGAGGATCTGCTGGAAAATCATCGGCTGCTGAACGACTTGTGCCACCGCCTGGATCCCACCCGGCTGACCACCATGGCCAACGTCTTCATGCTGGAGATCGACAGTCCCATTTTGGAAATCCCGGATATCAACAGCTATAACCTGTATTTCGGCTGGTACCTGGGAGAATTGGAGCAGAATGAGGAATTCTTTGACGAGTATCACGCCAAATATCCTGACCGAGTGATCGGTTTTTCCGAATACGGTGCGGACGCCAACCCGGCCTATCACAGTTCCCGTCCGGAAAAAGGCGATTACACGGAAGATTATCAGGCTCTTTATCATGAGCACATGCTTCAGATGATCGAAGCCAGGCCCTGGCTTTGGGCCACCCACGTCTGGAATCTCTTCGATTTCGCCGCTGACGGCCGGGACGAGGGCGGCAAGCACGGGGAAAACCAGAAAGGCCTGGTCACCTTCGACCGCAGCCTGCGCAAGGACGCTTTTTATCTCTACAAGGCCGCCTGGAACCACAGCGAGCCCTTCGTCCATCTCTGCGGCAGACGCTATGCCAATCGCTGCGAGGAGGAGACGGAGATCAAGGTGTATTCCAACCAGGAGGAAGTCAGTCTTTATATGGATGGAGAACTGGTCGGATGCGAGAAGGGAAAAACCGTATTTCGGTTCCGCATCCCGCTTGTGGGCAGGCATCTGATCCGGGCCGCAGCGGGGCCGGCGGAGGATTCCATGGAGATCTGCAGGGTCAGCCAGCCGGAGGAAAGTTATATTTTCAACAAAACGGCCTCCGGCGTGACCAACTGGTTCGATGCGGAAGAGCCGGATCCCGCCTGCTTCTCCGTCTATGACACGTTGGGAGAGATCCGTCAGAATCCCAGGGCAGGAGCCATCGTGGACCAGATGATGGCCAAAGGCGCCTCCGAACGGGGAGACGTGGCCAATGCGGTGAAGGACAATCCGGCGCTGCAGCGCATGATGGGTCGCATGACCATGCTGAGCCTCCTGAAACAGGCCGGTGCGGACGAGGAGAGCGTAAGACAGCTGAACCGTATTCTGCAAGGCATCAAAAAATGAGGCACAAATCCCTTTGAGTCAAAGACCGCCGGTCAGACGGCAGAATGCGAGGAAATATGAAAACTTATGTACAACAGATCATGCTTGGCACGGTGACGGGCAGTCCCTCCCGGGCCGCTGAAACATTAAAAAGGATCAAGGCCGCCGGATATGACGGCCTTGAACTCAATCAATTTATGATTCATCCCAGTTCGTTGATGGTGCGTATGATGACCCGGGCCGCCGGAATGCCCACCGGAAACGGCGGAAAGCTGGACTGGCACGGCCTTCTGGCGGAAAGCGGGTTGTCCGTGGTCAGTCTTCATACCGATCTGGGCAGCCTGGAGCGGGAGCCGGAGGCCGTGATGGAAGAGGCGGGGAGCTTCGGCACGGACAAAATCGTCATCACGGGCATGTATCGTTTTGATTATGGGAACGAGGCGGAAGTGCGGAAGCTGGCCGAACGATTGAACAAGGCGGGAGAGGGCCTGCGGAAGGCCGGATTCTCCCTGCTTTATCACAATCATAACGTGGAGCTTCTGCCGGTAGGCTCTGGGGATCATGGAGGCCTCGAAAAACCTGGAGTGGCCGGAATCCCAGAGAGATCTGGAGGAGATGAAACCGCTGGGAAACCTGGAGAGATTGGAACCGCCGGGAAATCTGGAAAAGCTGGAAGCGTAATGGGATCTGGAGAGACCGGAACCACTGGAAAGCATGAAGAAACCGGGATCGTTGGAAAGTTTGGAACCGCTGGAACTCCTGGGGAAGCCGGAACCGCTGAGAAACCTGGGAAAGCCGGAATTGCCGGAGAAGCCGGAACCGCCGAACCCCTCCGTGCCTACGATATTCTCCTGCAGGAGACGGAAGAGGACAAGGTGGGTTTTGAGTTCGACAGCTATTGGTTCACTGACGGGGGAGCCGATGCGGGAGCGTGGATGAGGAAACTGGGGAGACGGATGAAGCTCTGGCACATCAATGACCGGGGCAGCCGTCAGAGCGGTCCCGCCATGACGCCCATCCTGAAGGCCGACAGCATGGAGCTGGGCACGGGCAACATGGATTTGGAGGGACTGTGGCGGATCGCCTTGGCAAACGGCGTGGAAGAGGTGGTGCTGGAAAGCCACAAAAACTGGATTGAAAAGGATCCGGTGAAGAGCCTGGAACTGAGCGCCAGGTGGCTGGAAAGAAACGAATAACCTTGCGCAGCGGTGAAGTTTGTGTTATTGTAAACATAGCGGAAAAAGATTTGTCCGCTATGGAGGTGTTGCTTTTATGGGAGTGTATTTGAACGGCAAAAGCGCATACAGGTTGTTCCAGGAGGATTATTCCCTTGATTACTATATTGACAAGAGCGGCATGCTGAGAGAATTGGTTCCCTTGCTGGAGATGAAAAAAAGCATGGAGGGGCGGGATAGCTCCGAAAAGGGAAGGGGCCCGAAATATGTGGCCATCACCAGGCCCAGAAGGTTCGGCAAGACGGTCATGGCCAACATGATCGCCGCCTATTTTGGAAAAGGGGTGGACAGTCATGGGGAGTTCGATACTTTGCGGGTATCTGAGTATCCCTGGTATCGGAAGCATTTGAACCAGCATAACGTGATTCATATCGTGTTCAATGAAATGCCTTGGGATTGTACTTCCTATGCGCAATATATCGGCCGTATCCAAATGACCTTGCTGGATGATTTGATCATGGCTTATCCCAATGCGAGAATCCGGGAGACGGATGCGGTCTGGGACGCCCTGACGAAGGTATATGAATATTGCGATGAGGAAAAATTCATTTTTGTGCTGGATGAGTGGGATTACATTTATCATCAGGGCTTTGTCACGGAGGGAGAAAAAGCGGGCTTTACCCGATTTTTAAACAATCTTCTGAAGGACAAGGCCTATGTGGAGCTGGCCTACATGACCGGCATTCTGCCCATCGCCAAATATTCCAGCGGCTCGGAGTTGAACATGTTCTTGGAATATTCTATGGCGACCCGGACGAAATACAATGAATATTTCGGGTTCTCCGAGGAAGAGGTGGATGACCTGTATCAGAGGTATTTGAAGAAGGAACCTCATCCCCGGGTCACCCGTCAGGGACTGGAGGACTGGTATGACGGTTATCAGACGGCGGACGGCCGGAGGCTGTACAATCCCCGGTCCGTGGTGGGAGCCCTTAATGACAATCAGTTGGGCAATTATTGGACCAGTTCCGGGCCCTATGATGAAGTCTTCTATTATATCAGCGCCAACGTGGATGCGGTGAAGGATGACGTGGCGCTGCTGGTGGCGGGGAATCCGGTACCTGCCAGAGTGCAGGAATACGCTTCCGTGTCCACGGAACTGAAGACCAGAGACGAGATTTTTTCCGCCATGGTGGTATATGGTTTCCTGAATTACGCCAACGGCTATGTTTCCATTCCCAACAAGGAGTTGATGGACAAGTTTGCGGAGGTGGTGCAGAGAGAGCCTTCCTTGGGAAACGTGTACAAGCTTGCGAAGGAGTCGGGGCGGATGTTGGCGGCGACGAAGGCCGGGGACGTGGAGACCATGACGGAGCTGATGGAGTATGCCCACAATACTCACAGTCCCTTGTTGGTTTACAACGATGAGGCGGAACTGGCATCCATCATAAGGTGGGTGTATCTGAAGGCCTTGGATTATTACCGGATCGAGCGGGAGGACAAGGCCGGGGTGGGATACGTGGATTTCATTTTTTACCCTTTTGCCAAAAATGACGATGCCATCATCCTGGAGCTGAAGGTGAACCATACGGCCCAGGAAGCCATCCAACAGATCAAGGAACGTCAGTATGCCCTGCGCTTCGAAGGGAAATTCGGGGAGAATCCGGAGTATACGGGGCGTATCTTGGCGGTGGGTATCGCTTATCATAAGTCGGACGAAAAAAAGCGGCACGAGTGCCGGGTGGAGGTGCTGCGGGAAAGCCTGGAATGAGGGACTGTCCCGGCAAACTTTGATCTCACAAAGTATAATTCCCTGCGGCTCTGCGGGGAGAGTTTTATTTCGCAAGAAAGGCGGTTGACAAACCGCTTTTCTTGTGCTATAACAGTTGCGAACGCAACGAAACGGGCAAATGGAAAAAGCGGAAAGAGTAAGAAGCAGGAAAAAGCAAGGAACAAGCAAGAAAGAATAAGAAGCGGAAAAGAGTAAGGAACAGAGAAGAATAAAGAACGGAGAAGGTTAAAAACGGAGAGAATCGTGGGAGGCGGAACATGAACAGGATCACGAGAGACATGCATGACATCGCCCGGTGTCAGATGCGGTATCGTTCCGATTATATGGAACGGTTTGGTTTGAAAGGATGCCATGCCAATTATCTGTTGGCCCTTTGCGAGGAACCGGGGATTTCCCAGGAGCAGCTGACCAGGCGTATTTATGCCAACAAAAGCAATATCGCCAGACAGATCGCCGTGCTGGAAGAAGGGGGATACGTCCGGCGGGAGAATGACCCGGAGGACAAACGCATTCTGCGGGTTTACCCAACGGAGAAGGCTCTGGCGCTGCTGCCCCTGATCCGGGAAAAACAGGAGGAATGGGATCTGTTTTTGACGGAAGGGCTGTCGAAAGAGGAACTGGGACTGGCGGAGGAACTGCTCCGGAAGCTAAAGGAGCGGGCGGACGCCTTTGTGGAAGAAAGAGGTTTGTAAAAGCTAAAAGAGCGTGTGGACGCTCTTGTGGAAAAAGGTTTATAGAAGCCAAAGGAACGGGCGGACGCTTTTGCGGAAAAAGGTTTGTAATGAAAGAGCCAGGAGCGCATTGAAAATAGATGAAAAGCGCATTGGAACCGGATTGAAAGAATGCATTAGGGAATGGAGATTTAGATGGAAAAGCTGGGACGTTATATCAAGCCCTACGTGGGCTTTATCATTTTGACCATGGGTATCAAGCTGCTGGGAGCGGTGCTGGAGTTGTTTATCCCTTATTTTATGGAGATCATCCTGGACGACGTGGTGCCGAAGGGAGAGCTGACGCCTATTTTCCTGTACGGCGGGCTGATGCTTCTGTGCGCCGCCGGGTGTCTGGCCGCCAACGTGGGGGCCAACCGCATGTCGGCGGTGAGCTCCGGCAAGATCACGAGAAAGCTGCGGTATGATCTTTTTGAAAAATTAGAGCATCTTTCCGCCAGGCAGATGGATCAGCTGACGGTTTCTTCGGCGGAATCCCGGCTGACCAGCGATACCTACAACATCAACCAGCTTCTGGCCCGCATGCAGCGGCTGGGAATCCGGGCCCCCATCCTTCTTGCGGGCGGCGTGGTCATGATGCTGGGCATGGATCCGGTGCTGGCCCTGGTGCTCATCGCCATGCTCCCCCTCATCGGCCTCATCGTCTACGTGGTGACCAAGAAAAGCGTGCCCCTTTATAAAGAGGAACAAAGCGTGCTGGACAGCGTGGTGCGGGTGCTTCAGGAAAACATCACCGGCGTGCGGGTGATCAAGGCCCTGAGCAAAACGGAGTATGAAAAAGAACGGTTCAACAAGGTGAACAGCGAGCTCACCCGGATTGATCAGAAGGCCGGAATGATCACGGCGGCCACCAACCCCTCCACTTCCCTGATCCTGAATCTGGGCTTGACCCTGGTGGTCCTGGTGGGGGCCTTCCGGGTCAATTCCGGCAACAGTCAGAGCGGCGTGATCATCGCTTTTCTGCAGTATTTCGTCATGATCCTGAACGCCATGCTGGGCATCACCCGGATCTTCGTCATGTGGTCCAAGGGCGAGGCCAGTGCCCACAGGGTGGCGGACGTGCTGGCTTTGCCGGAGGATCTCAAGGTGTTGGATGCGCCGGCTCCTGCCGAGGCCCTTCCCCCTCACATAGAATTTCGCAACGTTACCTTTTCCTATACCGGTATCGGCGCCAACCTGGAGCATTTGAGCTTTCAGCTGAAACGGGGGGAGAGCCTGGGCATCCTGGGGGAGACCGGTGCGGGCAAATCCACCATTTTGAATTTGTTGATGCGGTTTTACGATCCCCAGGAGGGAGAGATCCTGATCGATGGCCGGGACGTGCGCACCATTCCCAAGGAGGAGCTCCGTTCCAAGTTCGGGGTGGCCTTCCAGAATGATTTCGTGATGGAGGGCACCATAGAGGATAATATCCGTTTCTTCCGGCCCCTGGAAGAGGGAGCGGTGAAAAAGGCATCCGAAGACGCCCAGGCGGCGGAGTTCATTGCCGCCAGGAAAGAGGGGATGAAGGCGGAAGTGGTGGTGCGGGGCAACAACCTCTCCGGAGGGCAGAAACAGCGGCTTTTGATTTCCAGGGCTCTGGCCGGGAATCCGGAGATATTGCTTTTGGATGATGCTTCCTCCGCCCTGGATTACCGAACCGACGCCAGTCTGCGGAAGGCCTTGCACAAAAATTACAAGGATACCACCACCCTTCTGGTGGCCCAGCGGATCAGCTCCATCCAAAGCTGCAGCCATATCCTGGTGCTGTCGGATGGCAAGACCATCGGCTACGGCACTCACCGGGAACTGCTGGAATCCTGCGAAGAGTACTGCGCCATCGCCAGGTCCCAGATGGGAGAGGGGCGGGTGAGCGCATAACGTTTGAGGAATACGAGCAAAGGAGAATTTGATCATGCCGAAACAAGGTCCCGCCATGAAGGTGGAGGCCCACATTGGCCCCACGGAAGACAATGAGAAACAGAGCTTTACCGGAGCGAAGCGTTCCCGGGGGGTGCTGCTTTTGCGCCTGTGGCAGTATCTGGGCCGGAACCGCCTGCTCTTGGTCCTGGCTCTGGTTTTGTCCATATCCAGCAGCCTTTTTTCCCTGTACGGTCCCAAGCTTTCCGGCCAGGCCATCAACGCCATCGACCTGGGGGAGGGAAAGGTGGATTTTTCCACCGTTTTTTCCTGCGTGATTTTGATGGCGATCTTTTATCTGTTGTCCGCCATTCTCACCTACCTGCTGAACGCCGTCATGATTCGTCTGTCCAAGAAGATTTCCAAGCAGATGCGGCACGATATTTTTGAAAACATGTCCAGGCTGCCGGTGAGCTTTTACGATAAATATCAGACCGGCAACATCATCAGCATCGTCACCTATGACGTGGATACGGTAAATCAGTCCATGTCCTCGGATCTTCTGCAGATCCTGCAGAGCGTCGTCACCGTGGCGGTTTCCTTTATCATGATGCTCACCATTGCGCCGAAGCTGGTGATCATTTTCCTGTTCACCGTGCCAGCCACCGCCTTCTTCACCAGATGGCTGGCCGGCAGGGTCCGCCCCATGTTCCGGAAGCGCAGCGCCAAGCTGGGGGAGCTTAACGGTTTCGTGGAGGAAATGATTTCCGGCCAGAAGACAATTCGGGCTTACGGCAGGGAAGGAGAGGTGCTGGAGAAATTCGAAGAAAAAAACAAGATCGCCGTGGACGCCTATACCGTGGCGGAGGCCAACGGCACCGTCACCGGCCCCGCCGTCACCTGTATCAACAATATTTCCCTGACTCTGGTCTGTGTGTTCGGGGCCTTATTGTTTTTGAGCGGGGACATTCTGCTGGGGGATCTGTCCAGCTTCGTCCAGTATTCCCGTAAATTCTCCGGCCCCATCAACGAAGTGGCCAACATCATCGCAGAGCTGCAGAGCGCCTTCGCGGCGGCGGAGCGGGTGTTCGGCCTCATCGATGCGGAACCGGAAAAAGAGGATGCTCCGGACGCCGTCGTCCTCTCCGACGTGCAGGGAAGGGTGGATCTGGACCACGTGGACTTCTCTTATGTGCCCGGGAATCCCATCATCAAGGATTTCAGCATGACGGCTCAGCCCGGCTCCCTCACGGCCATCGTGGGACCCACCGGGGCGGGGAAGACCACCATCATCAACCTCCTGATGCGGTTTTACGACGTGGACGGGGGAGCGGTGCTGGTGGACGGCCGGGACGTCCGGGGGATGACGAGGGATTCCCTGCGCCGGGCCTACACCATGGTGCTGCAGGATACCTGGCTTTTTTACGGCACGATTTTTGACAACATCGCCTACGGCAAACCCGGGGCTACCATGGAAGAGGTGGTGCGGGCGGCCAAGGCGGCCCGGATCCATTCCTACATTTCCCGGCTGCCGGAAAGCTATAATACCATACTTTCCGACAACGGAACCAGCATTTCCAAGGGCCAGAAGCAGCTTCTCACCATCGCCCGGGCCATGCTGCTGGATGCCAACATGCTGATCCTGGATGAGGCCACCTCCAACGTGGATACCCGGACGGAGCAGCAGATTCAGGCCGCCATGCGGGAACTGATGAAGGATAAGACCTGCTTCGTCATCGCCCACCGTCTCTCCACCATCCGCTCCGCCAACCACATCCTGGTCATGCGGGACGGCCGGGTGGTGGAACAGGGCACCCATGAAAGCCTGATGGCGGCGGGAGGCTTCTACCACGAGCTCTACCAGGCCCAGTTCGAGACGTAATCTATTCCTGATGGAAATTCATTCATGCTTCCTGCTCAGGTCGCAAGCTTGAGCCACAGTCTGCATCCTATATATGTGGAAAGGATTGCAACTGTTGCAAAAGGAAAGTATTTATGATAAACTGAAAAAGTCCACGTCAGGATTGTAGAAGAAGGAGGCTTCAGGCAAGATGCATCAGGAAAAAGTGCGGCGGATGTTATATGATGGCGGTACGGAAAAGAGTTTTCGTATTTTTAAAGGATTTCTGATGATTACAGCCATTGCACTCGGTTTAAAATATATTTTTGTTGATTTTGGCATAGACGCAGAATTTCAGATTTCCATGTCATACCGGCTGGCAAAAGGGGATGTCATGTTCAAAGAGATGTGGGAGCCGGTTCAGACGTCGGCATTCTTATGCGCTTTTTTTATTAAAATCTATCTGACTTTGTTTCATACTACCACAGGCATTGTCCTATATTTGCAGGTGCTGGGGATTTTGGTGGACGGCACCATATCGTATTTGCTGTACAGAGTGGTCAGCAGGCATCTGCATTGTGACAATGCTGCATGTATCATGGCATGGATTTTCTTTGTGGTTTCCCCGAAGGACGTGCCGATACCGGACTATGCAAACATGCAGGTGTGGTTTTCTGTGCTGTTATGTTTGACTTTGTTTTTATATTATGAGAACAGAAAGCGCAGATGGATTTTCCTTTCAGCCGTGTGTTTGTGGGGGGGGTGGTATCTTACCCGTCTTGCCTGATTCTGTTTTTGGTTGGAATGATATTTCTGCTTTATTTACATGAAAAAAAAGACTGTCTTCTATTTTTTATTGTTTGTTTCTGCCTGGGGATTGGATATCTGTGTTTTATATTGCGGCGAGTCTCCATTCATGAATTCTTGGCATCTTTGCATGGAATGTTATCATTGGAAACAACTCATTCGATGGGACTGCTGGAAAAAAGTGCGGCATATTTGAAAGATGGCTTGATTATTCTGGCTGTTTTTGTGATTTGCTATGTGATTTCTTGCTTGGCGGCGGACGCAATCAGCAGAAAACGCATGTCGGGCAGATATGGAAAGATACTGACGGATACGTTGTTTTGTGGATTTATATTGTTCATCAGCCTATACACAGTTATCTTTTGGCAGAATTACGTTAGATATAGTTATTCTTTGATCTTTCTCGCCTTCATTTTTACGGGAACGCATTATGCCAAAAGGCTGCCGCCGAATCTGCGCTGCCTTTATCTGTTGGGTACGATTATTTCGCTCTTCCAGTTAGCGGCCACGTTGCTCTTAACCAATTTAACCCTGCTTGCTTCGGTTCCTTATGTGCTGATTGGGTTTGTCATGTCGATGCTGCCTATCTCTGCGGAGATAAAGACAGTAGACGCAAAAGGATTGCAGCGGAAGCTGAAGACGGTGTTTCTGCTTTGTACGGTGATTTTCTTGGCAGGCAGGAACGCCTATATTATCCGGCCAATGAACGGCGATGTTGCGACATTGGGCGAAATTGCGGGGATTGTAAAAAGCGGTCCGGCAATCGGTGTGATTTCGGAATATATGGGGCCTTATATGCAAAATGAGTCCATGAAAGAATGGAAACAATATATTCATGATGGTGACGCCATTTATCTGATCGGAGGCTCCTTGGATACATTGGGGTACCTGTACGCCGACACCACGATTGCGGCGCCTTCTCTGGTGCCTACGCCGGGATATAATGAAAATTTATTGAACTATTGGAAAATGAATCCTGAGAAATATCCGGATGTGATAGTTGCATCCTGTTGGTACGGCAAGGAAAATCCGCTGCTGACAGAGGACAGTTGGATCATGCGGTGGATTGAACAGGAATACATGCCCCAGTATGTGATTGACGGAAAATATTGGAGATATTATTTCAGGTAGTTTTTGGCTTGGAGGTCAGCAGTTATCCAATCTTAAGAAATATCCTGAGAAATATTTTGAAAAAACAAGTCCGGGAAATATTTTGAAAAAACAGTTGACATTTTCTTTAAATAATGGTACTATCAATTTTGCGCACGGAAAGAGTGAAGTGCGTGGAGTTTGCGGAAGTGTCGGAACTGGCAGACGAGCAAGACTAAGGATCTTGTGGTGGTTACACCGTGTGGGTTCAAGTCCCATCTTCCGCAGGAAAAAGGAAAAGTGATAGACATGGCGAAGCGCTGTGCCTATCCTTTTTTATAATTTCATCAGATAATGAAACGCAAATCACGGATTACAAGGAAAGAGTCAGGATTTGGGTAATTCCCATTTTCCTGGCTCTTTTTTTGTTTCAAATCACAGTTCTGCCCGGAGAGGAGAACCGCACTTAATATGTACTTTGCTATCGGATGGACTTGTTTAAGTTATTTGGTCGCAGAGTTCTCCCCTCTATGATCCGAACGCTTTTCCCATCCAGCGCAGCCCTTTTTTCTCCTTGGATTCAATCCGCCAACAAAAAATCAAAGAGTTTTTGGCCGTCCGACTAAAAAGTTTGACTGCGATTGTTCACAAGCCCACGGCCGTCAGTTTATCCATGTTTGCTCTCTTCATCTCTATGGAAGAATGGACATATCGATCAAGGGTGATGGTGGTATTGGCATGGCCCAAAATTTCGCTGAGGCTTTTGATCTCAAAACCAGCTTCTACGCAGCGGGTGGCAAAAGTGTGGCGGATTGTGTGAAAATGAACGCCCATGAGTCCGCACTCCTTCGTATATTTCGCAAGCTTCTTCTGCACTTGCCGGGGCTCAACAAATTGTTCCGTGCCGCTCAAGAGAAAAGCCGCAGGACAATGGGGATCAAATCGCTCGCAAAGCCTGACTGCGCTCTCGGTGAGAGGAATCGTCCGAATCGAAGTATCGCTCTTAGGGCTGCCAATCATCACCTTTGTTTTGCCGGCTCCCGTACATTCATAATCTCTGAGCCTCTGCATGGTGGCGGACACACGAATCGTCCTGTTTTTCAACGAGACGTCCTCCCACCTTAAGGCACACAACTCTCCAATTCTAAGACCGGTGAACAGTGCCAGAAGAATGCCGAATTTGCATTCGTCCGTATCCGTTTGCAGATATGACACAAAGCGCCGCTGTTCATCGATGTCGAGGATGCGGGCTTCCTTTTTCTGCCCTTTGGGATAAGTGATTTCAACCCTGGGAAATATGTCGGGAAACTGTACTGCCGTATATTTCAAAATCGTGTGCAGCACCGTGAGGATATCCTGCACAGTTTTGGCCGCAAGGCCCTCATCCAGCAATTCTTGTTTGAATTGTTCCACAAGCTGCGTACTGATTCCCAGCGGAAAACAACCTCCCAGCTTGGGTAAAATGTGCTTCTTCAGGATCGTATCATATTTAACGTAGGTGGATTCTTTCACTTTATACTTCTCCCATTGAAGCCATTCTTCACAGAAAAAAGTAAATCTGTGGCGGTTATTCGTCGCAGGTACGGGCTTGTCAGCCAGCAGCGCCGCTCTGCATCGTGTCACCTTTTCTTTTGCCTCCGCATAGGTTTTCCCGTAACAAAACCCATACTTAACTTTGCCGGAAAGCTCATATCCCTTGATATATCTCGCTTCCCAACGTCCGTCCTTTCGTTTGAAAATATTTTCGCCTTTTCTTGGCATGTCGTTCCCTCCTTGTATTGAAAAAATTTACGACCCATAATGTATCAACCGGAAGTCGCCCCTCCTTGACTGCTGTTCTGACTGCGATAAACGCAAATCGAAACCATTCTGAGCAAAAAAAGCTATTTGTAAATGAGGTGTCAGCCTTTCCAAATATAGTTTTTTCTGTTTTTTTACCCCAAGCACTTGAAAATGAGCGATCAGTGTGTTAAACTATACACGTTTTAGGGATTTTGAATGCAGACGCAGAGGGGAGAACTCTGCGACCCGGTCTTCCAGGTAAAATTTTACTCGCTTTAGAACATTTTGTTTAGTCGGATAGGAAAAAGCATTCATTCACATTATGTATTATTCTCGCAAGGTTAAATGTCAAATGGAAAAAAATGTTTATCGATTTGCGGGACATGCGGTGGAGATATGTTCGCTGTATCCGCAGATACAGACAATGTGCAGCGGGTATCGGACGACCGATTGCCCGGAGCTGTCTTTGTCCGTCAGTCAGAGAGACATCGACGATGAGCGCAGAAGGTCTGAGGAAGAGCGCAGAAGGCCCGATGATGAGATCGAAGGATCTGATGATAAGCGCAGAAGGCCCGACAAAGAGAGAACCGCCTGGGATGGGCAAGGTCGCCGCTCTCATGACGCATATCTGGAGACGCTGGCCGTCTACCGTAAGCTCGCGGAGAGTCTGATAGAATACGACACCCTGTTGTTTCACGGATCTGCCGTAGCCGTGGACGGCGTATGTTATCTTTTCGCCGCAAAAAGCGGCACGGGAAAGTCCACTCACGTTCGTTTCTGGCGGGAGCTTTTGGGTGGGCGGGCCGTCATGGTGAACGATGACAAACCGCTTCTCGCCATTTCCGACAAGGGCGCCATCGTCTGGGGAACGCCGTGGGACGGGAAGCATCGCCTAAGCAGCAATATTTCAGTGCCATTGCGGGCGATCTGCCTTTTGGAACGAGGGGAGAAAAACAGCATTGAACCTATTTCACAAAAAGAGGCCTGGCCAGCGCTTTGGAGGCAGAGTTATCATCCGGCCGAGCCGGATAAGCTGAAGCGGACATTGGCTCTGGTGGACGGCCTTTCAAAACACGCCAGGCTATATCGGTTGAATTGCACGCCGGACATTCAGGCGGCCCGCATGGCCTATGAGGCAATGAGAAAAGGAGAATCACTATGAAACTGAAGGACACATTTATCACCTATTCTCTTGGCGGAGAGCATACCACGGTAGCAACGGAGGGTTTTTCCGGCATCGTCCGGAGCAACGGCACTGCCGCATTCATCATCGAATCGTTGAAGACTCCCACCACGCCGGAGCAAATCGTGGACGCCATGGCGGCGAAATACGATGCGCCCAAGGAAAGGATCGAGAAGGACGTGGCGGGGGTGCTGGCGCAGCTGCGTTCCATCGGGGCCATTGAGGATTGAGCGCCGACTTTGAACAGGTGCTGGCCCGGGATGGAAAGCTCGTATATATTGGCGTGGGAACCAGCATGCTGCCCATGCTGCGTCAGCGCCGAGACCTTCTGATCATCGAGCGGCCCCGAGGTGTGCTGCGAAAATATGACGTCCCGCTTTTTAAGCGGGGTCCGGGCAAATATGTGCTCCACCGGGTATTAAAGGTGCGCCGGGACGGGTACGTCCTCTGCGGCGATCACCAATGGCGGAGGGAATACGGCGTCACCGACCAACAGATCATTGGCGTGCTGACCGCTTTTGTGCGGGATGGAAAAGAGATTTCGGTGACTGACCGGCGCTATCGGCTGTACGTACATTTGTGGTGCGATCTGTTCTGGCTGCGAGCCGCCATTCTGTGGTGCCTGGCCGCACCCGGCCGGATCAGGAGGAAGCTGAAAAGACAGCGCAAGAAAACGCCTGAACCAGGCGGGAACATTCTCCCGTCTGTGCAGGATACAAAATCAAAGCAGAGCAGCTGAAAGGAGGAAAAATCATGAAGGAAAAATATGAAGCTCCTGTGGTGGAAATCATTGCGATTGACAAGGAGGATATCATTTTTGCCAGCGGCGGAAGCTGTGGCGAATAATGACAATGTTTGCCCCTCCGCTCTGCGGCAGGGGCAAAATCCTTCCTGACGGGAAATGCGAAATATAAAGTTTGGATAAGGAGGAAACGGCATGCGGCAAATTGTCCCCCCGCTCGTTCTGATTCAGAAAATATTGGAACAGCTAAAACCGGAGGAGGGGGCTTCCTATCGGCCGACTACGCACTGCGTGCAGATCCAGCAGCCGGAGGGAGTTCTGCTGTATCATACACTGACGGGAGAGTTGCTCCTGTTGGAAGGGAAAGAAGCGGAGCAGTTTCAAAAGCTGTCCGGTTCCGTTCCTGCGGCACTGACAGGCTTGATCCTTTGTCGTTTTTTGGTGCCCCAGGAAACGAACGAGATGGCTCTGGCCGATTTGGTACGGGGTGTTGCCCAGCGATTTCCGGGAAAAGATAATTTTTTGACGAAGTATGTGATCTTCACGACTACGGCATGCAATGCCAAGTGTTTTTACTGTTTTGAGGCAGGCGCTGAAACAGTGACCATGACAGAGGAGACTGCCAGGGCGGCGGGAAAGTATATTGCGGAGCACTGCGGCGGGAAGCCGGTTCATATAGAGTGGTTTGGAGGCGAGCCGCTGATGAATCCCCGTGTCATAAATGTGATTACGGATTATTTGCGGCTCCAGGGAGTGGAATTCCATTCCCGAATCACGAGCAATGGGTATCTTTTTGATGCATCGACGGTGTTGCGGGCGAAAGAAGCTTGGAACGCAGAGCGGGTTCAAATCACTTTGGACGGTACGGAGGAGGTCTATAACCGGCGCAAGGCGTATGTTGACCCGGAGGGCAGCCCATTTCAGCGAGTGCTGGGGAACATCGGGCTGCTTCTGGATGCCGGTGTGCAGGTCACGGTCCGTTTGAATATGGATGAGAATAACGAGCAAGATCTGTATTTGTTGGTGGATGAGCTGGCGGAGCGTTTTGCGGGGAGAACAGGTTTTGGAATTTATCTGCGTGTGTTGATGGAGAACTTGGGCGTGGAACCTCCAAGCTATACGGAGGACGTGCGGTGCGCTCTGGCGGCTAAAGCCCGGGCATTGTGGGAGTATTTTGTCCGAAAGGGCATAGCTGAAAAGAGAACCTTGCGACAAAGGCCTACTTTCTATTCTTGTGGTGCAGACAATGTGAACGCTGCCACCATTACGCCGGAGGGTCGGCTGGGACGATGCGAGACCACGTGTGAAAGAGGAATCTGGGGGAGCGTTTTTTCCGATGAACGGGATGATGCGGTGCTCCGGCAGTGGCGGGAGCGTCGCACGCCAGAGGAACTCTGCCGTGTTTGTGCTTTTTATCCGCAGTGCGTGCGGCTGAAAGAGTGTGTGGCCCGGTCGGAACATTGCTCTCCCGTTGAGCGGGAGGAACGGAGGCTCAGACTTCGCCAGGCCATTCTTGGAACCTATGAGGCTTGGAAAACCACCGATCGTGTCTGATTGAAGGTACGATATACGAGGAGGAATGAACATGCGGCAGATCGTTTCGCCGGTCGTCCTGGTACAAAAGATACTTGGGCAGCAGAAAACAGATGAGGGGACTTCGTACCGGCTGACTACGCACTGCGTGCAGATCCAGCAGCCGGAAGGGATCCTGCTGTATCATACTCTGACCGGGGAGCTGCTCATGCTGGAACGGGAAGAAGCGGAGCAGCTGCAAAAGCTGTCCGGCTCTGTCCCCGCAGCACTGACGGATCTGATCCCCCGACGGTTTTTGATACCTTGCGGGACGGACGAAATTTTCCTGGCGGATCAGACACACCGGATCGCCCGTCTTCTGGGACAAAAAAGCAAAGCCATTACGGAGTATCTGATTTTCACCACCACGGCATGCAATGCCCGGTGTTTTTACTGCTTTGAAGCAGGCATCCAGCGGGCGACCATGTCGGAAGAAACCGCCCGGGCGGCGGGGGCATACATGGCGGAGCACTGCGGCAAAGACCCGGTTCGGCTGGTCTGGTTCGGGGGCGAGCCGCTGTTGAATGGAAAAGCCATCGATACCATTGCAGAGGTTCTGCGGCAGAGGGGCGTGGCGTTCCGTTCCCGGATGGACAGCAATGGCTATCTCTTCGATGAGGCCTTGACACGGCGGGCGAAGGACGACTGGGGCCTGGAACAAGTGCAGATCACTCTGGACGGCACGGAGGAGGTCTATAACCGGCGCAAGGCGTATGTCGCCCCCAAGGGCAGCCCCTATCAACTGGTGCTCAAAAATATTGGTCTTTTGCTGGATGCCGGTGTACAGGTGGTGGTACGCATGAACATGGACGAGGACAACGAGGGGGATCTCTATGCGCTGACGGATGCGCTGACGGAGCGTTTCGGCGGGAGACCCGGCTTCGGCATCACACTGCGCATCATTATAGAGGACAAGGGCACGCAGCCCTACAGCTATACCGACGGGGAGCGGCGCTCCCTGGCGGAAAAGGTGCGCAATATGTGGGCGTATCTCGATCAAAAGGGCGTGGCGGTCAAGAGGACATTGGATCAGGGTTTTGTGATTTATTCCTGCTGGGCGGACAAAGCGGACGCCGCTACGATCACGCCGGAAGGCGCCCTGGGACGGTGCGAGTCCCATATCGATCAGGGGATCTGGGGCAGCGTATTTTCCGGAGAACGAGATGAGACGGTGCTTTGGCAGTGGCGGGAGCGCCGGGATCCAGAGGAGAGATGCCGGACATGTGCGCTCTATCCCCGGTGTGTCCGGCTGAAACAGTGCGTGATTCGTACAAAGCAGTGCTCGGCCATTGAGCGGGAGGAAATGCGGATCTGGCTGGAACAGGCGATTTTGGGCACCTACAAGGAATGGAGGGCGGGCCGCAGGGCCCTGACGGAAACGGTATGATTGCGGAAAATACGGGAAAAACCTTGTGCCGACTGCTTGCGGCATGGATCCATCACACCCCCTGGAAGGCGGAAGAAACCTTGGACTTTGAGACGCTTTTTCAGGTGGCGGGCAGGCATCTGCTGTCTGCCGCCGTATGTGCGGCGCTGGAACAGACCGGCTTGATGGAGGACTGTCCTCCTGAGACGGCGAAACGCTTCTGGGAGGCGAAGACGAAATCCGTCCGCAAGACGATTCTTATGGATGCGGAGCGGGGAAACTCATCGCCGCTTTGGAAGAACGCAGCATCTGGTATGCGCCCTTAAAAGGCATTGTCATCAACACTGTCTATCCCCAGTATGGCACACGGCAATTTGCGGACAATGACATTCTTATTGATGCGGAGCGATGGAGCGATGTGCGGGATTTGATGAAGGGCTTCGGCTACAGTGCCAAGGCCGGTGCCGCAGGCAAGAACGTCCATGACTCCTACTATAAGCGGCCCGTTTACAACTTTGAGATGCACCAGAGTCTGTTCTTGGCGGATGGCGGGAGTAATTGCATGTCCGTCTGTGCCTCCTACTATGAGAACGTGCGGGAACGGCTGATCAAAGACGGGGATAACGGCTGCGGCTATCATTTCAGCGATGAGGACTTTTATATTTATTTTCTCGCCCATGCTTATAAACATTATAGCGCAGGCGGCACGGGGCTGCGCACTCTGCTGGACGTGTATCTCTACCGCATGGCCAGACCCGAAATGAACATGGCATATATAAGGGGAGAGCTGCAAAAACTGGGGCTGACGGAGTTTGAGACAGTTTGCCGTTCCCTGACGGGAAAGCTCTTCGGCCCCGCTCCCTGTCCGGCTCTGACGGAGGAGGAGCGGGACATGCTGGACTGGATGGAAAGTTCCGGTGTATACGGCACGGATTTCCATCGTGTCCGGTCGGGGCTGCGTAATTTTCAAAGCAATGGCGGAGCGGTGACGGCCTGGTCAAAGGTGAGATATCTGCTTTGGTACATCTTTCCCCCATGGGACTGGTATCAGTCTCATGCGCCGTTTGCTTACCGCCACTGGTGGGCTGTGCCGTTTTTCTGGGGATATAGATTGTGCCGGGGAGTGTTCGTCAACGGAAAAAATAATTTTCGCACGGCGGGTGCGATATGTTCATATCGAGAGAAATAGCGGACGAAAGGACATGGAAGCATGATCAAGACGATCATTACCCTGATCGGACCGAAGCGCAGGAATCAGATGTTGGCTCTGATTCCCGCAATGCTGCTGGCCTCCCTTCTGGAAATGGCCGGACTCACAATGGTGGTTTCCATTTGCGCTTCCCTTTTAGACAGTGCATGGCTGGGAGAAAATCCGGTTACACTCTGGCTGTGCGGCGTCCTGGGGATTCAATCCGAAGTATCTTTGGCGCGGGCGCTTCTTTTTGCGCTGATTATGTTGTATGTATTCAAATTACCGTATCTGGCCTGGGAGAACTATGTTGCGGCGAAGTTTGCCCGTATCACGCGGCATGAGGTGTCCGTTCGGCTGTGCGGGCGCATTATCCGGAGTCCTTATACCTATTTTATACGGCATGGCACGTCGGAGCTGCAGAATCTGTTGGGACAGGATATGTTTCAGTTTTCCGCCGGGCTTGAAGCATGCATGCAGATCCTGATGGAATCCCTTGCCGTACTGGGAATGGGGATCTGCATGTTATTGATTGATCCGGTCATGACTCTGTTTTTGGTAACAGGGATTGCGTTTTTGACATTGCTGACCCGAGTGATACTCATTCGGCCGATACGGAACGCTTCCCGGCAACAGCGCGATGCGAACCGCAGATACTGGAAGTGGCTGCATCACATGGTCGATGGAATCAAGGACATTAAAACCGGACGTCACGAGTCCTTTTATGAATCCCGATTTGCCGAAGCCAGTGCGGAATACTTGCGATCCGATTATTTGAGACAGTTCTGGGTTAAACTGCCGACCCTGTGCATGGAGAGCGTCATGGTGCTGACCGTGTTAATTTATCTTCTCTTTTTCGTGCAGTCTGGAAAAGATCTGATAGATTATCTCCCCAGCCTTTCCGCATTGGCGTGGACGGCGGTGCGCCTTTTACCGGCGTTTAGCCGAATCAATGCCGGATTGACGCAGATGGGCTATGCAAAGGCCTCCGTAGAGGCGATCCGGTCCGCAATGGAGGAAACATCGCCCAAAGAGAAGGAGCTGCCCATGCGGCTGACGGAAGCGAACGGGAACGGGAGCATTGCGCTGGATCATGTGTCCTATGCTTACGAAGGCGAAGGGAAAACCGTGCTGTGGGACGTGGAGATGGAGATCCCCATGGGAACGTCGGTCGGCATCATTGGTCCCTCCGGGGCAGGAAAAACCACGCTGCTGGATATTCTTCTGGGATTGCTTGCGCCGGATGAGGGAGAGGTCCTGATCGGCGGGATCCCCGGCAATAGATACTATGACGTTATGCTGGATAAAATCGCTTATGTGCCCCAGGTCACTTTTCTTTTGGACGATACCATCCGAAATAACGTGGCGATGGGGTTTGAAAGAGAGCAGATACGGGACGATCAGGTATGGGAGGCGCTGGAGAAGGCCGCACTTGCGGATAAGGTGCGGACCCTCCCCAGGGGGTTGGACACGCAGATTGGAGAACGGGGGATTCGGCTTTCCGGCGGAGAGAGGCAACGGCTGGGGCTCGCCCGGGCCATATATCGGGATCCGGTACTGATTGTTTTTGATGAGGCGACCTCGGCGCTGGATCTGAAGACGGAGACCCTTGTCATGGATTCCATCAATCGTTTGAAAGGGCAGAAAACGCTGGTTATCGTTTCCCATCGTTTATCCGCCGTATCCGGCTGTGACCGTATCTATCGGGTGGAGGACGGAAAGGTGATAAGGGAAAGATAACTTTGCACTGACTGCCGGTATATGGGTTGGGGGTCGGCTGATTTTATTGGTCTGTTGCGGCGGGCAGTAAAAGGTGGAGGCAGCGATATGGGCAAGGCATCCATGACTTGTCTGGAAACACAGAATGGTCAGATAAGATATGAAAGGAAAAATAAGATCGGAATCGGAGTCCGTGTAGGGAGTCTTACGGTTATCTCGGCCACTGAATCGCGGCGGCAAGGTTATACGGTCTGGCGCTGCCGCTGCGATTGCGGAGGGGAGATTCTGCTGGATACTCGGTATCTCCAACGGGCAACCGTTACGGACTGCGGCTGCGGCTCAAAGGTTCGGCCCGGACAGAGGGATTTGACGGGTCTGCGTTTTGGAAAACTGGTGTGCGTGGAACCGACAGATCAGAGAGGCCCAAGTGGAGGGGTCGTGTGGCGCTGTCACTGCGATTGTGGCAATGATTGTCTGGCGGTAAGCACGCAGCTCACCAGCGGCTATAAGAAAAGCTGCGGCTGCGGACGTAAGCCGTATGGTTCCCAGTCAACTTTAAAAAGAAAGCAGGGGAAAAACGGCGCATCCCATGGCCGAAACGTGGCAGGGGAATATGTAGGCTGTCGTTTTGGGAGGCTTGTGGTAACCGCTTACGATGGAAAACACGATCGACAGCATTACTGGCGCTGTATATGTGACTGCGGCAAGGAAACGGTGGTCAGCCAGACGAACCTGCAGTCCGGTCATACGAGAAGCTGCGGCTGTCTCCGGCAAGAATCTTACCGCAACAATTTAAAGCTGATTGACGGAACAAGCGTAACGATGATAGAGAGCCGGAAGAAAAAGCCGATCAAATCCAATACAAGCGGATACAACGGTGTATATTGGAACCGGAAGAATGGAACGTGGTCCGCTCAGATTACTTTCAAGGGCAAGACATATTATCTGGGCACGTATCAAACCATTCAGGAGGCCGTCCAGGCCCGGAAGATCGGAGAAGAGATGTACGATGACTTCCTGGACTGGTATTACAAAGAATATGGGAAGGCGGATTCACATCATTTTCAGACGTGAAAAAATTTTTAAATTTTTCTCTTGACAACCCGGTACGGGTGTGGTAAAGTAATAGTTGTCTTGCAGAGATGGCGGAATTGGCAGACGCGCACGGTTCAGGTCCGTGTGGTAGCAATACCATGAGGGTTCAAGTCCCTTTCTCTGCACGAGCGATGCGGAGCTGGAAAGTTTTCAGCTCCGCCTTTTTCTCGTTCTGCATTCCCCGATATTTGTAGATGAATTATGGGACTTTTTCTCCAAAAACAAAAGGATTTTGAAAGAAAACACAGAATATTACTTTATAGAAACCTATAAGGACGGGATAAAACATTATGACCATCAGAGAAAGAATGGAACAGTGGGAACAGGAGTACTTGAGCCCTTATGCCATGTTGAGCGTCAATTCCAAGGGGCGTCAGCGGCCGGAAGAGCAGTGTGACATCCGTCCGGTCTTTCAGCGGGACAGGGACAGGATCATTCATTGTAAATCTTTCCGCAGACTGAAGGACAAGACCCAGGTGTTTCTCACCCCGGAAGGGGATCATTACCGCACCAGGCTGACCCACACCCTGGAGGTTTCCCAGAATGCCAGGACCATCGCCAAGGCCCTGAAGCTGAACGAAGAGCTGGTGGAGGCCATCGCCCTGGGCCACGACCTGGGGCACACGCCCTTTGGCCATGCGGGGGAAAGGGCCCTAAACCGGGTCTGCCCCTACGGCTTTGAACACAGCGCACAGAGCGTCCGGACCGTGGACTTGCTGGAAAAGGACGGGCAGGGCCTGAATCTGACCTATGAGGTGCGGGACGGGATCCTGAATCATCAGACGGTGGGAAAGCCCCATACCCTGGAGGGCAAGATCGTCCGGCTTTCGGACAAGATCGCCTACATACACCATGACATGGACGATGCGGTGCGGGCCGGGGTGCTGACGGAAGAGGACGTGCCTGCGGATATCCGGGAGCTTCTGGGGAGCACGCCCAACGAGAGACTGAACCATTTCATTCACGACATCGTGATGACCAGCATGGACCGGAACGACATTCTGATGTCGGAGCCCATAGATGCGGCCATGAAGAAGCTGCGGGCCTTCATGTTTGAACGGGTGTACGTGAACCCGGAGGCCAAAAGCGAGGAAAAGAAAGCGGAGGTGCTGATGGAGACCCTGTATCAGCATTTCCTGAAAAATATCGACGATCTGCCGGAGGACTTCCTGAAGCTTCTTTCCGAAGGGGAGCCCAGGGAAAAGGTGGTCTGCGATTACGTGGGAGCCATGAGCGACCGTTTTGCCATCGCCACCTATGAAAAAATATACATTCCAAAGTCATGGCCGGTATAGAACGCTATAGAGCGTGGGGAGAGGAAAGATGCGGTATTCGGAGGAACTGGTGGAGGAAGTCCGGAGCAGGAACGATATCGTGGAAGTGATCTCCGGCTACGTCCGTCTGCAGAGAAAGGGGAACAGCTATTGGGGGCTCTGTCCCTTCCACAATGAAAAGTCCCCTTCCTTTCACGTGATCGGCGACCGCCAGATGTACCATTGCTTCGGCTGCGGGGCCGGGGGCAACGTGTTTACGTTTTTGATGAACTATGAAAATTATACCTTCAAGGAGGCGGTGAAGGCGCTGGCTGATCGGGCCGGCGTGCGGCTCCCGGAAGAGGAAGATACAGAGGAGACTCGGCAGAAGGAGAGCCGGAGGGCCAGGCTTCTGGCTGTCAACAAAGAGGCGGGGAAATATTTTTACTATCAGCTGCGCAATCCCAGGGGACAGATCGGGTATCAATATCTGCGGGGCAGGGAGCTGTCCGACGAAACCATTCAGAAGTTCGGCCTGGGCTATGCCGGTAAAAACGGGGCGGAGCTGGTGGACTATCTGCGGAGCAAGGGATTTGAGGACGAACTGATCAAGGAGGCCGGGCTGGCTTCTTTCTCGGAAAAAAGGGGTCTGCTCAGTCAGTTTTGGAACAGGGTCATGTTCCCCATCATGGATGTCAATCACCGCATCATCGGCTTCGGGGGCCGGGTCATGGGCGCCGGAGAGCCCAAGTATTTGAACTCTCCGGAGACGCCGGTTTTCGATAAGCGCCGGAATCTGTACGGCTTGAATTTCGCCAGGACCGCCAGAAAGGGCAATATCATCCTCTGCGAGGGGTATATGGACGTGATCGCCATGCATCAGGCGGGCTTTGGGCAGGCGGTGGCGTCTTTGGGCACGGCCTTTACGGCGGAACAGGCGGTTATCCTCAGGCGCTATACGGACAGCGTGCTGCTGGCCTATGACAGCGACGGGCCGGGGGTGAAGGCCGCCCTGCGTGGAATCGGCATTCTCCGGGAAGCCGGACTTTCCGCCAGGGTCATCAATATGGAGCCCTACAAGGATCCGGACGAGTTTATAAAGAATCTGGGCCGGGAAGCCTTTCAGGAACGAATCGACAAGGCGGAGAACAGCTTTTTCTTTGAAATACGGATTTTGGAACGAGACTTCAATATGGACGATCCGGAATCCAAGACCAGATTCCACCGGGAGCTCGCCAGGAAGCTGTGCGGCTTTGAAGAGGCGGTGGAACGGGAAAACTACCTGGCGGCCATGGCGGAGAAATATCAGATCGGTTTCGAGAACCTGAGACGGCTGGTGAGCAGCGAGGCGGCCCGGACGGGATTGGCCAAGCCCATAGAGCGTCCTCGTTCCGGGACACAGGGCAAGGGCTCTTCCGGGGAGAATTCTCCCCAGGAAAAAGGCAAAAAGGCCCAGCGGCTTCTGCTCACCTGGCTGGTGGACGAGCCCGGGCTCTACGGCAAGATATCCCGATACATAACCCCGGAGGATTTCACGGAGGAACTGTACCACAGGGTGGCGGAGAGACTGTTGGAGGAATTGTCCCGGGGGGACTGCAATCCGGCGGGCATCATCAGCATGTTTGAAGAGGAAGAGCAGCAGAGGGAGGTTTCTTCCATGTTCAACACAAGCCTCCCCCGGCTGAATACGGCGGCGGAACGGGAAAAAGCCTTCAAGGACATTCTTCTTTCCGTGAAAAGGAACGGCTATGAATACCGTATTTCCCAGATGGGAAACGACATGAATGCCCTGAAATGGGCGATTGAGGGCAAGAAAGAGTTGGAAGAGCTTGCCAAAACGCATATTTCCCTGGAATAAAGGTTAAAATGAAAGCATGCCGACCGCTCTGCGGCGGCTTGGTACAATCAGGAAGGATGGAACCAGAATATGGATGAAAACACACAGGCAAAATTTGATCAGAAGCTGAAGGATCTGCTATCCCTGGCGAAGAAAAAGAAAAACGTGCTGGAGTACCAGGAAATCAGCGATTTCTTTACGGACATGCCCCTGGAAGAGGAGCAGTTCGAACGGATCCTGGACGAGTTGGAAAAGAACAACGTGGACGTGCTGCGGGTCACGGATTCTGACGACGTGGATGACGACATTCCCCTTCTGTCCGATGAGGACGAGGTGGATATGGAGAATTTGGATCTCACCATTCCGGACGGCATCAGCATCGAAGATCCGGTGCGCATGTACCTGAAGGAGATCGGCAAGGTTCCCCTTTTGTCCGCTGACGAGGAAATCGAACTGGCCAAAAAGATGGAACTGGGGGACCAGGACGCCAAAAAGCGCCTGGCGGAAGCCAACCTGCGTCTGGTGGTCAGCATCGCCAAGCGTTACGTGGGCCGGGGCATGCTGTTCCTGGATCTGATTCAGGAGGGCAACCTGGGCCTGATCAAGGCTGTGGAAAAATTCGATTACCGCAAGGGATATAAGTTCTCCACCTATGCCACCTGGTGGATCCGCCAGGCCATCACCAGGGCCATTGCGGACCAGGCCAGAACCATCCGGATTCCCGTTCATATGGTGGAAACCATCAATAAACTGATCCGCATCCAGAGACAGCTTCTGCAGGAGCTGGGCAGGGAGCCGTCCCCGGAGGAAATTGCGGATGAAATGAACATGCCCGTGGACCGGGTGAGGGATATTTTGAAAATCAGCCAGGAGCCGGTCTCCATGGAGACGCCCATCGGAGAGGAAGAGGACAGTCACCTGGGGGATTTCATCCAGGACGACAACGTGCCGGTGCCTGCGGATGCGGCGGCCTTTACCCTGCTGAAGGAGCAGCTGGTGGAGGTGCTGGGCACTCTGACGGAGCGGGAACAGAAGGTGCTGCGCCTGCGGTTCGGCCTGGACGACGGGAGGGCCCGCACCCTGGAAGAGGTGGGCAAGGAATTCAAGGTCACCAGGGAGCGGATCCGTCAGATTGAAGCCAAGGCCCTGCGGAAACTGCGCCATCCCAGCCGCAGCCGGAAGCTGAAGGATTATCTGGATTGAGCGAGTGCCTGGGAATGAAGGGAGAAGTGGAACTATCGGTCAGGCTGCGGAGCCTGGCGGAGCTGGTGACGGCGGGAAATTGCGTCTGCGACGTGGGCTGCGACCATGGGTTTTTGTCCATTTATCTGGTGCAGAAAAAAATTGCGCCGAAGGCCATCGCCATGGATCTGCGGGAGGGCCCCCTGTCCCGGGCCAGGGAGCATATCAGGGATTGGGGCCTGGAGGATTACATAGAGACCCGTCTGTCGGACGGGGTGGAAGCGTTGGAGCCCGGGGAGGCCCAGTCCCTGGTCTGCGCCGGAATGGGCGGACGGCTGATGAGGAAGATCCTGACGGAAGGCCGGGAAAAATGTGAGAAGCTGCGGGAGCTGATCTTGCAGCCCCAGTCGGAAGTGAAGGAATTCCGGGCGTTTTTGCGCCGGGAAGGATACCGGATCGCAGAAGAAAAAATGGTGGAAGAGGATGGGAAGTTTTATTTCCTGATGAAGGCGATTCCCGGAAAGGGACTCGCATCGGAGAGGGCCTTATATGATGCTTTCGGAGAACAGCTGCTCCTGCGTAAGGATCCGGTGCTCCGCCGCTTCCTTTTTTCCCGAAAAGGGGCCTTGGAGGAGATCCTGGAGCAGCTGGAAGGGCAGGCCGGAGAAAAGGCGCTGCTCAGAAAGCGGGAGATAGAGCGGGAGCTGGAAGAGATCCGGGAGGCTTTGCGGTATTTCAGGGAGGAGGTATTGACATGATTAAAGTGAAAATAGAAGGAGAGGAACGGGAGTATCTGCAGGGTACAACCTATGAGACCATTGCGGCGGATTATCAGGAGAAGTACGGCGGCCTGATCGGTCTGGTGCTGGTGGACGGCAAGATCAGGGAATTGTTCAAAAGGCTGCAGAGACCCTGCGAGATCCGTTTCCTGACCCTGGGGGACGATATCGGCTATAAGACTTACGTCCGCACGGCCACCATGCTTTTCTTGAAGGCGGTGTATGATGTGTTCGGACCGGAAGCCGCCCAGGCCGCCCGGGTGGAATACACCATCGGCCAGGGCCATTACATCTGCGCCCAGGGCCAGGTGCCCCCTACGGAGGAAAGCGCTTCCCTGCTGAAGGAGAAAATGTGGGATCTGGTGGAGCGGCGGGTTCCTTTCTTGAAAAGCTCCTACCCCCTGGAAGAAGCCATGGAACTATTCCGGCGGCAGGGAATGAAGGACAAGGAGAGGCTGTTCCGGTACCGGCGAAGCTCTGCGGTGAATATCTATGAAATGGAAGGCTACTATGATTATTACTATGGGTATATGCTGCCCAATGCTGGATATGTGAAGCATTTCGACGTGATCCCCTACGAAGAGGGCTTCCTGCTGCTGCTCCCGGACAAGAAGGCTCCCACGGTGGTGGAAGAGTTTCAGGAGAGGAAGAAGCTGTTCCACACCCTGCAGGAATCGGATCTGTGGGGCAGAAGGGTGGGACTGGAGACCGTGGGCGAAATGAACGACCGGATCTGCCAGGGAGGCCTGAGCGACCTGATCCTGGTGCAGGAGGCGGAGCAGGAGCGGCGGATCGGGGAGATCGCCAAGGAAATCGCCAACCGGGAGGGCGTGAAGTTCGTCATGATCGCCGGGCCTTCTTCTTCCGGCAAGACCACCTTTTCCCACAGACTATCCATCCAGCTTCGGACCCTGGGGCTGACCCCTCACCCCATCGCCCTGGACGATTATTTCGTCAATCGGGAGGATACCCCTCTGGATGAAAACGGCGACTACAATTTCGAGTGCCTGGAAGCCATCGACGTGAAAAAATTCAACGACGACATGAGCAGGCTCTTGCGGGGCGAGCGGGTGGAGCTGCCCACCTTCAATTTCAAGATCGGCAGGCGGGAATATCACGGGAATTACAAGAAACTGGAGCCCGGGGACGTGCTGGTGATCGAGGGGATTCATGGATTGAATGAAAAAATGTCCTATTCCCTGCCGGAGGAAAGCAAATATAAGATTTACATCAGCGCCCTGACCAGCATCAACGTGGACGGCCACAACCGGATCCCTACCACTGACGGACGGCTCCTGCGCAGGATGGTCCGGGACGCCAGGACCCGGGGCACCAGCGCCAGGAGGACCATTGAAATGTGGCCTTCCGTGCGCCGGGGGGAGGAGGAGAACATCTTCCCGTATCAGGAAGAAGCGGACGCCATGTTCAATTCCGCCTTGATCTACGAGCTGGCGGTGCTGAAGCAATATGCGGAGCCTCTGCTTTTCGGCATCGGGAAGGACGTGCCGGAATATTATGAGGCCAAGCGGCTGTTGAAGTTCCTGGATTATTTCCTGGGGGTCAGCAGCGAAAGCATCCCCAACAACTCCATCTGCCGGGAATTTATCGGGGGAAGCTGTTTTAATGTGTAAAATACATGAAGAATGATTTTATAGGAAGCCTTGGGAAAACGGTATCCGTTTTCCGGGGCTTTCTTTTTGCGTGATTTTTGTCTGATATTTGTCCGGCATCTGCATGACTTTTGCCCGACATTTCTTTCCCTTTTCCTTTCTTTGTGCGCATCGTCAAAAATATATCAATTTATGCATGAAACGAATCGATTAATTATTTTTTAAAATATATACAAAATGACGAATATATTAAAAACATGAAAAAAATATTGACAATATATGAGATAAATGTTATTCTATGATTAGAAACGTTTCAAGTATTTTTATCCTATGGCTTCGTTAGGAGAACGCATGAAGGAGAACATCATGTTTGAGACCAGACAATCTAGCATCCCCCTCCTGCATTTTGGAGAAGAAGCCTCCTATTCCTTTTTGGAAACGGGGGATATTTACGAATTCAGAAGAACCCATTTCCTGATCAATCAGCTCCAGACGGGACTGACGGAAGAATCTGTTCAAAATATTTATCTGAGAATCTATGAAGAAGGAAACCCCATCCGCCTTTATCCCTTGACGGGGTCGGCCGCTTTCGCCGCACCGGAGGTGCGGAAGGGGAAATTGTACTGCGGCGACCACCTGCTTCGGTTTGAAACGGAAGCGGAGGGAATCCGCTGCAGGGTGGATTTCCTGCCAGGAGAGGTGAACCGGCAAAGCGGGGATCGGGAGAACATCTGGTTCTGGCAGGTGAGCCTGGAGGGAAAGGGGAAGCTCTGTGACCTGGTGTACCTGCAGGATCTGGGAGTGGCGGACGAAGGCGCCCTGCGGTCCAACATCCTGTATCAGAGTCAGTATCTGGGCCACCATATCCAGGAAGGAAAATGTGGGTACCGCATGGCTTCCCGGCAGAACATGGAGCAGGGAGGCTCCTACCCTATGGTGCAGCAAGGGTGCCTGGATGCCAGGATCGTCTCCTACGCCACGGACGCCTTTCAGATTTTCGGCAGGGCCAACAGGAAGGAGCGCTGTCCCAGGGCTTTGTACAGGGAGATGCTCCCGGGAGAAGTGTATCAGTACGAGCTTGCCTGTGCCGCCCTGCAGACCGAGAAATTCCGGCTGGAGGGGGAGAAGCAAGTCACCTTTTATGGCTATTTCTGCACGGACTGCCAGGATCCGGACGATCAGGAAGTCAGGGAAGAGCGGGCGGCGAAGGCTCTTGCCCTTCTTGCCCGTACCGAAGAAGGCCTTCGTCCGGTGAAGGTTGTGAGGAGAAGCGTCGCTTTCGGGGTTCCCTATGCGTCCCCGGCCTTCACCCCGGACGAGGTGGAACGGCTTTTCCCGGAGCGCAGGCTGGAGGAAAAGGAAGGGGAAGAACTGCTCAGTTTCTTTGCAGGAGAGCACAGGCACGTGGTGCTTCAGGAGAAGGATGTGCGGACGGAGCGGTTTCACGGGCATATCCTGGTGACCCTTCCGAACAGTGAAAAAGTGGACAAGGAACTGCTTGCGGCCACGAATTACATGCACGGAATCTTCGCCAGCCAGTTGGTGGTGGGCAACGTGGACAGCAATCCCCTTCTGGACGGAGTCAGGGATTCCCTGAATCTCCACACGAAGCAGGGACTGCGGATTTTCCTGCGGCAGTCTTCTTCGGAAGGAAGCTATCATCTGCTGACCATGCCGGCGGCCTATGAGATGGGTCTGGATTATTCCCGATGGTATTACAAGCTGCCGGAGGATCTGTTGACCGTGACGTCCTTCGTGGCGGCCGGGGAAAATGCCTTTACCCTGCAGATTGCCAGTGAAGGCAGCAGAGAATATGAATATTTGATCCGGATGTCCCTGGCCCTTGGCGGTTCCGGGGCGGAAGGAGGGGTTCAGTCCCGGGAGACGGGAGAGGGACTGGTGCTCCGCCCGGGCAGCGGGAAGCCTTCCTGCCAGTATTATCCGGAATTGGAATATACCCTGAGCCTTATGGAGGGCGAGGGGGAATTTCTGACCGACAGCTGCTTCTATGAGGATGGAGAGGATCGGGACGCCTCCCTTCTGGCCCTGCGGGCGACCGGGGAGCGGGTGAATCTTCTGATCCGGGGTACCTTGGGAGAAAAAGAGGCGGCGCCTCGGAAAATATACGATCTCGGGGAAGAGGAGAAGAAGTTTTTATCTTTTTATAAAGAATTCCTGGGGAATCTGTTCCTGGAAGGCGGTCCCGGGGAGGAGGGAACGGAGCGGCTGAACGAACTGGCGGCCTGGTTCCTGCATGACGCCCTGATTCATTTCGCAGCGCCTCACGGTCTGGAACAGTCCGGCGGGGCGGCCTGGGGAACCAGGGACGTGTGTCAGGGGCCCATGGAGCTGTTCTTGACCACGGGACATTTCGCCCTGGCCAGGCACACCCTGCTGGAGATCTTTGCCCACCAGAACCGCAGTTCCGGAGAATGGCCTCAGTATTTTATGTTTGACCGTTACCCTTATGCGGCGGGGGACTGCCATGGAGACGTGGTCTTCTGGCCCCTGAAGAGTTTGGGGGATTATCTGGAGGCCACGGGAGATTATGAGATTCTGGCCTGTCAGGCGCCTTATCGGGAGGATGCAGGCTGCGAAAGTCTGCTGGAGCATGTGGGCAGGGCGGTGGAGAACGTGGAAAGCCGTTTCCTCCAGGGCACCTTCCTGGTGAATTATGCGGGGGGCGACTGGGATGACACCCTCCAGCCTTCCCGGCCGGAATGGAAGGAGAAGCTGTGCAGCGCCTGGACCCAGGCTCTGGCCTGTCAGGTGATGGAGCTTCTGGGCGAACAGCTTGCAACGGTGGAGAAAGAGGAAGCCCGCAGGCTAAAGGAGCTGGCGGAGAACATGAGGAAGGATTTCCGGCGCTATTTGGTGAAGGACGGAGTGATCGCCGGTTTTATCTTGATGGACGGCCCGGAAGAAATCCAATATCTTCTGCATCCCCTGGATGAGATCACCGGCGTCACCCTGAGACTCCTGCCTCTGACCCGGAGCGTCATCGCCGGAATCGCCGATCCCGACCTGGCTAAGAGCAATCTGCAGCTGATCGAGAAGGAGTTGGATTTTCCGGACGGCGTGAGACTGATGAACCGTCCCACGGAATACAGGGGAGGAATCTCCGTTTATTTCAAACGGGCGGAGCAGGCGGCCAACGTGGGCCGGGAAGTGGGGCTTTTGTATGTGCACGCCCACATCCGTTATTTGGAAGCCCTGGCCAAAATGGGAGAGGGAGAGAAGCTTTGGAAAGGCCTGCTGAAGGTGAATCCGATCCTGATCCGGGAAAGCGTTCCCTGTGCCGGGCTCAGGCAGTCCAACGCTTATTTCAGCAGTTCGGATGCGGACTTTAAGGACAGATATGAATTCAGCGCTCGTTTTGAAGAGCTTCGGACCGGAACGGTGACGTTGAAGGGAGGCTGGAAAGTCTATTCCAGCGGCCCGGGCATTTATCTCACCCGCCTGATTCGGGATCTGTTGGGCATCCGGCTCCGCAGGGATCGGGTGATTCTGGATCCGGTGTTGCCCAAGGCCGCTTCGGGCTGGAAGGTGCATGTCACTTTGTGGAACAAACCCTGCGTCCTTTGCCTTCAGACAGGGCGGAAGGGATATGGAGCCAGGAGACTGCTGGCCGGGGGCCGGGAACTGGAGGCCCTTAGGCAGGAGGATCTTTACCGGGAGGGCGGAATCGTCCTGACGAGGGAGGAATGGGAAAGTCTCCCGGAGGAAATTCTGGTGGAAACCTTTTAAAACGGAGGGCGGGGGAAGCCGCCGGGTCGGGCTCCGCAGCTGTATCGCAAAACGTCGTATTTTAAAGAGTAAGCCGGAATTTGTTGTATAGAAACGTACAGCAAATAAACGTCGTATTTCGAAAAGTCCGCCGCAGGCGGCAGAATGAGTGAATTTGTGAATCAAAAATCTTTTATATTGAAGGCTTTGTGCCTCCTGTTGTGCGTCTCTCTCCTGTTGCCCTTAGTGGGCTGCGGAAAAACGGCTCAGGAGGGCACGGGCCGGGAAACCGTTGTCCAGGGCGGAGCGGATGACCTGGGAAGCGGAGAAACGAATGCGGATGTCCCTGGAAGCAAGGAACCGGGAACAGACGCTTTGGGAACTGGGGAAACAGGTGTCCTGGAGAACTCGGAAACGGTATTCCTCCCCAGAGCGAAAAAGGAATCCCACGTCCTGGAAGAAGAGGTGCTGGAGGAGGCGGAAGGGTGCTTCCGTTACTTCTGGGATCTGGTTCAGACGGAGGAAGACAGCGGAGCTTACGGGCTGATCCGGGATCGTTATCCCGGTTCCCGCAACGTGGCCAGCATCGCCTCCACCGGTTTCGGTCTGGCGGCCATCCCTTACGGCATTGAGAAGGGCTGGATCACCTTTGAGGAAGGGGAGGAAAGGGCGGACAAGACACTGGACACCCTGCTTTCCCTGGAGAATTACAGCGGTTTCCTGTATCACTTCATCAACATGCTGAACGGAAACCGGGGAACCGGAAGCGAGGTTTCCATCATCGATACGGGCCTGCTGTTGTGCGGGGCCCTTACGGCGGGGGAATACTTCGGCGGCTCCGTGAAGGAAAAGGCCCAGGAGCTCTATGACCGGGTGGATTGGAGCTTCTATCTGGATGGGTCCAACAATCTGTTTTACATGAGTTATTCTCCGGAGGACGGCTTCGCCGGACACTGGGATGTCTATGGGGAGCAGCTGCTTCTCTATGTGCTGGGAGCGGGGTCATCCACCCATCCCATGGAGAAAAGCACCTATTACGCTTTCCGGCGGCTCCAGGGAAGCTATCAGGATTATACCTTCGTGCATTCCTGGTTCGGTTCCATTTTCACCTATCAATATTCTCATGCCTTCGTGGACTTTGAAGGGCTTCGGGATGAAAGAGGGACGGACTGGTACGAGAATTCCGTTGCCGCCTCCCTGGCGGCCAGGCAGTACTGCATGGATCAGCAGGAGGAATTCGCCGGTTACGGCCCGGATTCCTGGGGGCTGACGGCCTGTGACACGCCGGACGGTTACAACGGTTTGCTGGGGGCGCCGCCCTCCGGAACGGACAACCGGGCCCATCAGTCAGAAGGGACCATAGCCCCGGCGGGGGCCATCGGTTCCATGCCCTTCACTCCCCAGGAGAGCATTGCGGCCCTGAAGCATTATCAAAGCTTCCCCGATCTGGTGGGAGAATACGGTTTGAAGGATTCCTACAACTTGGACCGGAACTGGTATGATTCGGACTACATCGGCATTGACAAGGGGATTTCCCTTTTGATGATCGCCAATTACGAGAACGGCTTCATCTGGGATCTTTTCATGCAGAATGCAAACGTGCAGAACGGTCTGGTTCGGCTGGGCTTTACGGCCGGGGCGGAAGAAGCGGAATAAATGCCGCAAAAAGGCCGGAACAGGTCTGAAAAATGGATTGAAATGCCCGAAAAGGGCTTTTCATTATAAACTTTATAATTAAGGAGGAAACACAATGAAAAAGAAAGTATTGGCTTTCGTGTTGACGGCGGCTATGGTCCTCGGTTTGGCGGCCTGCGGCGGCAACGGGGGAAATGGAGGGGGCTCTTCTTCTGTGGGAGGGGCGTCCGAGAACAAGGTTGAGAGCGAGGCTCCTGCGGGCAATGAGGGAGAATCTAAGGCTCCGGAACAGTCTGCGGCAGGCGGGGAAGAGGCTTCCGGTGACACGGTCACCCTTCGGTTCGCCAGCTGGGCCCTGGGCACTGCGGAAGAAAACAACCTGGATCGTCAGATGATCGCCGCTTTTGAGGATTCCCATCCCAACATCAAGATTGAGATCGCGGAAGACATCACCGGCGACTGGAACGAAGCCCTGAACACTGCGGCAGCGGGCGGCAACCTGCCTGACGTGTCTCTGATCGCAGAGCTGCCTACGGCGGTGGCCAACGGCTGGGCTCTGAACCTGAATGACCTGATCGCAGAGGATCCCGACTGGAACGGCATTCCGGATTCCCTGAGGGAATCCGGCACCTACAACGGCAAGACCTACGGCATTCCCAGCGCCATGCACCTGGCGGGCATCTTCATGAACCTGGATCTCTTTGAAGAGATGAATGCCACGCCCCTGACCTATGGTTATTCCTGGGACGATTTCATGGCGACAGTGGAAGCCACCCACAATCCTTCCGAAGGAAAGTCGGCCCTCAAGTACGTCAATGACTTCGTGAACTTCCTGCCCGCTCTTTGGGACGATTCCCAGGGCTGGTATACTTATGACGGAAACCAGATGCATCTGGACAGCGACGTCTTCAAGAGAGCCGTCAAGGAAACCAACAACCTGTATTCTTATTCCTGGCCCAGCTTGAGCGAGGAGCAGAAGGCCAAGACCGCCGGTGCGGAAGCCGGAGACTATGACGCCTGGAAGGCGGGCTATACCGCAATGTGGTATGACGCCACCTACTGCTGCGAAGGTTACGCCAGAGGCGACGTGAACTATGCCGTGGAATTCGTGGCCCTGCCCGGCGGCAAGAGCGTCATCATTCCCGACTACTGCTTCATCTCCGCCACCACGCAGCATCCCAAGGAAGCCTGGGAGTTCGTGAAGTTCATGTTCTGGGGCGTGGAAGGCACCAATGTCCGTATGGACCTGGATGCGGCGGACGACGCTCATTCCTGGACCGCAATGCCCATCACTTCCGACGCAGCTCTGATTACCCGTTATTTTGACGCCTTCCCCATCGCCGGTGTCAAAGAGGCTTATGAAGGCATGAGCAACGGCACCATCGTGGAAGCCTTCAAGTTCGCCCCTGGATATTCTCTGGCTCGTTGGAACGGCACCACCGGCATCACCATCGATGATGCGGAGGCCACCATGGCCACCATCGTGGACAAGTGCATCGCCGGGACCCTGTCTATCGATGACTATGCTTCTCAGCTGAACACTCTGGCCAACGGATTCATTGCCGCAGAGAGAGAAGCGATCGATGCGAAGACCAAGTAAGGCCTGATCGTAACTTTTTGAAATCATGATGCAGAAGCTCAAGGGCCAAAAGGCCTGCAACCTTTTGGCCCGAGCTTATATTAGGGATGATCTGCCTTGGGAGCGCCGCAGTTCATCAAAGTCACCCTGGGGATTGGCCCCACGCTCCGGATTGGGGATTTAGTATGGCAAACGGAAAAAAGTGGATCAAAAGTCTGATCTTAGCGCTTGCACTGGCCTGGTCTGCAGGAACCTGTGCCTTTGCGGCGGAAAATATCGTGGAAGACGCCTATCAGGAGACTTTGACGATCTGGGAAAAAGAAGGCGCAAAGCGGGCGGAGGGGCAATCCCTGGATTTCCTGCCTGCGGAAGCTTCCTCTGCCAGGCCCGTGTCTGCGGAGGAAGCCTATGGTTATGGAAAGGAGGCCCTGCTGCTGGAGACGGGAGATACCGCCGTCTTCACGGTGGATGCGGCGCAGGCGGGCCTCTATGCGATTCAAATGGATTATTATTGTCTGGCCAAACAGGCGGTGTCCCACACCATCGGCCTGAAGGTGAATGGGGAATATCCTTTTTCGGAAGCCAGGGAGCTGGTGCTGGAACAACTGTATGACACGGAGGAATATCCTTTTCGCCTGGACCGCAACGGCAACGAGATCACGCCGGACACCATGCTCCGCTATGAATGGCAGTCGAAGCTCCTGAGGGCCATCGCCCAGGGAGAGACTCAATATCTGCTGTTCTATCTGGAGCAGGGGAAAAATGAGATTCAAGTCACCATGCAGAAGGCTTCCGTCCTTTTGGGGGACGTGAAGGCGGTCTCCGTGGAAGAACCCATGGATTATGAAGCCTATCTGGCTTCTCATCCGCAAGCCCCCAGCGCAGGGGCGGTGCTGTCCATAGAGGCGGAACGGATTTCCTATAAAAATACCACCTCCGCCAGACCGGTGGCGACCAGGGACGTGGAAGTCACCCCTTACGTGCCCAACACCAAACTGATGAGCATCATCGGCGGGGATACCTGGACGGAGAACGGGCAGACCCTCTATTACGAAGTGGAGGTGACGGAGCCCGGCTGGTATTATCTGGGCTTGAAATACAAGCAAAATCAAAAAGAAAACACGGTGGTCCGCAGGACCATTACCATAGACGGGGCCCTGCCCTTTGCGGAAGCGGCGGGCGTCCCCTTTGACAGCTCTTCGGACTGGACCATCCAGGATGCGGGACGGGACGGAGAAGCCTACCAGTTCTATCTGGACAAAGGGACTCACGTGATCGGCCTGGAGGCGGACAGCACGGGCATGGTTCCCATCGAAAACCGGATTTCCAGCGAGCTGGATCTGATTGCGGACATCACGGTGGAGATCAAGAAGATCACGGGCGGAAGCGACGACGTGAACCGGGACTGGGAGATCCTGACCTATATCCCCGATTTGACGGAAAAGCTTTACGCCATTGCGGGAGAGCTGGAAGAAGTTCGGGGGGAAATGGTTGCCCTCAACCTGGGGGATGAAGGCAACAAGGACATTTCCAACCTGAAGATCATCGTGGACAGGCTGCGGGCCTTCGCAGAGGATCCCGACGAGCTGCCCAATCATCTGGCTTCTTTTTCGGAAGGTGCGGGAAGCGTGTCCCAGATGCTGGGCGAGATCCTGGACAGCATCCAGAAAAGTCCCCTTACCATGGATGCCATCTATCTGCATCAGGAGGGCGGCGAACTGCCCAAGTTCAAGGCCGGTATTTTCCGGAAATTCCTGGAAGAGTTCAATTTCTTCCTGGATGACCTTTTGGGCGGAAGGGAAGAAGAGGAAGAAGAGGACCTCATGACCATAGACATCTGGGTCAACCGGGCCATCACCTATGTGAACGAGATGCAGACCATGACGGACGCCTATTTCACGCCGGAGACGGGGATCAAGGTGAATTTCTCCGTGATGAAGGATGAGAGCAAGCTGGTCCTGGCCAACACCACCAACAGCCAGCCGGATGCGGCCCTGGGACTTTCGGCCCATCTGCCCTACGATCTGGCCATCCGCGGGGTGCTGGCGGACTTGAGACAATTCGAGGGCTTTGAGGAAACGGCTTCTCAGTTCCTGCCGGGTTCCCTGTTGATTCATACTTACGGGGACGGGATCTACGCCTTGCCGGAAACCCAGGATTTCTACGTCCTGTTTTACCGGACGGATCTGTGCGAGGCCCTGAACATCACGCCTCCGGACACCTGGGAGGAAGTGCTGGGCATCCTGCCGGTGCTGCAGCGCTATGGGATGAATTTCTACATTCCCCTGGCTTCCTCCAGTTCCTTCAAGACCTTTTCCATGACTTTGCCCTTCTTCCTGCAGTATGGAGGCTCCATTTATCAGGAAGATGGCATGAGCGTGGCGGTGAACGATGAAAACGGCCTTGCCGCCATGAAGTTCATGACGGATCTGTTTACCATTTACGGCCTGCCCACGGAGGTGGCTGACTTCTATCAGTCCTTCCGGAACGGCGTGATCCCCATGGGGGTTTCCAACTACAGCACGTACCTGAAGCTGAACGCCGCTGCGGCGGAACTCTCCGGCAAGTGGAAGATCACGGTGATGCCGGGGGTACAGAATGCGGAAGGCCAGGTGGAGAGATGGTCTACCGGCGCCGGGACCGGAGCCGCCATTTTCGCCAAATCCGACAAACAGGAGGCGGCCTGGAAATTCCTGAAATGGTGGACCTCGGAAGAGACCCAGAGCCGTTTCGGCACCCAGATCCAGCTTTTGTACGGCGACACCTATATGTGGAACACCGCCAATGTGAAGGCCTTTTCGGAGCTTCCCATTGCAGAGGCGGACAAGGAAGTGATCATGGATCAGTGGCAGTGGCTCCAGGAGTTCATCAAGACTCCCGCCAGCTACATGATCGAAAGGGAGCTTTCCAACGTCTGGAACTCCGTGGTGTTCAACGGGGAAAATGTCCGAAGCGCCCTGGATGACGCTTCCATCCTGATGAACCAGGAGCTCGGCCGCAAGTGGGAGGAATTCGGTTACATGGAAAACGGTAAGGTGGTCAAGCCTTATCGGATTCCGTCCATTGAGTTGATAGAGGGGTGGGTGAAGGAAGATGAGAAATAAATTTGCGGAATGGAGAAGAAGAGAAGGAGGGGCCTATCTGTTCCTGGCCCCGTACCTGGTCCTGTTTACCGTATTTATCGTTCTGCCCGTGGGTCTGTCCATGCTCCTGTCCTTCACGGACTTCGACTCTGTGAACTTTCCCCATTGGGTGGGATTGAAAAACTATATTTCCCTGTTTACCTCGGATGCGGTGTTCATGCAGTACGTGCTGCCCAACACTTTGAAGTTTTCCCTGATCGCAGGGCCCCTGGGTTATATCCTGTCCTTCTTGATGGCCTGGATGCTGGCCCAGATCCCCAAGAAGCCCAGGACGGTGCTGGCGCTGATCCTGTATTCCCCTTCCATGACCAGCGGCGTGGCCATGACGGTCATCTGGAAAGTGCTCTTCAACGGGGATCAGACGGGGTACCTGAACAGCATCCTGCTGAACTGGGGATTTTTGCGGGAGCCCATCCAGTGGCTCCAGTCCACGGAATGGCTGATGCCGGTGATGATCCTCGTAACCCTCTGGTCCAGTATGGGCGTGGGTTTCCTGGCCATGCTGGCGGGCATCCTGGACGTGGACCAGGAAATGTACGAGGCCGGTTATATCGACGGGGTGAAAAACCGTTTCCAGGAGATCATCTACATCACCATCCCGTCCCTGAAGCCCCAGATGCTGTTCGGCGCCGTGATGGCGGTGGTGAACACCTTCCAGGCCGGAGCCATCGGCGTGACCCTGTCCGGTTCCAACCCCACGCCCCAGTATGCGGGCCAGCTGGTGCTGAACCATATCGAGGACTACGGGTTCCTGCGGTATGAGATGGGCTATGCCAGCGCCACTTCCGTGGTATTGCTTCTGTTGATCCTGGTGAGTTCCAAGGCCGTCTTCCGTTTGTTCGGGGACAAAGATTGAGAAGGAGGGAAGAGTTATGGCGTCCATACAAGGAAAAAAGATGAATCCTACCGGATTCCACAAAAGCCAGATCAAGTTTTATCTGGTGCTGATCCCCATGGCGATTCTCACGGGTCTGCCTATCGTGTTTATTTTCTCCCAGGCCCTGAAGCCGCTGGATGAGCTGTACCTGTACCCTCCCCGGTTTTTCGTGAGCAATCCTTCCTTTTCCAGTTTTCGGAAATTGTTTGAGGCCATGAATAATTCGGAGGTGCCCATTTACCGTTACTTTTACAACAGCTTCCTCTCCACCTTCCTGACGGTGGTCTGCACGGTGTTCATCACCGCTTTTGCGGCATATGCCCTGTCCAAAAAGGATTTTAAGGCCAAGAACCTGATTTTCAGCATCAATACCACCGCTCTGATGTTCGTGGGTGCGGCGGTGCGGATCCCCAGGTACCTGATCACTTATGAGATCGGCCTGATAGACAATTTCGCCGTGCACATCGTGCCGGCCCTGGCCATGCCCGTGGGGTTGTTCCTGGTGAAGCAGTTCATGGATCAGATTCCCAACGAGCTGCTGGAGGCGGCGAAGATCGACGGGGCCACCGACTGGTACACTTTTATCCGGATCGTGGTTCCCCTGTCCCGTTCCTCCCTGGCCACGGTGGTGATCCTCACCTTCCAGGCCGCCTGGAACTCCGTGGAAGCCAGCGAACTGTATCTGAATCACGATAACCTGAAAACCTTCGCCTACTACATGTCCACTCTGACCACCACGGGCAACGACGTGGCGGGCATCGGCATGGCGGCGGCGGCCACCCTGATCATGTTTATCCCGAACCTGGTGATCTTCATCTTCATGCAGAACAACGTGATGAGCACTATGGCCCATTCCGGGATCAAGTAAACCGGAGCCGCAGGAAAGCAGCGGAAACGGCGGGGTGCAAGGATGGCAAAGAGCGGCGCGGTGAGGCGCAGATGGGAGCGAGAATGAAGCGCTTTGGAGCAAGATGCGGCATATGCATCATGATGATATTGGGGATGCTCCTGCCCGGGATCCGGGCAGAGGCCGAGACTCCCTATTATACCTGGACGGAGGGGCCGGGGAATTTCGTGGTTCATACTCAGGACGCCTATCGTCCGGGAGAGATGATGGAACCGGGACTGAAAAATCCGGAGGATATTTTCCTCAAGGATGGATTGATGTACGTGGCGGATACCGGCAATTCCCGGATCCTGGTGATGCAGGGGGAGGAGATCCTGCGGGAGATCACCAGCGAGGAAATGATTTCCCCCACCGGCCTGTCCGTTACGGAGGACGGCATTTACGTGGCCGATTTCGACAAAAAGGAAATTTTGGTGTTTGATCTGGAAGGGAACCTGCGTCAGCAGATCGGCAGGCCAGACGAGGCCATCTTCGGGAGTAAGACGGATTTCTCCCCGGTGAAGGTCAGCGTGGACAAAAGAGGGAACCTGTACGTGGTTTCCCAGGGTTCCACCTCCGGCGTGATGCAGATGAGCCTGGAGGGAGATTTCCTGGGGTATTTCGGTTCCAACCGTACCAACACCTCCCTGACCATGATCCTGCAGAGGACCTTTTTCACCCAGGAGCAGCTGGATCAGTTGTTCAAAAACGTGCCCTCCAGCGTGTACAACATCGACGTAGATGATCTGGGACTGATGTACACGGTGACCCAGGGCAGCGGGGCGGACAAGCAGGGACAGAGCATCCGGAAGCTTTCCATTGCGGGAGCGGACCTGATCAGCCCCTACGTGACCAGCATTTATTTCATGGACGTGGCGGTGGACCGCCGTCTGAACATTTATGCGGTGGATTCCTACGGCACCATTTACGAATATGACAGCTACGGCAATTTCATCTTCGCCTTCGGCTACGAGGATTCCGGCATGCAGAGAAAGGGCCTGATCGCAGATCCCGTGGCCATCGACGTGTCCGACGAGGGCGTGATCTATGTGCTGGACAAGGGTAAAGGCGTGATCCAGACCTACGTGCCGGTGGAATTTGCGGAAATGGTCCACGAAGGCTTGAGCGACTACATGGACGGGCGGTACCAGGAAGCGGAGGCCACTTGGCTGGAGATCAACCGCCGCAACACTTCCTTTCTGTTCGCCTATGAGGCCCTGGCCAAGGCCAGCTTCAAGCGGCAGGATTATGCCCAGGCCATGGATTATTACGAGACGGCGGGCAATGTTTCCGGTTATTCCCAGGCCTTCTGGTATTCCAGAAATGAATGGATCGAGGACAATCTGACCTGGGTGATCCTGTTGATCGCAGCCCTGGTGCTTTTGTGGATGGTGATCAAGAGGCTGGATCGGAAGAAGGGCTTTTTGAAGCCCCTGCGGGATCTGGGCGGGAGGATCAAGTCCCTGACCCTGGTGCGGCAGCTGGGCCTGACCGGGCAGATGCTCCGGAATCCTTTTGACGGCTATTATCGGATCCATTACCGGGAGGAGACGGGCGTCCTGGCCTCCACCCTGTTGTATCTCTGGCTGATCATCCTGCAGATCACGGACCTGTACGTCACCAGTTACCTGTTCAACCAGACCAATCCGGTGTACGTGAGCCTGCCCAACCTGATCGGAAGGATTCTGCTGCCGCTTCTGCTGTTCGTGGTCTGCAACTACCTGGTCAGCACGGTGTCCGGAGGAGAAGGAAAGTTCAAGCATGTGTACTGCGGCGCGATTTACGCCCTTTCCCCTTATCTGCTTTTGATGCTGCCCCTGCAGATCATTTCCAATGTGCTGACGGAGAATGAGAGCTTTCTTTACTCCTTCGGGCAGACCTTCATTATCTGCTGGTGTGCGGTGCTCCTTTATTTGATGGTGCAGGAGGTTCATGTGTTCACCATTTCCCAGACGGTGAAGAATCTCTGCGTGACTTTGGTAACCATGGGATTGTTCTTGCTGGCCGCATTCACGCTCTACCTCCTGGGCACGCAGCTCTGGGAATTCCTGGTCAGCATTTATAAGGAGGTGGCGATCCGTGTATAAAAACAAGACATTTTGCAAACTGACCCTCCTGGCGGGCCTTCTGTGCCTGGCTTTCCTGCTCCCCGCAAGGGTTCATGCCCAGGGAGAATTCGTAAAGGCTGCGGAAAACGAGAGTCTGGCGCTTTATTATAATCCCGCCACCCTGGCCATCCAGGTGGAAAACAAGGCCACGGGCTTCGTCTATTCCTCCATGGGCCAGACGCCTCCCGGAGAAGGGGAGATGAACAATACCTGGCAGGGGATGATGGATTCCGGCGTCTCTATCGACATCCGGCAGTCCAACGGCAGCACCAAGACCTGGGCCATTTCCAATCAGGAGGTGCAGCTTTCCACCAGGACGATGGAGAACGGTTTTGAGAGCGACATCGCCTTCCCGGAAGGGATTTCCCTCACCCTGCGGGTGGAGCTGACGGAGCAGGGCCTGACCGTGTCCGTCCCCGAGGATTCCGTCCGGGAGAGCGGAGGGGACACCACCCTCCAGGCCATCTATCTGTATCCTTTCCTGGGGGCCACCCATGGAACGGAGAACCAGGGCTATCTGTTCGTGCCGGACGGAAGCGGGGCCCTGATCCATACGTCCAGGCAGACCCTGAGCACGGAACCCTATGAAAAACAGATCTACGGCAGCGATATCAGCATGGGAACCTTCAAGGGCCGGACGGAGGCCAGCTTCCTGAAAGAGGCGGAACGGATCTATGTGCCGGTGTTCGGAAGCGTCATGGACGAAGAAAAGGACGGCGTGGCGGTGATCGTCCACGAAGGGGCGGAATACTGCAGGATCGTGGCCTATGCCAGCGGCATCCGCACCCCCTATAATTTCATCATGCCGAAGTTCCTGATCCGGGAGACCTATCAGATGAAGGTGAGCCAGAGCGGCAGCAGCATGACCGCCAATCAGCCCAGGCCCAACCGGTATGACATTGAACTGCGTTACAGCTTCCTGTCCGGAGAAGAAGCGGACTACGTGGGGATCGCCAAGGTTTACCAGCAGTATCTTCGCAAAGAAGGTGTTCTGACGGGAACGGAAGAAACGGGAGACGGGGTGCCCATGAAGCTGGAATTCCTGCTTTCCGAACAGAGGGAAGAGCTTCTGTGGTCCGCCACCGTGCCCATGACCACCGAGAAACAGGCGGAAACCGTGGTTCAGGAACTTTATGACCAGGGGATCCGGAACCTGGACGTGGTGCTGCGGGGCTATGGCAAGAACGGCGCCACCGGGGCCGCCCCCACGAAGTTGTCCTTTGCGGGCAAGGTGGGTTCCAAGGGAGACTGGAAGGATTTCCTGCGGAAATTCGGGGCCCTGGGACTGGATGTTTCCCTGTATGCCGATTTTTCCAGAGGATATGAGGGAATCGGCGGCTACGGCAATGCCCAGAGGGCCCAGGCCATCGACCAGACCCTGCTGCAGACCTACGACTATGCGCCATTTACCTGGCTGTCCCCGACTTTTGCGGTGAAGGAATTGGAAAAGTTCGCAAAGGAGGCGGCCGGACTGGATTTCGCCGGAGTGGCGGCAGACGTCTTCGGTTCCAGCCTTTACGCCAACTGGAACAAGAAGGATCCGCTGACCCGGAAAGAGGCCAGGGAATTGTACCAGGGAGCGGATACGGGGGAAATGAAGCTGTCCCTCTATGCGCCTTCCGCTTTCCTGTTCGGACGGGCGGATGCGATCTATGACATGCCGGCCTCTTCCAGCGACTATTATATTTTCACGGAGACCGTTCCCTTCCTGCAGATCGTGCTGAAGGGGTACCTGCCTTATTATTCCGGGGCCTGGAACTTCCAGGCGGACGTGGGGCAGGAGCTGCTGCGGTGCGTGGATTACGGGATGTATCCCAACTGGTACGTGACCTGGGAGGATCCCATCGAACTGATCAATACCCCTTCCAGCTGGCTCTACAGTTCTCAGTACGAGGTCTGGAAGGACAGCATCCTTTCCCGCTACCAGCGGCTCAATGAGGCCCTGGAGGGCGTGGTGGGATGCCAGATCCTGGATCGCACCGTCCTCGCCAAAGACGTGGTGCGGGTGGATTACAGCAACGGCACCAGCATCTATGTGAATTACGGAACCGCCGCCTGGGAAGGGAGCGGATCCGGACAAGGAGAGAGCGTGTCTGTGGATGGGGAGAGCTTTCTGGTAATGAAAGGAGGGGCGTCATGAAAAAGAAAAAGTTGACGAAGCCCGCAAGGGACGCTTTGCGGGGATGGCTCTGTTGTCTGCCCTGGCTGGCAGGGTTTGTGATCTTCACCATGTACCCCATTTTTTCCACGCTGCGGATGAGCTTTGAATCCGTGGTCATTTCGGCGGAAGGGCTGGTGACCACTCCCGTGGGAGGGGATAATTACAGAAGGGTGTTCCTGGCGGACGTGACCTTCCCCGGCATCCTCATCGATTACGTGGGAAGCATCGTGCTGGAGGTGCCCATCGTCATCGTCTTTTCCCTGATCATCGCCCTGATATTGAGCAAGGAGATCACGGGAAAGGGATTTTTCCGCACCCTGTTCTTCCTGCCGGTCATCATCATCAGCGGCCCCATCATTGAGAAGTTCATCGACATGGGGCTCATGACCATCCAGGGGGCTCAGTCCAATCCTATCCTGCTGGGTGTTCTGGAGGTACTGCCCGGCAGCGTGTCGGAGCTATTGCTGAAGCTGATCGACTCCTTCGTCATGATCCTGTGGTTCTCAGGAGTGCAGATCCTGCTTTTGCTCTCCGCCCTGCAGAAGATCGACGGGGCCATGTACGAGGCGGCCCACATCGACGGGGCTTCCGGCTGGGAATGCTTCTGGAAGGTGACCCTGCCCAACGTGCGGAATATGATCGTGATCTGCCTGATTTATACTATTGTCACCATATCCACCTTTGACACCAATACCGTGATCACCACCATACAGGACAACATGTTCCAGACCTCCCGGGGAATGGGATACGCTTCCGCCCAGGCCTGGGTCTATTTCCTGGTGCTGGTGCTGGTCATCGGATTCTTCATGCTGCTGTACGGTCCCAGGAACGAAGCCGTCTACGGCACCACCAAGCTGGCCAAGCTGGAACTGAAGCGGGCGAAAAAGCTGAAGAAGCAGCAGGAGCGGGAGTTGAAGAAGCTCTATCGGGAAAGCAGGAGGTACCAAGTATGAAAATAAATTTTCATACTATTGATTGGAACGCGTGCCAAAGCACGCATGGGGGTATAGAAATGAGAAAGATGAACAAACAAGCTTTCTTCCGGACGGGAGGTCGGGCCCTGATCTATCTGTTTCTGATCGTGACCGGTTTCGTGTTCCTGTATCCGCTCCTGAAAATGTTGAGCATGAGCATGATGTCCTCCGAGGATCTGACCAATCCCCTGGTCATTTGGATCCCTTATCAGGTGAACTGGAGCAACTATAGCCGGGCGATCCTGGTGCTGGGATATTTTGAAACTTTGTGGACCACTATCTATGTCAGCGTCCTGCCGGCCCTGCTGCAGACCCTGGTGTGCTCCATTACCGGTTACGGCCTGGCCCATTACCGGTTCAAGGGCAAGGGGCTTATCTTCGGCCTGGTGCTGGCCACCTTCATCATTCCCACCCAGATCACCATGATCCCTCAGTTTCTCATGTATCGGGATCTGGGGATCCTGTACAGCCTGAAGGCTTATCTGCTTCCCGCCGTGATGGGGCAGGGGATGAGAAGTTCCATTTTCGTGCTGATTTTCTACCTGTTCTTCCGCCAGGTGCCGGTGTCCCTGACGGAGGCGGCGGAGGTGGACGGCGCCAGACAGCTGGTGGTCTTCTTCAAGGTGGCGGTGCCCATCGCCCTGCCGGGATTCCTCATCAGCTTCCTGCTGTCCACGGTCTGGTACTGGAACGAGACTTACCTGGGCTCCCTGTATTTCGGGGCTGAGATCAAGACCCTGCCCATGAAGCTGGAGAACTTTGTGGATACCTTTAACAAGATGGTCAGCGCTTCCGAGTCTCAGGCGGGGGCCACGGCCAATGAGTCCGTGCAGATGGCGGGGACTTTCCTGATCATCCTCCCTCTGCTGATCCTGTATTTTATCACCCAGAAGTATTTCATCGAGGGAATTGAGAAGACGGGTATTACCGGAGAGTGATGAAGCGTGCCGGTGGGAAGTAGTGCGGCGCATGTGGGGAGAAAGGAACCGGTGCGAAGTCCGGAGCAAACGGAGAGAAGCCCATCGGCGGGAAGTCCGGCGCACGGGAAGGAAAAGAAAAGGAGAGTTTCCATGGTCACTTTGGAGAACCGCAGACTTTTGATCGACGGCGAACCCAAGATCATCATCGCGGGGGAGATTCATTATTATCGTCTGAGAAAAGAGGAGTGGCAGGATCGCATCGAAAAGCTGGTCCGGGCGGGGATGAACGCCGTGGCCACTTATATTCCCTGGCTCTGTCATGAAGAAGCGGAGGGAGAGTTCGATTTCGGGACGGAGCGGGACAACCTGGATATCGAGGGCTTTATCGAGCTGTGCGCCAGGAACCATCTGTACGTGATCGCCAGGCCCGGGCCTTTTATCATGGCGGAAATGAAAAACGAGGGGATTCCCTATTGGGTGGCGGAGAAATATCCCCATTTGGTGCCGGAGGGCTGGGGCGGCCGGAAGACGCCTACCAGCACCCTGGACTACCTGGCGAAGGATTTTCTGGACTGCGTGGAAAAATGGTACGGGCAGATCATGCCCATCCTGGCCAGGCACCTGGAACCGAAGGGCGGCAACGTGATCGCCTGTCAGCTGGACAACGAGATCGGCATGTTGTCCTGGGTGTCCAACACTCCGGATCTGACGGATACGACCCTGCCGGACTTTGAAAGGTGGCTGGGGGAGCGCTATGAGGAAAGAGTCCTGAAGGGACGGTATCCCTTCCTGGAGCTGTCCTATGAGGAACGGAAACAGATCTGGCGGAATCCGGGAGAAGAGATTTCCCTTCCTTATCACAGGGATCTGGGGTATTATATGCGGGATCGCTTTGCCCGCTATGCCGAAATTTTGAAAGAAATGGCGAAAAAATACGGGGTGAGCCAGGTACCCTTCCTGATCAATGTCCACGGCACCGGCGGGGGCAGGGGCCACACCTTCCCGGTGGGCATCAGCCAGCTGCTGGATGCGGTGGGAAACGACAGGGAGCTGTGGGCCGGTACGGACATCTATCTTTCCGGCGTCACCATGGAAAACCTCCAGGATATTTATTTGATCAACTGTTACATGGAAGCGGCCTGCAAGACTGGGAATCCCCTGGCCAGCTTTGAATTCCAGAGCGGGGAGGCGGATTACGGGGAGAGCGGCAGCGGAAGGCTGGACGTTTCGGATGCGGATTTCACCGCCCGGATCTACATGGCCCAAGGGGCCCGGCTCATCAATCATTATCTCTTTGCAGGCGGCTACAACATGCTGTTGAAGCATCCCAGGGAGGACGGCAACAGGCGCATCGCCATTACGGGGGAGCGCCACGGCTTTTCCGCTCCGGTGAACCCGGAAGGACGTCTGAGCTATACCTATCCCAGGATTGCCAGGAACGCCCGAGTGATGCTGGCCAACGGAGAGAAACTGGGCCGGATGGAGGAAGAACGGGACGATCTGATGATCGGTTTTATCCCTGACTACTTTATGACGGAATATTGCTATCGGAAGGAAAGCGGTTCGGGCACTTGCCCCGGGAGCGGGCCATCGCCGGAAGAATCCATGCTGAACAATCTCACCAGATTCCGGATCGGCGGGGGGTGGGACGTGTTCACCAAAGGACTGCTTCTTGACAATTATGCCTTCGGCGGGGTGAATCTGCAGGAGGACGGTTCCTGGATGGAAGGAAAAAAGACCCTGTATGTGCTGTCCGCCTCCTACATGGAGGAAGCGGTGCAAAAGAGACTCTGCGCCTTTCTGGAAAACGGCGGGAAGCTGCTTTTGTACGGCAGACTGCCGGAATGGGACATGGAGGGCAGGGCCTGCAGGGTGCTGACCGATTATCTGGGGGTGAAAATCCTGGGAGAGATCGGGCAGGGAGAACTGCCCTGTCTGAGCGCCCAGCCGGAAGGAATCTGGAAAGGATATGCGGAGGTGCGGATCGGGGACGCTCAGATGTATGATGCGCCGGATGCGGAAAGCTTTTTGCGCATCAGCACGAGAGGAGAGGTCTGCGCCTTCCTGAAAAAGGCCGGGAAGGGCATGGCCGCAGTGCTGGGCACGGACTATATCTGCAACCGTCCCGCCATCCGAAAGCTGATGGAGGCCCTGGGGGTGCCGGGAAGGCTTTCCCATGACCATGTTTATGACGGGATTTTCCTGGACGTCAGCGCAGACGGAGAGGAAAAATATCTTCATATTTTAAATTTAGATTCTTTTGCAAAACAATTTCATGTATGCTATAATGGGAACCAATTATTGGAAGGAAGGGAACTTTGGCTGGGTTCCAGGGAAGGACTCATGCTCCCCATGAATCTTACGGCGGCCGGAAGAAAAATCGTCTATTCCACCGCTGAGATCCTGGAGGAAGGCCCTGACAGTCTGAAGTTCCGCCTGTCCCAGAAAGAGGATGTCATCGTCCTGGAGGGAACCGGTTTTCTCCGAGAGGACGCCTCTTATCGAATGGAAGAAAAGGATGGAAGGACATATTTGTACAGCGCAGCGGATGGCAGGACGGGAGAAGAGGAACTGACGGTGTCCTGGTAAACGTTGGTAGCCCGGGAGACTGTGTCTATAAATATGAAAGGTAGAGAGAATGGCGGTTACGATAAAGCATGTGGCGGAAGCGGCGGGGGTATCGGTCTCCACGGTTTCCTATGCTTTGAATAATTCGGGGGCGGTCAGTCAGGAGAAACGGCTGCGGGTGCTGGAGGCGGCCAAGATGCTGGGCTATGTGCCCAACGGCATGGCGAAGAGCCTGAAGACGAAGAAAAATGGGTTCATCGGCTACTTTGCATTTTCCCTTTACGGCGTGGTATACGGCGAAGTGCTGCGGGGAATCGAGAACGAGATGGAACGCCAGAATCAGGAGATGATCGCCGCCAAGTGCGGTCCCATGCAGGATATCACCCATATCAGCCGCCTGCTCAGGGAGCGGATGGTGGACGGGGCCATTATTTTTTCGGACGCCATACCGGACGAGGTGCTGATCTCCCTGGCGGACGCAAGCTGTCCCGTAGTGGTCATGGACCGGGATCTGTATACGCCCCATATTTCCGCCGTGCTGGTGGATAATAAGAGCAGCGCTTTTCGGGTGGGAGAGTACATCCGCAACCTGGGATTCCGCAGGGTAGCCTGTCTGACGGGACCCGGCTTCGATGGAAAACAGCGTATGGCGGGGTTCCGGGAGGCGGTGGAGGCCTTTGATCTGGAACTGCCGGAGGACTGGTGCCTCGTCGGACACTGGCAGGAGGATACCGCCTATGAGGAGACCATCAAGTTCATCCGGAAGGGAAACCGGCCGGAGGTGATCTTCGCCCACAATGACGAGATGGCCATGGGCTGCATCCGGGCTTTGAAGGATATGCTGATCCGGGTGCCGGAGGATGTTTCCGTGATCGGGATGGACGACATCGCCGCCAGCACCATGTTCACCCCTTCCCTGACCACGGTGCACAGACCTCTGTACGAGATGGGGGAAATGGCGGCCAGAACCTTGCTTGACATGATGCGGGGAGGCCCCAGCAGCAAGTTTATCTTGCCCACCGCCCTGATCCAGCGGGAAAGCTGCATCAAGCAGTGGGCGGTCTGAAAGAAGCGCAGGAGGCTGTTCGATCAATATGGAAAATAAAATGACGCAGAAAGCCCCTTCCTGGAGCAATGTGATGGAAGCGGAAGAGAGGGGCTGTTTTGAATTCTTCTGGCGGGAGGTCAGCCTGACGCCGGAGGGGCTCGGATTGATTCGGGACAACGACGTGAACCGGGAGATGTGCTCCATCGCATCCGTGGGCTATGGCCTGGCCGCCCTTGCCATCGGCGCAGAGCGGGGATACGTGGGGAGACGGGAAGCGGAGGAACGGGCCGTCGGAACCCTGCGGACTATGAAGGAACGTCCCGTGAGGATCCACGGATTTTATTATCATTTCCTACAGATGGAGGACGCTTCCAGGTACGGGCGGAGCGAGGTTTCCATCATCGACACCGCCCTGTTTCTCATGGGGGCCCTGTGTGCGGGGGAATATTTCGGCGGAGAATGCAAGCTCCTTTGGAAAGAGATCTATGCCGAGGTGGATTGGGAGTGGTATCGGGATCCTGTGAAGAATCAGTTTTACATGGGATATCACGAGGCCCGGAAATCGGAGGATTCCGATGGACATTTCGGCCACTGGGATCACTATGCGGAGCAGCTTATCATGTATTTCCTGGGTGTGGCGGCGCCGAAGTATCCGGTGCCTCCTTCCATCCTGTATGACTGTCCCCTGTTCTGCGACGTGTATAGGGACAGCGGCCTGATCTACCACAGCCATTGCGGGGCTCTGTTCGTATATCAGTTTTCCCATGCCTTCCTGAACCTGAAGGGAAAAAAGGATCGGAGGGGTATCGACTGGTATGAAAATTCCGTCCGGGCCACTTATGCCAACAGGCAGTACTGCATAGATAATCCCCGGGGCAGGAAAACTTATCATGAAAATGCCTGGGGCCTTACCGCCTGTATGACGCCCCGGGGCTATTCCGGCGGCCAGGGGGCCTTGCCCTGTTTTGGAAATGACCGGAACGAGACGGACGGGACGGTGGCGCCCTGCGGCCCCATCGGCTCCCTGCCTTTTGCCCCCAGGGAAGTGGCGGAGGCCATGGAATTCTTTGCCGGGATTCCGGAACTCCAGGGAAAATACGGCTTCCTGGACGCCTACAATCTGGACGTGGAGCCGGCCTGGTTCTCAGACCGGTGCATCGGCATCGACAAGGGAGTCAGCCTGTTGATGCTGGAAAATTACCGCTCCGGGCTGATCTGGAGGCTGACGGATCAAAACGAGTATATCCGAAAGGCCTTCGAACTGCTGGAGATCCGATAGAATAAGCTTGCCAGAATTTCATTCTTATGGTAGAATCGTGCTCAAGTGGAACAAATGATCGCGGCTGTCTAAGGACAGGTGAGGAAAGTCCGGGCTTCACAGGGCAGGATGCCGGATAACGTCCGGTGGAGGCGACTCCAAGGCCAGTGCAACAGAGATATACTGCCAGATGCACCCTACGGGGCTCTGGTGATGGTGGAAAGGCAGTGTAAGAGACTACCGTCCGTCTGGCAACAGGCGGAGCCATGTAAACCCCATCCGAAGCAAGACCAAATAGAAAGCGACAGGCTTGCCCGGCCTGCTTTCAGGTAGGTCGCTTGAGGCGTCCGGCGACGGACGTCCTGGATAGATGATCATTCGAGACAGAACCCGGCTTATCGTTCCGCTTATTGGATGGCCTGACCAAGCCGCCGCACCCGGTGCGGACGCCTTGTCAGGTCATTTTTTTGACTTGTCAATCTCTTTTTCACTGGACGAATGCGCCTCTCCGGTGTTACACTATTTATAGAGGGCTCTTTGGAGTATCGATTGGATACTTCTTATGGTCCGGATGGGGAAAAACGAAAGGAGAAGGTATCATGGTCAATTTAAGAGAGAAACCCTTTTATCTCACGGAGGAGGAGATCCGTTGGGTGGAGGAAACCATCGCCGGCATGACGCTGGAGGAGAAGCTGGGACAGATGTTCGTGCTTCTGAAGGCGGTTCCCGGCGTCAATGAGGAGGCGATCAAGGCGGGGCTGGCCGTCTCCCATCAGGGGGGTCTGCGCTGGCAGGGAGGCGACAAGGAGACGGTTTGGCTGCAGAATACGACCTACCAGAAATACAGTAAAATACCGCTGCTCATTGCCGCTAACTGTGACGATGGCGGAAGCGGCTGCCTGCCTGACGGCACCTTTGTCGCAACGGCCGCCCAGTGCGGCGCAGGATCCGGCACGGAGAACGCCTACCATGTGGGTTACGTCTCCGGGCGGGAGGCGTCTTCCATCGGCTGCAACTGGATGTTCAATCCGGTGTCCGACATTTACATGAACTGGCGCAATACCATTGTCAATACCCGTTCTTTCGGCGAGGATACGGACAACGTGATCGCCAACGCCCGGGCTTATATCAAGGGCATCAAGGATGCCAATCCCAATATGGCCTGCACGGCCAAGCACTTCCCTGGGGACGGCGTGGAGGAACTGGACCAGCATCTGGCGCTGGGCGTCAACAATTTAAGCGTTGAGGAATGGAACGCCACCTTCCGCAGGGTCTATCAGACGCTGATCGACGAGGGGCTGGAGAGCATCATGGTGGGACATATCGCCCTGCCGGAGATGAGCCGCCGCCTGCGTCCCGGCATTGCTGATGCCGATATCATGCCGGCCACCCTCGCACCGGAGCTGCTCACTGATCTGCTGCGGGGCGAGATGGGCTTTAACGGCATTATCATCACCGACGCATCCCATATGGTGGGAATGTCGGCCACCTCCAGACGCTGCGATGCGGTGCCGGGAGCCATCGCCGCCGGATGCGATATGTTCCTGTTCGCCAACGATGTGGAAGAGGATATCGGGTTCATGAAGGCCGGTTATGAGAAGGGCATTATCACGGAAGAGCGCCTTTCGGATGCGCTCCACCGCATCCTGGGCATGAAGGCTCATCTGCATCTCTATCGGGATGAGGTGCGCTTCCCCGACAAGGCGGGACTTGCGGTGGTGGGTTGTGCGGAGCACAGGGCTTACGCCCAGCAGGCAGCCGATACCTGTATTACTCTGGTCAAGGATACCCGAAAGCTTCTGCCCATCGACCCGGCGCAGAAAAAGCGGGCGTATCTGGTTTATGTCCAGTCTACGCCCACCAGCAAGGGTTATAAGGGAGATCCGGTCCGTGACATCGTCGTCGAGGAGCTGGAGCGGGCCGGTTTTGAAGTGAACATCTGCCCCAATTTCCATGACCTGGAGGTGGAGAACGGCGTTTCGCCCATGAACATGGTGAAGATGATGGAACACGGGTCTCGGAAGGATTTCATCGAGAATCACGACGTGGTGTTCCTGTTCATCAATGTGAAGGGCTATGCCCAGGAAAACGATGTCCGCCTCCGCTGGAGCTGCAATCACAGCCGCGAGCTGCCCTGGTACAATGAAGAGGTGCCTACCGTGGGCGTCAGCTTAAATTATACGAACCATCTGATCGACGTGCCGCAGCTGCACACTTTTATCAACGCCTACGGCCCCACACGCACCCATATCCGTGCCGCCGTCGAGAAGATCTGCGGGAAGAGCAAATTCATGGGGAAGGCGGGAGAGAACGTCTTCTGCGGACGCTGGGATACAAGACGCTAGAGGTTTGATGCTTTTTGCGATTCTCTGTTTTGTCCGGAGACCTCTCGGGTTGCTATTGATCCTATTGATCTGGTGGACAGAACTGCCGAAACTCGAGTATATATAGGATATTGACAAAGTAGAGAAAATAGGCATATAATGTAAAAAAGGAGGTGTCCATAAATGGCGGCAGTGAGTACAAATATCAAAATTGATCCGGTATTGAAACGGGAATCTCAGGAGCTTTTTGAAAGTCTTGGTCTTAGTTTGAGTTCTGCTATCAATATATTTTTGCGTCAGTCCGTGCGGGAACAGGCAATTCCTTTTCGTATTGGAAACTCCATACCAAATGCGGAAACAATGAAAGCGATAGAAGATGCGAGGAACGGTATCGGTCTGAGCCGAGGATTTGCGTCTGTGTCTGAACTGATGGAGGACTTGGATGCTGACGATTAAATACCAAACGACTTTTAAAAAGGATTACAAGCGGATAAAAAAGCGAGGGTATGATATCAAACGACTCGAAATTGTTGTGGCTATGTTGGCATCCGGGCAGGAATTACCATCTGAATATAAAGACCATAATCTGCTCGGAGTCTATAAAGGTTGTCGTGAATGTCACATAACTCCTGACTGGTTATTGGTGTATGAGGTCAGAGAAAACGAACTGCTCTTATTATTGACTCGAACCGGAACGCACAGCGATATATTTTGATAACAACCGCTTGTTCCTGAATTTTGAACCTCCTACAGATACGGCCAGTCGCATTTATGACGGCGTTACGGTTCGGGAGTTCGTCGATGCCGTGAATTGCCTGCTGGGAAAGGAAAAGTTCATCGTCAGTTATGCAGTTTATTAAAGAATCCTTTTGAGATCCCGCCCGGTTTCTCAAAAGGATTTTTTATAGGCCTTGGGTTTTTTATAGGCCTTAGGATTTCTTTTTGGAATGTTTGGCCTGGTTCTTCCTCCGGTAACCGACGTATTTGCATATTTCACTTTGGGTTTGGAATTCCAGACTCACGAAATCATTGATGAAATCCGAAATGTCGCTGCCGTCCGCCAGGGGTTTGTCCAGAAGCTCCAGGCTGTGGCGGTATTTTGTCCTGCCCAGGAGATAGTCGATGGACACCTCATAGAAATCCGCAAATCTGCAGAGAGTGACCGGGTCGGGAAAATGAACTCCTTTCTCATAGTTGGAGATTGTGCTGACGGATACTTTCAGGTGCCTGGCGAGTTCTTTTTGACATAATTCTCTTTCCATGCGAAGTTCACGAAGCCTGTCTCCGAAATCCATTTTTGCAACCTCCTCCCCTGAGGGTATCTTTTTCATGAAATTTAAAATTTATTCTACATTGATTTATAAAAATGAAAATAAGACTTTAGATAGTCCATAAAATTTGTAAAAAATGGAATACAAATTTTATGATTCGTAAAATTAGACTTTTGAAAATTGGGCTTTTGAAAAATGTTCCTGGAGCAATATTGTATTTTACCCTTTCTCATAGTAGAATATTTTGGTCTTGTAAAAGACAACCTGCTTTCCATTGCGGATGCGGCAAAGCGGGCGAACATAGAGCGTTCCGTGTTTGAGAAGGAGTATATGGCGTATATGAAGTGACAAAGATAGACAGAGAGAACCGCAGACTATTGATAAAGCGATATATTTTGAAAATGGACGCAATCCGTTAGTGTGAATGGATTGCGTCCATTTTATGTACTTGCAAGGGGTGCGTTGTTTCGGCGAAAATATCCGCAGACCTATTGACAAAATGTTCCCGGGGGGGGGGGTAGAATGGAACCGTAATGGAAAGGTTCCCGTCCGGAAATCCGGAGAAGGGAGCCGGGACAAACGGGAAAGGAGACAAGATCAGAAATGGTCGGGAACAAAGGAACGGGAAAAGAATGGGTGAAAAGGGTGTCGGCAGCGCTTCTGGCGGCGCTTTTAGCCATGGGCACGGCAGCCTGCGGCCAGGAGAAAAGTATCGAAGGTATGGGGAGCGCAGCCACCCTGGAAAGCGAGAAGGAAACTGGAACGGTAGGAACTGGGATAACGGAGACAGGAACAACGGAGGCGCCTGAGACGGAGACGGCGAAAGAGTCGGAAGCGGTGGAGAATCCGGAAGGGCAGGCTGTCACGGTGGCTGTAAAGAGGACATCATTTAACCCGGACGGCAGTGTTCGGGGTAGTCAGGGTAGTTGGACTGAATGGGAATATGACGCAGCCGGCAACATGACGAAAGAAACAGAGTATAACCCGGACGGCAGTATCTATGAAGAGACCGAGTATACCACCATATACATAAACAAATAACCAAAAGAAAGAAAGGAGAATACAAAAGACATGTACATGGAAAATTTAATCGGAGAAGCCCTTCTTGTCATGGTGCGCAACGGGCTGACCACGGAGAACCTCAATAAGATCGTGGAGACGCTGGCGGGCTGCGGCCGCAAGATCAGCGAGAAGGTGAAGGAAGCCTGCAAGAACCCTCCGGAGAAGGAGGTTCCCCCGGAGGTGCAGGAGGAATTGAAGCTCACGTTCAGGGAAATCCTGGAATCCTCCGCGAGACCCGTCTATATGGGCGGCATCGCCCTGTTTTTTGACGAAAAGGTCGATGAAGAGATGCAGGAGGATGTTTTAAACATCCTGAACCATTTCGCCGGTGATTCGGAAGACGAGGAGGAGGTGCCGGAAAGCGAGGAAGAGAAGGAGAGGGTAGCCAGATACCGGAAATGCGTGGACGACTTCATGCTGTATCATTTCACCTGGGATCCGCTGACCCAGGAGGATTATGAGTTTGAGGACAACTGCCTGTACCTGAATTTTGAATTTCCTACAAATGCGGCCGGTCACATTTATGACAGCGCCATGGTCCGGGAGTTCATCGACGCCGTAAATTATCTGTTGGGAATGGAAAAGTTCATCGTCAGTTACGCCGTTTATTAAAAAAGAATCCTTTTGAGATCCCGCCCGGTTTCTCAAAAGGATTTTTTATGGGCCTTAGGATTTTGCATAGGTCTTAGGATTTCTTCCTGGAATGTTTGGCTTGGATCTTCCTCCGATAATCGACATATTGACATATTTCTCTTTGGGTTTGGAATTCCAGATTCACGAAGTCGTTGATGAAGTCTGAAATGTCGCTGCCGTCCGCCAGGGGCTTGTCCAGAAGCTCCAGACTGTGGCGGTATTTTGTCCTGCCCAGGAGATAGTCGATGGACACCTCATAGAAATCCGCAAATCTGCAGAGAGTGACCGGGTCGGGAAAATGAACTCCTTTCTCATAGTTGGAGATTGTGCTGACGGATACTTTCAGGTGCCTGGCGAGTTCTTTTTGACATAATTCTCTTTCCATGCGAAGTTCACGAAGCCTGTCTCCGAAATCCATTTTTGCAACCTCCTCCCCTGAGGGTATCTTTTTCATGAAATTTAAAATTTATTCTACATTGATTTATAAAAATGAAAATAAGACTTTAGATAGTCCATAAAATTTGTGAAAAATAGAATATAAATTTTACGATTCATAAAATACGAGAAGCCATTTTGGAAGCGGGATTGCTCTGACATTGGATGAACGGACATGGGTGTCGTCTTTGCCAGCCGAATTTATTCGGCCTAGATGTGGCAGAACTGTTGCCACTATGTTTAGTCTTTTGAAAAATGTTCCTGGGGCGATATTGTATTTTCCCCTTTCTCATGATAGAATAATAACGAAGGTAACCGGAACGTTCGGATGCCATCAACGAGTATCGCTTTGCGGAGAACTGTAAGAGGGGCGAGTATCGGGGGCCAGAAGAGAACTATGACCTGATAAGAGTGGTGGTGATGCGGCTTGGACAGGAAGGGGAGCAGTCGGGAGGTGAGTCAGGTGTGTAATCTGAGTACGGGGATTTATGATAAGGGCATTCAAGAGGGTAAGCGTGAAGGGGCATTGGAGATTCTTTTCGGTCTTGTAAAAGACAATCTGCTTTCCATTGCGGATGCGGCAAAGCGGGCGAACATAGAGCGTTCTGTGTTTGAGAAGGAATATATGGCGTATATGAAGTAACAAGGGTAGACAGGGAGAACCGCAGACATTGAATAGGGCGTTTGCGGTTCTTTTAATATGAGAGTATTTGATGGCGTATGTTTTTGAATAGAAAACATTGACCGAGAAGAGAAAGATCTGTTACGGCTGGGGAGAAAGATTTATGCAAAGAAGAGCTTGGGAAAAAAGAGCATGGAAAAGAAGAGCATGGAAAAGAAGGGTTTGGGAAAGAGGAATTTGGAAAAGAATAGCCTGGAGAAAAAGCCTGCTCCCGGGAATCCTGCTGGCCCTCCTGCTGCTTGCGGGCTGTGCCGGAAAAGAATCGGAAGCCACTGGAGATCCGGCGATATCCATAGAGACGGACAGACTGCGGGGCAGCGGTGTGGTCTGGAGCGTGGACGAGGAAGGGATGACGATTCTGACGGCTGGGCACGTCCTGGAGGGCTGGCAGGAAATGAGCGTGGTCTTTTTGGATGGGAACACGGTTCGCTGGAGACCGGGAGAGGATGGCTTTGACGTGGAACTGCCCGCCGGATCGGATCTGGCTGTCCTGCGCCTGTCCGGCGAAGCCCTGGAACGGCGGGTGGAGATGGAAGGAGGAGCTTGGAAGGAGTATGGGGCGGCAGCAGCATCGGCCCTTGTGGACAAGGAATCCTTTGACCGCCTGAAGTCCGGCGACGATATCTGGCTGGCTGAAGCCGGAAACAGGCAGAGCGTTGCGGAAGAACCGGGGCCAGGGAGTCAGGGCGAGACGGGAGAAAACCAGGAACAGGGCGTTGCGGAAGAACCGGGGGCGGGAAATCAGGACGGAGCGAATGGAAACCAGAAGTCAGGCTTTCTTCCGGCCACGGTGACGGAGCCCTGGATTTATATGGAAGATTTCGGCCAGAACATGATGTTGGGCAAGGGCAGCGCCCATTCCGGCATGTCCGGCGGAGGGGTTTATGATGGGCAGGGTCATTTCATCGGCCTGCTCTGCGGAGGGAACGAAGAAGGGGATTTGGCGATCCTTCCTTTAAACATTATCCTGGCGCAGCTGCAGTGATCTGTTAATAAAACTTTCATTTTCGGGATATTGACATTGGGGGCGTTTTGGAGGAAAATAAGTCTGGCGGAATTTGCTTGTAAGCCTGAAAGGAAGGGTAAAAATGACAAAGATTGACGTGGTATCCGGTTTCTTGGGGGCGGGGAAGACGACCCTGATCAAGAAGCTGTTGAAGGAGGCTTTGGACGGGAGCAAGGTGGTACTGATCGAGAATGAATTCGGGGAGATCGGCATTGACGGCGGTTTCCTGCAGGAGTCCGGGATCGAGATCAAGGAGATGAACTCCGGATGCATCTGCTGTTCCCTGGTAGGAGATTTTGGAAAATCCCTGAAGGAGGTGTTGACCACCTATGCCCCGGAGCGGGTGCTGATCGAGCCTTCGGGAGTGGGGAAATTATCGGACGTGCTGAAAGCCGTGGAGGACGTGGCGGAAGACCTGGACGTGGTGGTAAACAGCGCCGTTGCGGTGGTGGACGCCTCCAAGTGCAAGATGTATATTAAGAATTTCGGCGAGTTCTTCGTGAATCAGATCGCCTATGCGGGAACCATCCTGCTGACCAGGGCGGACAAGGTTTCCCAGGAGAAGATGAACGCCTGCGTGGAGATGATCCGGGAGCACAATAAGGTGGCGACTATCATTACCACGCCGCTGGACCAGCTGGACGGCGAGGAAGTGCTGAAGACCATCGAAGGCGCTGACAAGCTGGAGGATCTGCTGGATGAAATGCTGAAAGAGGTGGAAGACGAAGACGAGTGCGAATGCGAGTGCCATGGACATCATCACCATGACCATGATGAGGAGCACGAACACCACCATCATGACCACGACCATGAAGACCATGACGAAGATCATGAGGAGCACGAACACCACCACCATCATGACCACGATCATGAGGACCATGATGAAGATCATGAGGAGCACGAGCACCATCATCATGACCACGAGCATCACCACGACCATGACCATCATCACCATCACCATGCGGACGAAATCTTCACCAGTTGGGGCATGGAGACGCCCAATTCCTATACCGCAGAGGAGATGGAGAGCATCCTGACGGCCCTGGACAGCGGGGAATACGGCGTGATCCTGCGGGCCAAGGGAATGGTTCCTGCAGGAGATGGCACCTGGATTTATTACGATTACGTGCCGGAAGAGCATGACATCCGGGAAGGCAAGCCCATGGTGACCGGCAAGATCTGCGTCATCGGTTCGGAATTGAAGGAAGAGAAGCTGGCGGAGCTGTTCCGGCAGTGAGGAAAAGCGCACCTGTGCGGATAGGATTCGCACAGGTGAAAAATAATGGGAGATTGTTATGAAGCCCGTATATATTATTAACGGTTTTTTGGAAAGCGGCAAGACGGAGTTCATCGCTTTTACGCTGGCCCAGCCCTATTTCCAGATCCGGGGCAAGACCTTGATCCTGCTCTGCGAGGAAGGGGAAGTGGAGTACGAGGAAGCGCTGCTTCGGAAGAGCCGCTCCGTGATAGAGGTGATTGACAAGGAGGAGGATTTCAATCCCTCCCACCTCATCGAACTGGAAAAAAAGCATAAGCCGGAACGTATCATCGTGGAATACAATGGGATGTGGAACTGCAAAAACATGAAGCTTCCCTGGTACTGGAACGTGGAGCAGCAGATCACGACCATCGATGGCTCCACTTTTCCCATGTATTATACCAACATGCGTTCCCTGCTGGCGGAGATGATCCGCAAGTCGGAGATGATCATCGTCAACCGCTGCGACAACGTGAGGGAGGATCTGAACAGCTACAAGCGCAACATCAAGGCGGTGAATCCCACGGCGGACGTGATCTTCGAGGACGCCAACGGGGAGATCGACGAGATCCTGGAGGAGGATCTGCCCTATGACCTGACCAAGGACCAGCTGGATCTGGACAACACCGGTTATGGCATCTGGTATTTGGATTGCATGGATCACCTGGAGCGTTATTTGGGCAAAAAAGTCCGTTTCAAGGCCATGGTGCTGAAGCCGGAGAATTTCCCCAAGGGATATTTCGTGCCGGGGCGCATGGCCATGACTTGTTGTGCGGAGGATATGTCTTTCCTGGGGTATGCCTGCGAGTTCCCGGGAGCGGCGGCACTGAAGCAAAGGGATTGGGTGGAGGTCATCGCCACCGTGAACAAGGAATATTGGGAAGACTATCAAGGAGAAGGCCCCATGCTCCATGCCATCAGCGTTACGAAGACCAGGGCCCCCAAGGAAGAGGTCATCAGTTTTTCGTAAAGGTGTGAAAAATGGCTTTGAATTCCGAAAAAGAATTGCAGCAGTGGAAGAATCGATTCCGGGAGCTGGCGGAGAAGTCCTATCGGCAGAACATGTTCACCTTTACCGGCTTCCTGGGCCTCGCCGAGCAGGATTTGTTCTGGCAGGTGGAAGGGGAGCTTCGCTATGTTGCCTACTCCTTCTGGGGCGGAGAGGAAAATGCGGATCGAAAGGTGCTCCGTTTCGGGTCTCCGGAAGATTTGGGATATGAGGAGCCCTATGGGATTGTCTGCGTCCATATCCGTCCCGCCATGGAGAAGTTTGCAGAGGAATTGTCTCACAGGGATTTTCTGGGAGCTCTGATGAACCTGGGGATTGAACGGAGCACCCTGGGAGATATCCGGGTGGGAAAGAAACAGGCCTATTTGTTTTGTCTGGAACAAGTGGCGGATTACATCTGTGAAAATTTGACCCAGGTCAGGCATACCCAGGTGAAGTGCCGGGTGGTGGAAGAAATGGAGCAGCTGCCCACAGAGGAGCCGGAGCAGGTGGAGGTCCAGGTGCCTTCCGAACGGCTGGATGCCGTGCTTTCCAAGGTGTACAATCAGTCCAGAAACGAGGTTCAGGAGTTATTT
>CANQPH010000014.1 GCA_947625675.1 uncultured Acetatifactor sp.
CTCCGGAGAGGGCTAACCGCCTACCATCCTAGTAGTCCCAAAGAAATACTAACACACTTCGACAGGAATTTCAATCAAATACATGCCGTTGTTTTTATTTCAATTACACCATTATTCTAGTTATGATTTTTTCACATTACATTTGCATAACTGTATTCGCCAGTATATAATATGATTACAGCGTCAAAAGCTCGAATTCACGGTATGCTTGCATACCGGTGAATGAGAGGCTTTATGGCGCACCCCAACATGAGGAAGAAGTGGGGCAGGGGCCCCATGGATTCCGAATGTTGGGTAGGATTGTGGGAGCTGCGAAGCTGCGTAACAATCCGTAATCACTTTTGACGTCCAAATCATAATATAATTGTGATGTAATATCACAGGCAGTCTTGTAATATGCGCAGCGGACAGACTAAACAAAATGCTGCTGACCGGCGGCGGAAAGCGAGGAAATTATGGAAGCAAGAACTTATGTCTCCTGGGAATTAATTCATGATTTTATGGTGGATGTCTGGAAGGCTTACGGCGTTCCAGAAGAAGACGCCCGAATCTGCACCGACGTCCTGCTGGAGTCCGACCGCCGGGGCATCGAGAGCCATGGCTGCAACCGTTTCAAGCCCATTTACCTGGACCGCATCAAGAACGGCACCCTGCTCCCGGTCACCAAAATAGAGATTTTGAAGGAAACTCCCACCACCGTGGTGATGGATGCGAATCACGGCCTGGGGATGGTGGCCAGCCATAAGATGATGGAAATGCTCATTCAAAAGGCTTCCGTCTACGGCATGGCCGGGGGAACGATCTGCAATTCCACCCATTACGGCATCGCCGGTTACTGGACGGGCATGGCCGAAAAGGCGGGGATGATCGGCATCAGCGGCACCAACGCCCGGCCTTCCGTGGCCCCCACCTTCGGCGTGGAGCCCATGATGGGCACCAATCCCCTCACTTTCACCATGCCCACGGACGAAGCCTTTCCCTTCAATTTCGATTGCGCCACATCCATCGTCCAAAACGGCAAAATCGAATACTATGCCCGCTCCAGCCAGCCCACGCCCGCCGGTTTGGTGGTGACGAAGGACGGCGACACCATGACGGATTCCGAGCAGATCCTGAAGGAGATGCGGGCCGGCCGGTGCGCCCTGCTTCCCTTGGGAGGCCTGGGCGAAGAAAACGGCGGCTATAAAGGTTACGGATTTACAGCCGCCGTGGAGATTCTCTCCGCCGCCTTGTCCGGCGGCCCCTATATGAAGGCTCTGAACGGAAAGGACGAAAATGGAAACAATCAGATGTACCGCCTGGGACATTTCTTCTTCGTCATCAATCCGGAATTTTTCATGGGCCTGGATACCTTCCGGGAAACCGCCGGAGGGATCTGCAGAGATCTGCGAAGTTCCCGGAAGGCCCCCGGGGCGGAGCGCATCTACACCGCCGGGGAAAAGGAATACCTGGCCTGGCAGGAGCGGAAGGACAAGGGCGTGCCCCTGGGCGAATCCCTGCAAAAGGAATTCCTGGCGCTTCGGGACGAATGCGGCTTAAGCTATCGGTTTCCTTTTGAAGATATTGTTGGGGCTTAAGCCTCCGCCAGGGCCAGCACCGCCGTCCCTTCCTTGCCGGGAAGGTTCACTTCCACCTGACCCTTGACCCCGGCAAGCAGGGTCTGACGGGTCATTTCCCAGGTGTCGATGATCTCGATCCGATAGGTGTGAGTTTCGGGAAGGTGCAAAACATCCCGGCTGCAGCAGCGCAGATCATAATAATACAGATAAGCCAGTTCCCCGCAATGGCCCTGCCAACAGTGTTCGGAGCCGCAGAAGCCCATACGGCTCACTTCATCCATGCGCAGGAAAGCTTTTGCGAAAGACCGGAATTCTTCCGGCATATTCGCCAGGACGGTTTCCTCCTGCTCCCTTTTGATGCCCGCCAGGATCTCCATCCCGAGGGATTCGGAATCGATGGGCCCCGGCAGTTCCTCCACCAACGCTTTCAGGAAGGCGATCCTCTTCGGGCTTTCCCCTTTCAGGACGCAGCCCTTGGCCCACCAGAGCACTTCCTGATCGTCCAGGAAGGTTTCCCCGTGGGTACAATATGCGCCGCTGGTCACCACCCGCCAGAACCGGGCCGTCATCTCCCTGCCGGAGATGCTGCCCCAGAAATGCGGAATGTCCCCTTCGTAAGCGCACTCATCGATCACCACCGGCTTGCGGTACTGCTCCCTCCAAAAGGTCACCTTGGTCAGATCCTTGGTCTGGATGCAGGCGTGGGTTACGTTGGGCCTGGTGAAATCCCAGTGCTTGAAGCAGTTATGGTTGGACAACAGATGATGATAGGGGTCATGGGAAGCCACGTATTCCTCGATCTCCTCGAAGTCTTCCACCGTCTTGTGGCCCAGGCAGAAATCGTACTCATTGGCCAGGCTCCACCAGACATTGGGGAAAGCGGCCAGCCGCCGAAGCAGATAGTCCAGATATTCCAGATTTTCCGCTTGTGTCAGGCTGGAGAACCCCCATCTGTCATAGGGATGGAACAAAATGAGATCCGCCTGGATCCCCATTTTTTCCAATCTGGCCAGCCCTTCTTCAAAATGGTGCCAAAAGGCGATGGAGGGCCGTCCCACGTCCCATTTGTCCCCGTCTTTTTCAAAAGCATAGAACTCCGGCTCGTTGTGGTTGAAATCATAGTGCTTGGGAAACACGCAGAGCCGCACCTTGTTGAAGGGCGCTTTGGCCAGGGTGGCAAAGGTCTGGTCGATCCGCTCCCGTTCCTGATGCAGCATGGCGTAAATGGTGGTGCCGAAGGGGGCGAAACGGGTGCCGTCCTCATAGGAGAAGTGCATGCCCCGGGCCCGCACCGGACCGTGAAGCCCTTCCTCCGCTTCCCCCGCCACGCATTCCTCCTGACCGGAGGCCTCCAGGATTCCCGTCACTTTCCAACTCCAGGTCCCAGTTTTCAAAGGCAGGAAACGAACCTTGTAAACGCCGTCCCCGTCATAGAAACCCTTCACCTTCACTTCTTCCTCCCCGTTTTGGAACACCGCAGAAAGATCCACCCTGGCCCAGTCATTTTTCAGCACCTCCCCCCGGAAGGTCAGTTCCATCCTTTCATACAGCTTCATTTTCGCAAACTCCTTTCCTGTGATTTCTGCTTTCCTTGCAGCCGCTGTTTCCCTGTTTCCGGCAGCCGCTGCGGCTTCACGTTCTCCTCACTGCCGCTTCCTTGTTTCCGGCGACCGCTGCGGCTTCCTCGTTCTCCTCACTGCCGCTTCCCTGTTTCTTGCAGTCGCTCCGGCCTCTTGTTTACCGTACTATTCCGGCTTCCTGATTTCCTGCAGCTTCCCCGCCCAGGCCGCCACTTCCTCCCGGGGCGTGTTGGTGCGTCTGGCGAACTCTCCCAGCTTCATGGATTTCATGGTCATCAGACGCTGTTCCATGGACATTTTCACACTGGCGGCGGCACCTTTCTTGCGGCTGTCATAGACCGCCAGAAACTCCAGAAACACCTTCTCTCCTTCCGGCGACTTGATCAGCTCTCCCACTTTGTCCTCCAGGGAAAAGTACCCCTCTTTTCTTTCCGTTTCCACGCCGTCCAGCCAGTTGGTCACTTCCCCTGCGGAAGGCATGACATAAGACGGATCCGGCGCCGCCACATGACGAACCAGAATCCTGTCCTCAGCCTCTCCGGCCCGGGCCACCAGCTCGTTCTCCTCTTCCAGTTCGATCCGATAGCGGAAAATATGGGGATCTCCCTTCCTTGCGGCAGCCAGTCCCACGCCAGTCGGGTTCCCTGTGGCAGCCAGGCCTTCTCCGGCCGGATTCCATGCAGCCGTCAGTCCCACGCCAGCCGGGTTCCCTGTGGCAGCCAGACCTTCTCCGGCCGGATTCCCGGCGGCCGCCAGGCCCGCACCAGCCGGTTCAGCCGTCAGGCCCTCCGGTTCGTAAGGTGCTATCAGCCGTCCGTTCTGATACAGCTCCACGTTTTTCTGATTGCTGTATATTTTGACATCGGACAGCCGTTCCGACCTGTTCACATACCGTCTCCCGGCGATGTGGACGAAAGGCTCATCCGACCAATGGGCCTTGTACAAATAAAAGGCATCCTTCCTGGTCCGGCGGTCGAAGGTGACCAGGCCCTTGTTGTTGCGGCCCTTCACGCCTCCCTCGTCCCGCCCGTCTGCGGCGAAATCAAACATGTTCCACACATAAGTGCACCACAGATAAGGACGTTCCTCTATCATCCGCAGCATATGTTCATGATAAACCGCCTGATATTGTTCCGTATAATCTCCCCGCTCCGGCCGTGCGGTCTGCCATTTCAGCACCGCCTCCGCACCGTATTCCGATAACCCCACGGCCAGATCCGGATGCGCTCCGTGGAACTTGTCGAACCAGGCCTCGTTGTCCTCCAGATCGCCCAGATACCAGCCGAAATAATGATTGTAGGCCACGACGTCCGGAATGGACAATAATTCCGAACCGTCATCCAGCATAAAAGCGCAGGCCATGGTGGAAAGCCTGTCAGGATCCAATTCCTTTGCCAGGGCGGCCAGTTCCCGATTGTTTTCCGCCACGGTTCCTTCCAGCCCTCCGGCGGAAATTTCATTGGAAATTCCCCAGAAACAAATGGAGGCATGGTGATGATTCTGCAGGATCAGTTCCCGCATCTGCTGCAGGGTGTTTTCCCTTCCGTTTTCCATATGCCTGGTAATATAGGGGATCTCCGCCCAGACCACCATGCCGCAGGCATCGCAGAGATCATAAAAAAATTGGTCATGCTGATAATGGGCCAGGCGGATGCTGTTGGCCCCCACCTCCGCAATCAGCTTCATATCCTCTTCCTGCATGGTGCGGGTGAGGGCATTGCCCACCCCTTCCCTGTCCTGATGCCGGGAAACGCCCCGCAAGGGATAAGCCTCCCCATTCAGGAAAAATCCTTTTTCCGGATCCACGGCAAAGGTGCGGAGACCGAACCGCAGACAGACGGCATCCAGGACGTCCGCCGTTTCCGCCCCGACTTTCACCAGTTCCGCCCTGGCCCGATAGAGATAAGGATCCCTGCGGCCCTGCCAGAGATGGGGCTGAGGAATGGTCAAGGTCACCGACACATGCCCGCTTTCGGGGGACAGGGGGAGATACAGTGCCTCCGGCGCATGCTCCCCTTCCAGGGCAATGCGCAGACAGATGGGCGCAGTTGCCTCTCCGGAGCCCGGCGCACTCTCCAACCGGCATCTCGACCCTTCCGCCCGGCCTTCCCGGTTTCCCGCCTTCTCCAGCCAGCAATCCACCGTGACTTCCGCTTTGTCTTCCATCAAAACAGGAGTAATCTTTATACCAGGAGCACCGTAATTTTCCATCTGAAAATGCAGTCCGGGAATCACCACCAGTTTCACCGCCCGGTAGATTCCTCCGTAGAAAGTGAAATCCGCCTTTTGCGGATAAACCCTGTCATTGACGGAATTATCCGCCGCAATTACCAGGAGGTTGTTCTCCTGCAGGGCCTCCGTGAGATTCATCCGAAAAGCGGAAAATCCGCCGTCATGTCTGCCGATCTCTTTTCCATTCAGAAAAACCTCGGCGGAATTGGCCACGCCGTCGCATTCCAGGTACACCTGATCCCCAACTTCCAGAGGCGGGCAGGCAAATTCCCGGGCATAGGTGCAGCGCCCCCGGTAATAATCATCTCCGCCATCCTGACCGTCCGCCGCATTCCAGGTATGAGGCAGATTCACCGCCTCCCCCACGTCTTCCGGATGCTTTTTGAAAATCCAATTTTCCTCTAAAGAAATGATTTTTCTCATATTGTACTCCCTTTTTGGGCTTTGATTTCTTTTTAAAACCTTTTTGCTTTGTCGACACCATGGCCAAAGACAGTTCCGGCCAGGTCGAAGACAGCTTCAGTCTCTCCGAAAGCAGCTCCGCCAGGCCAGAAACAACTCCGCCAGGCCGATCAGGGTGAGGCCCAGAAAAGCCGCACGCATTCCCGCCGCCTGGGCGTCCGCCAGCACCTGGGCCTCCTGGGAAGCCTGCATCCCAAGAGAACCTATATCTCCCCGGGAATTTTGGACGATCTGGGCGACCATGGACACCACCGCCACGAAAACGGCGGAACCAAAGGATCCCGCCACCGTCCGAAGGGAGGTCAAAAGCGCCGTTCCATGGGAAACATACCGATCCTCCAGCCCGCTCATGCCCCAGGTGACGAAGGGCATCATCATGCAGCCGATAGCAATGTTGCGAAGGACGTTCAGAACCGCCACCCAGGGCAGGGGCGTGGTCAGACCAAGGGAAATCATCCCTCCGCTGCTTATGGTAAGCAGGATGCTTCCCAGCAGAAAGACTTTCCTGATTCCCATTTTGTCATAAGCCTTCCCGGAAAAGGGGCTGACCAGGGCCATGGCCAGAGAGCCGGGCATGGTCACCAGGCCGGACACCGTGGCGGAATGCCCCCTTACACTCTGCACGTAAATGGGAAGCAGGATGGAGGCCGCCATCATGGAAGCGTACATGAGCATGCTGGCGATGACCGCCGTGCGGAACTGGGCCGTCTTCAGGATCCGCAGTTCCAAAAAAGGCTGGGGCAGCTTCAGCTGTCGGTATATGAAGCACCCCGCTCCCAGGAAACCAATCAAAAGCGGCAGCCAGACCTGGGGCTCCAGGAGACCGTGGCGGCCCAGGTTACCCGCTCCCAAAAGAATGCCGCTGTAGCCTGCGGCACATAGAGTCAAAGAAAGGGTGTCAAATTTTTCCTTACCGGTCTCCAACACGTTCCCGAAGGTCACCGCCGTCAGAATCCAGGCCAGAAGGGAAATGATCAATACCAGGCAGAAAATCATGCGCCACCCGAAAGCGTCCACGATCAGCCCCGCCAGGGTGGGGGCCAGCACGGGAGCCGCCCCGATGGCCAGTCCGTAGACTCCCATGATGGAGCCTCTTTTTTCCTTGGGATAGATGGTGAGAAGCACCACCTGCCCCAAAGACACCATCACTCCGTTCCCTGCCGCCTGCAGAATCCGCCCCGCCATCATCACCGGAAAGGATCTGGTAAAACCGCAAAGCGCCAGTCCCAGGATAAAGACCGTCAAGGTCAAAAGATACAATCGTCTGGTGGGCAGCCTCCTGATCAGGAAAGGCGTCACCAGGATCAGAATCCCCATGACCAGGGAATAAACGCTGGTCAGCCACTGTCCCGTCACGGTATCCACGCCGAAATCCACCATGATCTGGGGCAGCGCCGTGGTCAAGGCCGTGGACAGCATGGAACAGACGATACAAGTCACCAAAATTGCGCAAAATGTGCCGGTCCTTCTTTTTTCCGATAACTGCATAAGCGATCTCCTTCTGAAAAAAATCCTGAATGTCACTTAACTGTTTCCAGTATAGCAAAACTTTGCATCCACATCTTCCGCTCAATCCGATGCATTTTAACAGAAAAACGATACTCGCTTCAGTTGTCCTGGAAGTAGTCCAGCTGATTCTCCCCGGGGCGCAGTTCCTCCACCCGGCCGTCCGGGTAACGGAAGGTTCCTCCCAGGCCTTCCGGCAAAATCAGCTCATAATGATATTTCGTGGTCCCTTTCCCGTCCTCCTTGCCATAGGAGAATACGATGGGACCTTTGGGCGTGGCCACGGTGCCGGACAAATCCGGCAGGAATTCCAGGTGCGGGGCGACAAGCACTTCCCTCCAGCCTTCCTTCCCCCGGACGCCCGCCAGGCAATGCACCATTTCATAGATGGGCAGGGCGCTCCAGGCGTGGCATTCGCTCCTGGCTCCTTCCGGCTCCTCGGGACAGGTGGTGCAGTCCAGATCCAGGAGTCCGGCCCAACGCATCAGATTTTCTTCCGTTTTCTCATAAATGCCGGCCTCCTCCATGGCCCGGAAATATTCGTAGGCGGTGGAGAAGGAGACTTGAAGGATGGGGACGCATCCGCCCTCGTCGTCCGGCGTCCCGGATCCAGCCACTTCCTCCGCACCCGGCTGGCCATCCCTGCGGGAAGTGCGCTCCATCAGCATCTTCCTCTCTCCGGGCGACAGCATTTCATTCAGCACCGCCCAGCTTTGGGCGTGCTGGGAGAATTGAGGAAACTGCGGGCCTTCCCGGTACATTCCCACCCCCTCATCCCAGCAGAGCTCCTGCACCTTCTCAAGCAGGCGGCGGCGACGGTCCAGATATTCCTCCGCCAGGGCGGGCCTGCCGGTCACTTCCTGGATCCGGGCGCCGCACTTTAAGGCGTAGGCGTACATGAAATTGATGATGGTGGAAGGGCCTTTTTCCAAGGCGGCCGGCATCCCGGCGCTGTCCTTCCAGGCCTTCTGCCAGTCCACGAACTCCCAATAGCCCAGCCGGCCCAACAGGCCCTCCTCTCCCATCTTTCCCTCATAATAGCTTAAAATCCGATCCACGTCTCCCCGGTACTCCAGCAAAGGTTTGACGTCTCCGGTCTGTTCATAATACTCTTCCAGCATAAAAATATAATGCAGAGAAAAGGTGGAAATCACCTGGCAATAGGCGGAAGGATATTTCCCCGGAATCAATCCAATGGGAAGCATGGCATAATGATAATCCTTCAGCGCCTTCCTGGCCAGACTTGGATCCGAACTGACGGCATAATTGAAAAGCGCCTGCAGACGAGTGTCCATGGGAAACTGCATCTGTTCATAATAGGGGCAGTCCATGTAGGTTTCCATCATGCAGTTGCGCAGAGTGCGCACACAGATCTCCCAGACCTGATCCACCCACTCCGCCGAAGAATGCATATTGCTTTCCACTTTCAGGGGGTACCCGGTTCGGCGAAAGGAAGGGGCCGAAAGGGTCAGGGCCTCTTCTCCCGCCTCCACCCGGATCCGCAGGAATCGGAAGGTGCGATACCAAAAGGGCTCATAGCGAACCTTTTCTCCGCTTGCGGTCACGGTGTCCGTCAATCCCTTCAGCACGCCGCCTTCCCAATCCGATTTCCGAAACCGGCGCTTCTTTTCTTCCGACAGGGGAAGTCCCTCCCGTTCCAGGGGTTCGAACCGTTCCCCGTAGGTGAATCGAACCTTCCGGCCCAGGCCCCCTTCCAGGGGAAACCGGAGATAGCCGTTCTTGTGCACTCCGGCATCCAGAAGGATTTCCACCTCTTCCCCCGGGGCCACCGTGAGGGTTCCCCTTTCCAGGAGCCCGGTTCGGGTGAATTCCCGGACAAATCCGTCCTCCGCTTCCTCCATCAGGGGGATCTCCCTGGGCAAAAGGGGATATTTGGGCAGGATTCCGGCCAAACTAAAAAAGGGATCCGGCAAAACGTCCCCCAGCACCGCCGCCCGGGGCCAGGATTCTTCCCGATCTTCCGACCCGTTCTTCCACCCTGCAGGCACCTTCCGCAGGTCGATTTCTTCGCAGACCGCCCCCAGGTTGGCGGTGACCTCGTTGGATTTCAAATAAAAGCTTCCATCCAGCCAGACTCTCCAATCCCTTTCCCCGGTGCTCACCCGGGCCAGCACCTCTCCCCGGGAGCCGACAGCCTCCCCTTCCAGGGCCAGACGGTGACCTCCCCGGACGCTCCGCACCCCGAAAATGGCCGCCCTCTCTTCATACTGACCTTCCACCGCATCCGGATCCTGGTACAGCACGGACACGGCCAGCACGTTTTTCCCCTTCCGCAGGCAGGACGTCAGATCCACCTCGTCATAATACAGCCTGTGCTCGTCCCCTTTGCAGGGGCCGGACAACACCGGCTCCCCATTGACCCACAGACGATACCGGGATACGGCGATGAGCCGAACCTGCAGCCGGGCTTCCTCTTCCAAATCGAACTCCTGCCGGAAGTAGGCAAACCGCCCGGTCATGTCCCCCTCCAAAATGTTCCACTTTGCAATTTCACTCTTCGGCACGCCGATCCACTTCACGTTCTGCCACATCGTTACGACCTCCTGTCGTCTTTTAAGGAATCTTCCGGCTCCAGCAAAGCGTCCGCATTTCTCCCATCAGCATGGGGATTCATCCCACTTTTACGGCAATCCGGGCTTCTCCCAGGCCTTCCGCCTTTACCGCCAGGACGGCTTCCCCCGCCGTATGGCCCGCCCGCAGGATGGCCAGGGCCCTGCCCTGATAAGTGACTGTTTTTCCCACCGTATAGTTCTCCGTGGTGGCGGGTCTGGCGCTGCCGAAAGCTGCCAGCGTTGCACAGGCTTCTGCTTCAACGGCCTCATGCCAAGGATATTCATTGGCCGCTCCAAAGACCGCCAAACCATCACCAGATTCTGCCAATGCCGCTTCTCCGCAGGCTTCCGTTGAAAAGTCCCCATCGGATTTCCGGCGAACCTCCCCATGGACTTCCGCCTGCACCTCCACCTCCCCATAAGGTACCGGATTCCCCACAGCATCCACCACTTCCACCCTGGCAAAATACAGGGACTGGCCGTCTCCGGGAAGCTCCGGATGTTTCACGGAAAAAGCTTCCGGCAAAATTCTCAGCCCCGCCGCCGGACCGGCGCTCGTCACCTGATCCCTGCTCCATTCCAGGCCACCCCGGTAACTCACCGCTTCCAGCGTTCCGGGCTCATAGCGCAGTTCAAACACGGCCCGGTAATGGTTTCCTTTGCCCGCAGGCCGTCTGCCCTGGCTCCTTCCATTCAGGAAAAGTTCCACTTCCTCCCCGGCGGAATATACCTCCACCTTCACGGGGCTCCCCGTTTCCACGGGCCAGCTCCAGGCATGGGCGCAGTCCGGCCAGGCGTACCGGTCCAATATCTCTATTTTGTCATGGTTGGCGGGATTGTGGCTCACCAGGTAGGTCTCCCGGGAACCCCAGATAATCCTGCGATAGGCCAGCTGGGGTTTGTCGAACCCGCAGAGATCGAACTCACCGGCCCCTGCCGTTCTCCAGGGATAGCCCGCATAATGGATCATCCTCCCGGCTGCGGCCGCTTCCTCCGGTTTCACGTACAAACGTTTCCCAATGCCCGCTTCTCCGATGTAATCATGGCTGGTCCATTCAAAGTCTCCGATCACATAGGGATATTTCTCCACGTCCGCCCAATAGGCTTCCATCTCCCCAGGCTTGCTCTCCGTGGCGCAGATCACCCGATCAGGGAAAAGCTCCCCCGCCTCTTCATAATGGTAGTTGAGATAATTGTATCCCACCACGTCCCAGGGAGCCGCAAAGCATTCCGTATAATCGTTCCAGATCTCCCTGCCGAATTTTCCGTCCACGTTGACGACATTGCCGCCGTTCGCCTGAGCCTCTTCCATCACGGATTGCCAGAACCTGGCCGTATCCTCGTCATCCAATCCCCGGAAAAAAGAGCAAAGGGCCCCTGCCACGGGACGGGTGGCGTCCAGGCTGCGCACATGAGCAGCCAATTTTGCGGAGGTCTCATAACCATCGGACAGACCACCCTGTTCCGGCAGCTCGTTGCCGATGGACCAAATGGCTACGGAAGGATGGTTCCTGTCCCGCAAAAGGAAGCTGGTCAGCTCCTGCTCCCACTCCGCCTCGAAATACTGACTGAAATCAAAATAGTTTTTGGACATGTTCCAGGTATCAAAGGCCTCGTCGATGACCAGTAATCCCAGGCGGTCGCAGGCGTCCAGCATGTCCGAGGACGCCGGATTGTGGGCGAACCGCAGGGCGTTGTAGCCATTGTCTTTGTGGAGGGCCGCCTTACGCAGCTCGCTATCCCGGAAGGAAGCCGCTCCCAGAATCCCGTTGTCATGATGAATGCAGCCGCCTTTCAGCTTCACCCTGCGGCCGTTCAGCACCAGGCCGTTTTTGGCATCCACGGACAGAGTGCGGATGCCGAAATTGACGGAAGCGCTGTCAAGGCTTGCGGCATCGCAGACAGGCCGTCCCTCCGGTCTCTGCGTCCGCAGGAAAGCGGTGACCCGATAAAGATTGGGTGCGTCGATATCCCAGATCCGGGCGTTTTCCACCGTCACCTGAGTCCTGGCCACGGCGCTCTCCCCCGCAGGGACATGCACCTTGACCCAACCCCTGGCGGCGCATTCCTCTTCTACGGCCAGCTCCCTTGCCCCGGTTTCCAGCAGCCCCTGGAATTGCAGCTCCACCCAGAGATCCCTGGGCGCATCCGTGTGATTTTCCACCCTGGTCTCCACGATCACGAAGGCGTTCTCCCCCAGAATATGGGAGGTATAGGCATAAATCCCGCAGGGAGCGATGTGTACCTTGGGCCCCACCAAAAGCTTCACATGGCGATAGATCCCTGCGCCGGAATACCAGCGGCTGTTCTGCTGGGCCGCAGTGCTGACCACCACAGCCAGACGATTGCGTTTCCCCGGATTGATCCGATCGGTCAGATCCACCGTAAAAGGAGTATAGCCATAGTGATGCCGTCCCATCACGTGCCCGTTCAGGATCACCTCCGTAATGCCGAACACACCGTCAAATTCCGCCAGGATCCTTTTGCCCGCCAGTTCCTCCGGAATTTCCAGGTACTTGGTATAGGTGGCAGTTCCCCCGTCAAAGTACCCCGTGTTGGCCCCGTTTACCGAATCCGCCCTGACTTCCGTTTCAATCATGAAATCGTGCGGCAGGTTTACCGTCTTCGTCTCTTTCGGCATCATGGGGATGTGCGAAGGCTCCCCTTTCATGAATTCCCAATCTCTGTCAAGATTTCTGCTTTCCATCAGCAACCTTCCTAGTTTTTAAGCCAGAAAACAGCTTACAGGCTTATTCTCTTAACCGTTTCCAGTATAGCAAAATTTCCTATCGACATCTTCCGCTCAATCCGATGGGTTTTAACAGGAAAGCGATGTCATCCCATATCAACGTTCCTCCATTTTGCACTTAAAACACCCGTTAAAAACCGTGATATTCCTGCGGGAACTGCGGCAGAACTCTCTGACGTTTGTTTCCGTTCAGCATCTCAACCGAATCGTCCAGAATATATTCCGTCAGTGTGACATCGTCCCTGTCGTTGTATAAAAAACCGCATACATAATCAGCTTTCTTCCACCACCACCCGCACCCTGGCGATGTTCTTTACCTGAGTGAAGTAATCCGTCCCATCACCCTTCCGGTTCACCTTGACTCTGGCGGAGGCGAAGTAGGTTCCAGGCTGATCATAAACATGTCTGCTGGAGGACACCGCCCCGTGGAGGCCGCTTTCTGCCACGATCCTGGTCACGTCCCCGGGATGCCGGAAAGTGGTAAGCTCTATTTTCTGCATGGAAAGCGATGCGTCGGAAACGTAGTCATAATCCACCGCCGTCACGTCCCCGGCCCCTTCTGGCACCGCAACCTGAACGGTAAACGTCACTTCTTCTCCAACTTTTACGTGAGCGCAGGTTACGCCGTTGGCCAACATGGTGACCACGGGCTGCAGGCCGCCTCTTTCCCGGGCGGTCTCCGCCAGCAGGATCTGTCCGTCCTGATACCGGTAACCGGTGGTTTTCCTGGGCTCGATTCCCCTCTCCACCCAATCGCTCATATCCAACAGGGCCTGACGCAGGGCCCCCAGATAATTGGTCACCACGTTGTTCTCCAGCCAGGACACATCTCCATGCATGCAGTTGTCCATGTAATACAGGCGAAAATCTTCTTCGCCGCCCTTGGCCTCCCTCACCTTGCCGCGGTACCAGTCCCCGCACCAGGGCCAGGTGGACTCATCCATCAGGGATTGAATCACGATCACTTTTCCCTGGATCTCCCCGTCCTGTACGGTTCCCGTCCCCGTCATGTTATATCCCATCACGCTCTTTCGCTGGGGCAGGGTGGGGTTCCCCTGGGCGTCCCGGAATTGATCCCAGGCATGAAAGGAAGGGTCGGAAGGCACCTGATGCCTGTAATAGGACTGGATGGCGATGTAATCCGAATTGTCCAGCCTGACCAGGTCTCCGGGCCGGATGCTCGACAACAGGGCCGAAAGATCCTGGATGCCGTAGCAGGGCCCCAGCACCAGACGGTTTCCTTCGATCCTCTCCAAAGTCAGTTTTTTGCCCGCCGCTTCGCCGGTTTGGATGTCGATGGTCATGCGATAAATATAAAGATCTTCTCCCCGGGGCGCTTCTTCCAGTTCAATCCAGGCCGCCCCGCCCTCTGTCAGCTGCTTCTTCCAGGCGTCATTGACGCCGTTCTGACCTCCTGCCGCTTCTTCTTTTTCCGGCAGGTGCACGGCCCTCACCCGGCCTGTGAACTGGATTCTGTCTTTGTCCGTATTTCCCTTTTTGTCCGCTCCCAGATAGCCCGGCAGCGTCCAGAAATCCTGAAAATATTCCGGATCCCCTTCCAGTACGTGAGGGATCTGTATCGGCAGGGAACCGTCTTCAATGAAGCCCGCCGCTTCCAGGAACCAGGTGCGGGGATTGTAGCCCATGGCGGTGACTTCCTTTAACAAAAAGGCCTCTTCCTCCGTCAGCCCCGCATACATGTCTCCGCTGCCACCGGCATCCAGGGCGTCCACGATCTGTCCGTAGACCCGGCGCAGGGCCCGCATGCCCTGGGCATGGAGCGTGATGGAATTGGGAAGGGAGACCGGGGTGCCGATCACGTAAGGCACCGCCCCGTCCCAGGCATTGGTGTTCTCAATACAGGCCATGGTCTTGTAGCCGCCGCCGCTGCCGCCGTGGACATAGCCGTAAGGGCGGCTCCAAGCGCCGTCGTTGCCGCCGCAATATACCTCTTTCGCCTTTACCCGGGAGTATTCCGCCACGGCTGCGCTGGCCTTCCATACCAGCTGCGGCTCCGGGGAGGGTCCGAACATCTGCCTGGAACCCATGTTGCTTTCCACGGAATAGGCCCCGTTTTTCAGGGCAAAGGCGATCCGGTCATCCTCTCCCGTCTTGTCCAGGGAAGCCAGCTCTTCGTCCGGCCCCGGGAAAGGAGAGAGATACTGGAAGAAGCGCCCCCGATAAGCTTCCTTTTGAGGAAAACAGAGCAGGAACTTCACCCCCGTCCCCTGAAAGCCCCCATGGACGTAAAGATAAGGAATCGCCCCGCCGTCTTCCAAAATTCGTTCTTTCCAACACTCCTCATCGACATAAGGGGTTTGGAACCTGGGATCCTGTTTTGCATCATAAATTTCTTTTTTCATCATGCTTCCGCCTTTCTTTTTGCCAGTTCCGCCTGAATCTCGGGCAGTTTGGACTCCAAATTATAGTGGGACCAGAAGAGGAGCTGAATGGCAGTTCCCGCAATCGGAAGCAAAAACTGTCCCGCCCGCAGGCCCATGAGCGTGCCGTTTGCGAGAACGGCCGCATCCGCATCATACCCGATCAAGGTCAGCAAAAGACCCAGGCAAAAGGTTCCGATTGCGGCTCCCAGACGGCCCATGAAGCCCTGCACGGCACCCATGGTTCCCTCCATGCGATGCAGCCCAAGATATTCATTGTACGTCGCATTATCGAAAAACAGGATTTTATTGATATAAACACCGGGCACCGTGGCCAGCATATTGATCACGTAGCAGGCAATCAGCACCGGTATCGTTTTATAGAAAATAAAACTGATCAAGTTTGCCGCCATGGAAATGCAAAGGCCGGCCATGAGAATCTGCTTGACGCTGAAATGCTTCATCAGCTTGGGCAGGATCACCAGGCCGATAACGGCCAGAGCGGAGAAAGCGGCGAACAGACTTTGAACTCCCAGATCTCCCAGCACCCACTTGGCATAATAGACCATCATGCCCATGTTGGTGATCACGTTGGAAATAATGGTAATCAGGAAAAACAGAGAAATATAACGGTTTTTAGACAGCATGGTAAAAATTTCGGAAATCTTCACCTTTTCCTGGTCTTCTTTTTCCAGAACCGCATCCTTTCTCTCTTTGACAAAGAAGAAACGACACATGCCGATAAGAGCCAGAGGAACTCCCACCATGGCCACGGAACGAATCCATGCCGCCGGATCCGTCCCGGCTTTGCTGATGAGCTGGGGAATCACGATCCCCACGATCAGGCCTCCCAGGCTGGTGACCAGACCCCCAAAAGCGGTAAAACGCACGATCTGTTTCTTATTGAAGGCCCGCAGCATGAACACCGTTTCACCCGCATTCAGGAACGTGGTGAACACCGCATTGGACAGGGTGTAAAAAATGGCGATCCAGGCGATCTTGGCCGCATCGGGAAGCCCCGTGGGACAGGCGAACAACAAGATCAACGTAATCCAGGTGCCGGACAGGCAAAAATCATAGGGACGCCCCTTTCCGAACCGGGTGTTGGTGCGGTCCACGATGTAACCTGCCAGCACGTCCGTGACGGCATCGATTATCTTCGTGACCATCAGCACGGTGCCCACCACCAGGGGATTCACCTTGATCACGTCCGTACAAAACAAGGTGATGTACCCCACCAGGAAAACAATGGCCGCATCTGAAAGTTCCCTGGATTCCCAGGCCCAGAACTTTCCGACGCCGATCTTGGCTTCTTTGTCAACGGGTTTCTTCTCTTTCTTAGACATGTTTTCTCCTCCAATCCATTTGTTGATCCGCTCATTTTGCAGAATTTTCCGTCCTGTCTTTTGAAACCAGGATTTTGTATAATGTCAGTATACTGCGATTTTACAGATCTCTATAGTGGGATTCTTTCATAAAATTGTAAAATTTTCCGCACTTTTGTTGCAAAAAGGAGAAGGTTTTTTTATAATGGATCTGAAAAGTCCCTAAAAACGGCAAACGTCTGACGCATTGCCGTTTCAGACGCTCTGCCGCCGGGACGGGAGGATGGATCATGAGAAAAAAGCAAAGCGTTGCCGAAGAAGGCAGCGAAAAAATTTATCAACTGCTGGAGGATTTTTATCTTCTCTGCGGAATCCCCATTCAGTTCTACAACACCAACTATGTCCTGATCAAATCCTGCCCGGACGTCCAGGCCGCTCCCAAAGATCACAGACATCTCCTGGCTGCCGCAGACAGAGCCAGAGATCTGGTTTTCCAGGAGGAAGCTGGCGTTTTGTATCAGGCCATCCCGCTACAGGATCACGAGATTACCCTGGCCTATCTCCTCTCCATTCTTCCCACAAAAAGAGAAGCCGGAACCGGAGAACCCTCTGCCGATGAAACCAAGACGAAGAGAGCCTCATCCAAAGGGTCTGCGGCTGCAGGTGCCGAGCAAAGGGCCAGGGCCTGTGCCAACCTGCTGCGGGCCCTGGCTGCCTATCTCCTGACCCAGGACTTCGCCTATTTACAGAAATGGAAGCATTTCACGGACCAGTTCAAGGCCGCCATCTGGGATCTGTTGGATCAAGACCTCAATGCGGAGAGCCTTGCGGGATGGCTCCATATCGGCAAAACCAAGCTCTATGAAGACTTCCACAAGTATGCGGGCACTACCGTGGCCCAATACCTGTTAAACGTGCGCATGGAAAAGGCCCGCTTCCTCCTGGAGGAAACGGACCTCTCCGTCACTCAGGTCGCTTCCCGGGTGGGCTTTTACGACTACAATTATTTCTGCCGGGTTTTTCGCCGCCAGACCGGGATGTCGCCCAAGAACTACCGGACAGAATGTCGGATGAACTCCTAAGGGTCACAGCCCAAGGATCTCTTCCTTCCTCTTCAGCCATTCCCGCTTGATCAGTTCATGGCCCGCCGCCGTGGGATGGACGCCGTCCATGAGCCAGAATTCATTGGGAGCCTGCTTTGCCGCCTCGTCGAAACAGTTCTGCAAAGGGATGAACAGCAGATGATGCTTCTCCGCCACAATTCTGGCCATCTCCGCTCTCTTGTAGACCTCCGTGCTGAATGTCTCCCAGGCCCCTTCCGTGGCGGTTCCTTTTAATACGAAGGGTTCCAGCAGCACGATCTTCACGCCGGGAAGGGCCTCCTGCAGCTCCTCCACCAGCATGGAATAAACTTTCAGATACTTCTCCGCACTGACCCCGTTCTTCCAACTGAATTCATGCCACACGTCGTTGACACCGATCAGGATGCTGATGACGTCCGGCTTCAGATTGATGAAATCCGCCTTGATCCTGGCGTATAGATCCACCACCCGGTTGCCGCTGATTCCCCTGTTATAGATCCGGAACTGCCCCGGATGATCCGCATGAAGGGAACCGGATACCAGAAGAGGATAGCCCATGCCCATGAATTGGTCATTGTCCCTGGCCCGTCCCACGTCCGTGATGGAATCTCCTTGAAATAGTATTGTTTTCATTGCTTCTGTCCTCCTTGCGTGACTGATAGATCCTACAACATCCTCATTGTACATCCGGCCGGGTTTTTTTACAAGAAGAATTCTGTCCGAAACAATTTTTCCTTACCGCTGTCCCAAGGCCGCCTTCAGCATCTGCATCAGGCCCTGGAGCTGATCCACGGTCATCACGCTGTAGCTCACCAGGGATTTTAACGGCATGCCCATCATCATGGACTGCATCATCTTTGTATCGGACTCGCTCTGAGTTGCGGAAGAAATATCCCTGCGCTCGTCCTGGGTGGCCTTCTGCATCATCTGCCCGATGATCTGTGCGGTGACGGGATTGCCCAACAGCTCTCCAATGGTGGTGGCAGCGGTGATCTCCAGAGGCAGCACCTTCCTGGTCTGGAAGGTCACTTCCGCCGTAAGCCGGATGTCATCGCTGGCATGGCCCAGCAGAAGTTCATATTTGCCGGAAGGTGCATACCAGTCTCCCAAATCCACGTCATAATAGGACAGGGAGCGGGCATCCAGGGTCAGGGTCACGGTCTTGGTCTCCCCGGGCTCCAGCGCCACCTTGGCGAAGCCCTTCAGCTCCTTTACCGGGCGGCCGAAGGTGCCGGTGCAATCCTTCACATAGAGCTGCACCACTTCCTTGCCTGCCATGGAACCCACGTTGGTCACGTCCACGGAAACCCCTATTTCATCCTCATCGCCAAAGTTTTCCGCAGAGATTCTCACATTGGAATATGCGAACTCCGTATAGGAAAGGCCGTGCCCGAAAGCCCAGCGGACGGGCATCTTCTTGGCTTCATAATACCGATAACCCACATACACGCCTTCCGCATAATGCACCTTCTTCCCGTCTCCCGGGAAATTCAGGGCGCTGGGATTGTCCTCCAATTTCATGGGGAAGGTCTCCGCCAGACGGCCGCAGGGATTGGCTTCACCCCACAAAAGGGCGTCCGCCGCTTCTCCCACGCCCTGGCCTCCCAGGTACATTTCCAGCACCGCCGCCACGTTCTCCGCCCAGGGACATTCCACTGCGCTGCCGTTGTGGAGCACCACCACCGTGTTGGGCTGCACCTTCGCCACTTCTGCGATCAGCCTGTTCTGGCAGTCCGGCATTCTCATGTGATCCCTGTCATATCCTTCCGACTCGAAGGCATCCGGCAGCCCGGCGAAGATCACCGCCACGTCCGCCGCAGCTGCCGCCGCAAGGGCCTTCTGCAGCTCTTCCTCATCGCAGACGTCCCCATCCCCGGGGAAGCCCTTTACATAGGTCACGTTCCGTCCCTTCGCCCGGGCGCTTTCCAGGGCGGAGGTCACCTTGCTGGAATTGATGTGGCTGGAGCCGCCGCCCTGATAGCGGGGATGTTCCGCATATTCGCCGATGTAGGCGACGCTCTGCCCCTTTTTCAGGGGAAGGACCCCTTCGTTTTTCAAAAGGACGGCGCACTCTTTTTCCACCTGCACCGCTTTTTCATGATCCGCTTCCCGGTCGAAAACCGCCTCCGGATGCCTGTGATCCACATAGGAAAACAGTACCTTTAAAATCCGTTCCAGGGTCTCGTCCAGCACACTCTCATCCAGGGAGCCTTCCCTCACCGCCTTGACGATCAGGGCGTCGTTTTCGCCGCCGCTGCCGGGCATCTCCAGATCCAGTCCGGCCTCCAGGCCCTTGACCCGGTCCGCCACCGCACCCCAGTCCGTCACCACGTAGCCCTCAAAGCCCCATTCCTTCCGGAGCACATCCGTCAAAAGCCACTTGTTCTCCGAAGAAAAAGTGCCGTTGATCTTGTTGTAGCTGCACATGATGGTCTTGGGCTGAGCTTCCTTCACGGCGATCTCGAAGCCGGGCAGATAAATCTCCCGCAGGGTCCTCTCGTCCACCTCGGAAGAGCAGCTCATCCGGTTGTATTCCTGATTGTTGGCCGCAAAATGTTTCAGGCTGGTGCCCACGTCCCATTTCTGGACGCCCCGGATATGGGCGGCCGCCATCTTGCCGGTGAGGTAGGGATCTTCGGAAAAATATTCAAAGTTCCTGCCGCACAGGGGGCTTCTCTTGATGTTCACCGCAGGCCCCAGCAGGACGCTCAGATCCTCCGCCTGGCATTCCTCCCCCAGGGTCTCCCCCATCTTCTCGATGAGTTCCTCATCAAAGCTGGCCGCCGTGGCGCAGGCCGCAGGGAAGCAGGTGGCCCGGATGCTCTCTCCCAATCCCAAATGGTCTCCTTCCCCTTCCTGTTTGCGCAGGCCGTGAGGGCCGTCGGAGAGCATCACCCTGGGGATCCCCAGCCGCTCTATGGGCTTGGTGTGCCAGAAATCCAGACCGGAGCAAAGGCTGGCCTTTTCTTCCAGGGTCATCTGGGCAATCAATTGTTTCACGTCTCGTTCCATGTTCGGTTCCTCCTGTTCATAACTTCCTATCATATCTTTTTCCCCGGATACGCAAAGCCCCACAGCCCGGAAACGGACTGTGAGGCCTTGTATTCAGTGTATCATACCCATCTTGGAAAAACAATGGCCGAATTCCATCTTTCCGATTTTCAGGACAAAACTTTCTCCCATCATCATTTCGTTACTCAGGCAGCACCACGCCCAGCATGGAATCGATGTCGCCCAGCTGTTCGCTGCCGGTCTGCACGTAGTGCACCTGCACGCCGGTGTCGCCGCCCAGCTCGGATACCACTTCCCCGGCCTTCTCCAGGGTGAAGGTATAGGTGAAGCCGTCCTCTCCCACGGTGTAGGTTCCCTTGTCCACCTCAATGGACATGCCGGCCATGCTGGCGTTCAGCACGCAGGTGCCGTCGGTATAGGTGGTCAGGATCAGATCCGCCTCCATCTCCGTGCCGGGCACCGTCACCTTGCCCGCAAAGCTGAAGCCTTCTTCCGGTCCGGTCTCCGTGGTCAGCACCATTTCCGTGCCGTCTGCGGACACATAGTTGTAAGTACCGTCCGCCTGAAGAGTGATCACTGCGCCGTTGTCGCTTTCGCTCTCGGGAGTCAGGGTGTATTCCCCTTCCCCGGTCTGGGCCCAGGTGCCCTCCACGGCGAAGATCATCATGTCCTCATAGGTTCCGTTGGTGTTCAGGGTCACGGTGCAGGATGCGTCGTCGGGATTGATGAAGCTCTGGTAGGCGATGCCCACCTCTCCCTCAAAAGTGTCCGCATACTGCTCCAGCATGGCGGCGTCCGCCCGGCTCTGGCGGTACTGTCCGCCGCCGGTCATAGGATCACAGTTCACGTTGGTGGTGATGTTGTATACATAGGCTCCGTCATAACCGGCCTTGTCGATCTCGTTGCCGTCCCAGTCATAGAAGGTGATGGTATAAGGGGCGGTGCCGGATTCCTGGTTGCCGTCCCGATCCAGGTTCACGGTATAATCGATGGGAGCTTCCGCCACGGTATAGGTGCCGGAGAAGGTGATCTGGTTCCAGGCGTATCCGGCATAGAACACGGCGCCGATACCCAAGTTGTCCTCATAGAAATGGAAAAACTGCACCATGTCCCCCAGGCCTTCCACCGCATAGCCATAGCAGAAGATGCTGCCCGGCAGGCTGCCAATGGGATCGCCCAGATCCACTTCCGGGCTTTCTTCCGCACCGGAAGCCTCCGCGGGCGTACTCTCCGCATCCTGGGTGTCAGGGGTTTCCTGGGATTCCGCAGGTGCGGAGCCCTCTTTGCTTCCTTCCGCAGACTCCCCGTTTCCTCCGCCGCAGCCCGCCAGCAGGGACAGGCTCATGGCAGCCGTAAGTAATAATGCCAATGCTTTCTTTTTCATGTTGAATCCTCCTGTTTCAAACAAGCTTTTGTTGTGATGGATTCATTATAAAGAAAAAGAAGCCGCAAGAATCTGTCTAATCCGATTCAAAATCTCAGTATTCCGACTGCTCCGCCTCCCAGGCGTCCAGCTGTCTCTGCTTCTCGGCGATGATCCGTTCCATCCCCGCCTCTTCCAGGGCCGCCAGGAACTCCGGGTACACGGTTTCCACATCCACGCTTCCGCTTTCCAACACGTGAAGGTAGCGATCCAGCACCTTCTGCACCTGACCCAGCTCCACCGTAACGTCCGCCGTGTCAAAGTCAAAGCCGGCATATTCGAAGCCCTCCCGCACCGCCTGGGCGGAGAAGGCCTCGTAGGCCTTTTTCCTTTCCGTCGATTGAAAGGCATAGCGAAGCCTTTGATCCCCGAACAAACCCAGAGGATTGACGTATCCCACGGTATTCCTGTCCAAACCCTCCGGGTAATCCACCGCCCCATCCCCGGTCAGCACGTAATCCAGGCCTTCTATGCCCCACTGGAACAGGTTGACAATCCGCTCATCCTCATACAACAGATTCAAAAACTCCAGAGCGGCCCCAGGGTCTCCGGCGGTGACGGGAACACTCCAAAAGATTCCCGTGGAACTGGAGGGGCCGTACTCTACAGGCGTCAGCCGCAGACAGACCACCGGCTCTCCCAGGCTTTCCTCCGTAAAAAAATAAGGGGCCCCGGACTGGGGGATGCTTAAAATGATTCCCTCCTGCATCAGTTCCGTGCTGCCGGAGGCGGTGATGGCGGCTTCCGGGTAAATGTAGCCATCCAGGTACCATTTCCGCAGCCATTCCAGCCATCCCCGATAGTCCTCCCTGGCATAAAAATTCTGTAGTCCCTTTTCCGGTTCCTCCCTGTCCAGCACCCCGGTGGACACGTCTCCGCCCAGGGCGTCATAACCGGTCAGGAAGAAAGTGGCCGTGGAAAAACTATAATGGGACGTGGTCTGTCCCAGGGGATACCGATCCGGATACTTTTCCTTGAGGGCGGCGAACAGCCCGTCCAGCTCCTCCAGGGAATAGACGCGGTTCTCCTCATATGGAAAATCGATCTCCTCCAAATACCGTTCATAGATCCAGAGGCCGCGGCAGCTTCCCTTGTTCTCCCCCGCCGGTTCCACGCCGTAGCATTGTCCCTTGACCTTTCCGCTGTCCAGCAGATCCTCCCATTCCTCCGAAACCTTCAGGATATCGGAACCGTATTCCTCCAACAGCGTATCCAGAGGCAGGAGCATGGACTGTTCCACGTAGGTCCTGATGTCCTGGTAATTGATCACCATGAGATCCATCCGCTTCCCCTGAGTGATCCAGAGGGGATAGTTCTGCCCGGCTGTCACCGCATCCACCTGCAGCAGCTCTACTTCCACCCCGATTTCCTCCCGGCTGATGGCGTTGACGGCCTCCAGCACCTTGTCCAGATGTTCCAGGCGGCTTCCCTCCATGGTCTGATAAGTCATGACAATGTGCCGGATCTCCTTTTTGCCCGATTCCGTCTCCTGTCCGGAAGCCCCTGCGCAGCACCAGAGGACCAGCCCCGTCAGGGCGCAGAACAGGGACGTCGCCAGAATCCTCTTTTTTCCCATAGGCTCACTCCTTCGCCTCCAGACGGCATCTCTTTTGATATTCCCTGGGCGTCATGCCGAAGGTCTTCTTGAATTGTTCCGTAAAAAAGGAATAGTTCCCGTACCCCACCGCATCGGAGATCATGGTAATGGTGAGATCCTGGCGTTTCAAAAGCTGGGAGGCCAGTTCCATCCGCTTGTCCAGTATGTAGTTGCTCACGGTCTTGCCGAAGCGCTTTTTGAAGGAGCGGGTCAGGTGATCTGCGCTGAGATATACCATGTCCGCCAGTTCCCGGACGCTCAGATCCTCGGAAAGATGCTCGTTGATATAACGCTCCACCTCTTCCACCCCGTCCACCTGGTCGCCCCGGCTCTTCTTCGCCACGGCATCCAGGTACTGCTGGCCGTATTGCTCCAGAAGCTCCTGCTGCCGCTTTCGTTCCACGGTCTCCATGGCGTTTTGGAGGATCTCCGTCAGCTTGTCGAACCGCACCGGCTTCAGCACGTAATCCAGACATTTCAGGGAAAGGGCCTGCCTGGCGTAATCGAACTCGTCATGGCAGCTCAGCATGATGCACTGGGTGTTGGGACTATGCTTGTTGACCCAGTCCACCAGCTCCAGCCCCGTCTCATCCGACAGTTCGATGTCGCTTAACAGGATTTCGATGTAATTCTTCTGGAAGATTTCCACCGCCTCCGTATAACTGTAAGCGGTAAAAACCTGTTCAAACCCCAACAGATCCCAGTTCACCCCGTCCAGGATGCCCTGCACGGCAAAATATTCATCGTCCACGATCATCAGTTTCATCTTGGCCTTCTCTCCTCTCGCTTTCTTCCACAAAGGGAAGGTCTATAAACACCTGGGTTCCCTCCCCAAGGGCGCTGGTAATGCTGACTTTGGCCTTTTCCCCATAAAAGGCCTCGATTCGCCGGATGCAGTTCCAGACCCCGATGTGCCGGTTGCCCAGCCGGTCCACGTAGGGCTCCCCCTTCTGCAGCTGCGCCAGGATCTCCGGCTTGATTCCCCGGCCGGTGTCCGAAACGGAGATCAGGAGCCGATCCTCCTGCCTGCGCAGGTTCAGCAGCACCTCCACCAACTGCCCCGGTTTCAGGGCGTACTTCATGGCGTTTTCCACGAAATTCTGCACCAGCAGGGGAGGCACCAGGGCGCTTTCGCAGCCTTTCTCCATCTGATAAACGGCGGAAAAGGCGTTGGGGGTGCGGATCTTCTGCATTTCAATATAGTTTTCCACAAACTCCAGCTCCTGGGACAGGGGCACCATGTCATCGTTTTTGCGCAGGGCATAGCGGAAATATTCCACCAGGTGCATGGAATAGTCCTGGATGCACTTGTAATTCTGGGACTGGGCCAGGCTGTAGATCATGTTGAACGCATTGAGGAGCATGTGGGGATTCACCTGCAGGCGCAGATTGTCCAGCCGGGCCTGGTACATCTTCTGATCCTTTTCCCGGGAATGCTCCATCTCCGCCGCCATCCCGTCAAAGGAATCGAAAAGATACTGCACCTCTTCGCTGTTGCGCCTGGAACGATCCCCGATCCGATAGCTCAGATGATCCGATTTCATCTCTTCCATGCCCTTCTGCAGCTTCTCAAAGGGAATCAGCACCTCCAGCCGCAGAAGCTTCCAAAACAGGGGAATCAGGCACATACAGCCCAGCGCAGGCAGCACCAGGAGCCAATACGGGCCGGGAATCAGGCCCAGCCCTCCGTTCGCCAGCCGGATGCCGACCTGTAAAGGAAGGCTCTCGGACTCCCAGAGAATGGTTTGAGACAAAATACCGCCCTCCACGCAGGTCTCCCAGGGAAGATCCAACACTTCCACGCTTCCGCCCCTATCCACCCGGCAGACGCTCACACCATCCGTCAGGTAGACGGAATCCCCTTTTTCCAGGAAGTCCGACAGCGTCTCCGCCAGATTGCTCCCCAGATCGAACCAGAAAGCTACACGATAGTTCTGATAATCGAACTCCCGGATCAGGAAGTGCAGGTCGCCCAGCTGAATTCTGGAAACGTCCGAAAGATTCTCCTGCCGGAGGACGTCCCCCGCCTGGGCGGTCAGCCGGTCGATCTCCCGGGCCGTCTCCTTCATCCCCACGTCCTGCACCAGCGTCCTGTCGCTTCCCTTTTCCCAGAGGGAGATCAGCCCGGCCTGCTGCGTGTTCCCAAAAATCCCGTTCAGCCGGGAAAGCATGTCATAGGGCAAAATGAGATCCTCCGACGGCATCCTGGCGTTCAGTTCCTGAAGGTACTCCGATACGAATTCATCCATTCCCGTCTCCACCAGGCGGGTGTTCTGTTCCAACCGGTACATGCCGCCTTCCAGCTGCGCCCTGTAGGACTGCAGGATCTGGTCGTTGGCCCGAACCAGCACCATGACGGCCAGCAGGAGGACCGCCAGGCAAAAAGGCAGAAAAGCCAGGGCCATACAGGTATACAGGCGGTATGGCAGGCGGTACTTCAGTTTATAAAAAAAAGATTTTTTCTCCATGACGACTCCTGTATATTATCTTTATTCATTGTAACATATTTCCCTGGAAAATGCCATCCTCAACCACAAAAACCCGCCCTCCAAAGCGGCGAAAACCCGCTCCCAAATTCCCTGGCCAAAAGGCGACCGAACCGTTGCCCCTTGGTTACGAAAAAAGACGGCGGCCGGACATCTCCGGAAACACCGTCTTTTTCAAATGCCTCAATATCTTGCATCAGCCCTTCACGCCGCCTGCGATCACGCCTTTTTCCAGCTTATCCTGGAAGAAGGGGAAGAGCACGATGATGGGCAGGGAGGCTGCGATGACCACCGCAAACCGGATCAGATAACGGCTGTAATCCGGATTGGAGGTGTTCAGAAAATTCTCGTTGTCCGCCGTGATCTGCTTCACCCACAGCTGCAGGGGCCACAGGGCCTTCCGGTTGGGCACGTAGATGGAAGCGGGCAGCCAGGAGTTCCACTGTCCCACCACGGAGTTCAGGATGATCACGGAACCCAGGTTCATGGCCTGGGGCAGCATGACCTGGCTCATGGTGCGGAAATGCCCTGCGCCATCGATGCGGGCCGCTTCGTACATCTCGTGGGGCACGGCATTGAAGGCGTTCATCATCATCACCATGAACATGGCGTTGGTGCAGCCGGGAACCAACAGGGCCCATCTGGTGCCCGTCCAGCCCAGGGCCCGGATCACCATGTAGGTGGGCACCATGCCGCCGCTGAAAAGCATGGTGAACATGATCAGCCCCATCATGATGGGCTTGACCTTGGTGTCGCGGCTTAAGGCATAGCCCGTGAGCACGGACAGGAAGAAGCCGATGGCGGTGGAACCGATGGTATAAATCAGGGAATTGACGTAGCCCTGGATCACGCTGGCGTTCTGGAACAAATGCTTGTAGCCATCCAGGGTGAAGCCGCCCACGGGGAGCACCACCAGCCCTTCATGGGCCAACAGGGTCTTGCCGTCGGACAGGGAGGACATGAGCACGTGCCACATGGGAATGATGGAGCAAAAGGCCACCAGCCCGCAGAGCACGTATACGACCACGTCCACCACCCGGTCCGCACCGGTGAAATGCTCCACCATGCTGGATTCCCGGTTGTCATCATTTGTATTTTTTATCTTCTTGATCTTCTTCGCCATGACCGCACCTCCTAGAATAACGATGTATCGCCGAGCTTCTTGCTCAGAGTGTTGGAGCCGACCAAAAGGATCGTGCCCACGATGGACTGGAACAGGCCGGAGGCCGCCGACAGGGCATAGTTGGCGTTGCCCCCGCCGAAGGCCAGACGGTAGGTGTAGGTATAAACCGTATCGGCCACGTTGTAGGTGGATGGCATATACAGAAGCAGGATGTTGTCAAAGCCCGTGGAAAAGCTCAGCCCGATGTTCAGCACCAGCATCATGATGATCATGGGCTTGATGCAGGGAAGGGTGATCTTGAACATCCTCTGGAGTCTGGTGGCCCCGTCGATGGCCGCCGCTTCCTGCAGATCCCCGCTCACCGTGGCTATGGAAGACACGTACATGATGGAACCCCATCCGATGCTCTGCCAGATTCCCATGAAGAGGTAAATGAGCCAGAAGACCGGTACCTTGTTGTTGGCCAGCCAGTTCTGATTCTCCGCCCCCAGCTTGCACAGCAGAAGGGTCAGGGGGCCGTCCTGGCCCAGGAACTCGATGACCAGGGAGGCCACCACCACCGCCGCCACGAAGTTGGGCAGATAGGACATGGTCTGGACGGTTCTCTTATATTTCTTGTGGTGCAGGAGGCTTAACAGCACCGCAAAGGCGATGGGAGCCAGGAAGCCGATGGTTCCCTTCAGCAGCGCAATGATGATGGTGTTGCGCAGGGCCCTGGGGAAATCCCCGCCGGTAAACAGATCGATGAAATTCTGGAATCCCACCCATTTGCTGCCGAAGTACCCGTCTATGACGTTGTAATCCTCAAAGGCCATGAGGATGCCGAACATGGGCGCATAATGGAGCACCAACTCATAGATCAGCACGGGCAGGAACATCACGTAAATCGGCCAGTTCTTTTTGAAATCCATGGCCCAGGTTATCTTTTTCCCCGGAACCGGTACCTTCTTTTTTGCCATAATCCTCTCCTCCACAAAAATGATCCGTCCTATACGAAGGGATGCGCATCCACGTATTTCTGGTAAATCTCGGTAGCCTTCTGGTAATTGTATTTCTGCAGGGTCTTGCACCACACGCCCCAATCCTCGTCGCTTTCAATGTCCTTGGTGCCCTTGATGAAATCCACCGCATTGTTGGTCATGTATTCCAATACCTTGGAGCGCAGATCGTCACAGGTCTTGGTATCCTCGCTGGTCATGCTGTTGGTGGTGATGGAGCCCTGGAACATTCCCGTGTTGGGATACTGGGACCATCTGTCAATGGAAGCCTGGAAGGAGGGTGCGAAGCCTCGATCCACGTTTTTCTCCAGCTGGAGGCCGGGAGCCTTGGTGAAGGCACAGGCCACGGCCAGGCCGCCGCCGTCATTGACCAGCACATCGGACTGCACGTATCTGCCGTCCTCGCCGATGTAATAAGCGCCTTCCTCCAGTCCGTAATCCCCGTAGAAGGTGTTGTCCGTAAATTCCGCCACCTGATCCTTGGACAGGCCCATCGTCCTGATCAAGGCTCCTTCCTCACTGTAAAAATAGTCCAGATAGGAGCACAGGGCCGCCAGATCCTTCCCTTCCGCCGCCTTGCTGATCATCACGCCGCCGCTGACCAGGCCGTTACCCATGACGCAGTTGGGAATCACGTTCTGGCAGTCCGCATTGCCGTAGACGTCGTTGATGGGGTAGGCGCAGCCCGCCACGAAGATCCCTTCCGTAAGGCCGCCATCGTGAGCATCGATCCTGCCGCCCAGTTCGGACTGCTGGCCGTCCCACAGGCCCACCTTGCCCTGACGGACGGCAGTGGAGTCGATGGCGTAGAAGGCGTCGGAAGTTCTCTCATTGAAGGACTGATCCAGCCAGCCTTTTTCATACCAGCTGTTCATGCACATCAGGTAGGTGCGGAAAGGATCCTCGTCCCCGCCGAAATGCACCTGGGCGTTTTCATCCTGATACCAGACGTTGACGCCGCCCCCGAAGCAGGAAAGCAGGCCGCCGCTCCAGGTAAAGCCCGGATAGTACAGGCTCATGCAGTAGGAATCCGTGATGCCCAGATCCGCCTGGGCCCTGGTGAAGATGTCGAACATCCACTCCCAGTCGCTGATGTAGACGGGATCCGGCCCGCCGCTGGGGAACACCACGTCGTCCTCCCAGCTGTCCACATCCTCAGGATCCGTATAACCGCCGGTGAAAGCCGCACCGGTCTGGGGATTGGTCCCATATTTCACGATCCAGTCCCTGCGGTACATGAATCCCTGGAACAGATCTTCAGGCTCGTCATTGATTCCCCGAAGGGCGTAATAATGTTCCTCCCCGTCCACCATGGTGACACAATTCTTCAGGATCGTATCGTTGGAATGCACCAGGGCCACGTAATTGGGCATGTATTGCTCCACATATTCCGTCAGATCCAGGGTGTAGCCCTTCTCATGCATGATCTCCGGGGGCTCGCTGATCACCGCATCGATGAGATCCGGCAGATCGCCGGAAGCGATCATGGTGGTATAGTTGTCGGCGGAAGTGCCGGAAGCGGGCTGCCAGAACTCAAAGGCCAGCTTCTTCTCCTCCGGGCCCCAGCCCTTCTCCAGGGTGTACTGGATGGCCGGGTTCTCGCTGTATTCCGTATAATAAGAGGAATCCGCCCCGCTGTAGATCCACCAGGTAAAGGTGGTGTCGTCCCCTGCGCCGCCGCTCCCGCCGCAGCCCGTAAGCGCCGCAGATATGGAGAGCGCTGCCGCCGCCGTCAATAATGCCTTGCCGCTCTTTTTCATTGCAATCAAACCTCCCTTTTGGTTTTTACGTTCTTTTCATGTTTCCAATTTACAATATTTTTCAGGAAAAAAATCGCATCTATCCGATTCAAAATACAAGTAATCCGACAGGAACTCCAAAACAATCCGATGGAAGTTCCAAAGCAATCCGATGGAAACTCCAAAGCAATCCAACGAGAATAGCAGGACGATCCGGCCGAAAGCCCGCCTGGCCCTAGGATACCACCACCCGGACCCGATCCAGGTTCCTGATCTGGAAGTAGAGCTCCCCTCTGTCGCCGTGCCGGTTGGACATCACCCGCACCGTGGCGAAATAGGTGCCGGGTTTGTCATAAACATGGGAGATCTCCGCCAACGCCCCGTGAACCCCGTCCTTCACATAACGTTCATACTCCAGTTCCGCCGGATACATGGTCTCCGGGGAAACGTCCTCCAGTTCTTCAAAGGACAGGATCATCTCCGTCACCTCTCCGGCCCCTTCCGGCATCTGCACATCCACCTGGAAGTCCACCAGCTCCCCCGCTTTCACCCGGGCGCATTTCTCCCCGTTCGCAGTGATGTTCACCGCGGGCTGGAGGCCGAAGCGTTTCCGGATCTCCTTCTCCAGGTGGATCTGGCCGTCCGTTCCCAGTTCATAGGAAGTGGAAGGCAGGGGCTCGATCCCCCGTTCCACCCAGTCCGCCAGATCCTTCAGGGCCTGGCGCAGAGCGCCCATATAGTTCACCACCATATAATTCACCCTGGTATCCGTATCCCCGTGCATGCAGCGCTCCATGTAATAAACCCTGTGATCCTTCAGGGAACCCTTGGTTTTCTCGACTTTTTTCTTGTACCAGTCCGCACACCAGGGACAGGTGGATTCGTCCATGAGGGCCTGGATGTTGATGACCTTGCCCTGGATGTTGCCGTCCTGCACCGTACCCGTGCCGGTAAAGCCCGGCCCCATGACAAAGCTTCGCTGGGGGATGGCGGGGGTGCCGTCCTCTTTGCGGAACTGATCCCAGGCATGAAAATCCGGATCCGGCGGACACTGATGGCGATAATAGGACTGGATGGCGATATAGTCCGAATTGTCCAGCTCCACCACATCCCCCGCAGCAATGCACGACAGGACTCCCTCCAGGTCATCCATGCCGTAGCACATGCCGATGGTGAGGTATCCGCCCTTTTCCCCGGGCTTGTATACGATATCCTTTAACAGCAGAACCTTCCCCGCCGCAGCTCCCGTCCGGGGAGTGATGTTCACGCCCTCCAGGTAGAGGTTCTCCCCATGAGGCACCTCTTCCAGCTCGATCCAGGCACCGTTCCCGTCCGCCAGCTGCTTCTTCCAGGCGTCGTCCACGCCGTTTTGGCCATCCTCCGCCTTCCTTTCTGCCGTTTTGCCGGGCAGATTCACGCTTTTCACCACGCCGGTAAACCGAAGACGATCCCGCACCGCCGTGCTCTCCGGGTCGGCCCCCAGGTAACCCGGGACTTCCCAGAATTCCTTAAAATAGGAGGGATCCGCCATTTTCACCCCCGGGGTCAGCACCGGCAAGGCACCGGGATCCACCTCTCCCCGGGCCTCCAGGTACCAGGCCAGGGGCGGGAAGCCCATGGCGGTCAGTTCCCGGAGCATCCGGGCCTCGTCCGGAGCCAGTTCCTTGTAAGGATCGCCGCTGCCTCCCGCATCCAGGGCGTCCAGGATCTTGCCAAAGCACCCCCGCAGCACCCTCTGCCCCTGGACGTGCATGGTGATGGTGTTGGGCAGGGAATAGGGGGAGCCTATGACGTAGGGCGCCGCCCCGTCCCAGGTCCGGGTGTTCTCGATGCAGGCCATGGTCTTGTAACCGCCGCCGCTGCCACCGTACACATAGCCGTAAGGCCGGCCGCAGGCGTAGATCTCCATGGCCTTCACCCGGGAATATTCCGCCACCGCCGCACTGGACTTCCAGACCAGGGTGTTGTCCGCCTTGTCCCCGAAGGCCGCAGTGGAACCCATGTTGCTCTCCACGAAATAGGCCCCTTGGGCCAGGCAGAAGCCGATCCGGTCGTTCTCTCCCAGCCTTCCCACGCTGGCCACCTCTTCGTCCGGTCCCGGGAAGGGGGAAAGATACTGATAAAACCTTCCCTCGTACCTGCCCGCCTCCGGGAAGCAGAACAGGAACTTCACCCCTTTTTCCGCAAAGCCCCCATGAATATATCGGAAGGGAACCACGGTGCCGTCCGGCATGGGCCGCTCCCTCCACTCGTCCACGTCAATATAGGGATTCCGATAATCCGGATCCGTTTTCGGGTCATACATCACTGTTCCCATAGCATACCTCCTGGCGTCGTGCCGCAATCTGTTTTTCCTTCTTCATTTATTATAAAAAGAAAAAGAGCGGCAAAATACCGCTCTTTCGATGGAAAATCTTATTTTTACGATATGGTGGGGCGGAAAGACGCTCACGCCTCCCCGATGGAATAGAACTTCCTATCTTTTCCGGCAAGGAACCGATCCGCAGTGACGGTGAAGGAACCGGTCAGGCGGATGTCGTCCGCCGCCGCTCCCACCAGGACGGTGAAGCTGCCTTTTTCCACCTTCCACTCATGTTCCCGCTTGTTGGTCAGGAAGGCGGTCTGGCTGGGATCCAGGGCGAAGGTCACGGTCTTTTTCTCCCCAGGGGCCAGGGTCACTCTGGCAAAGCCGTACAGATCCATGTTGGGCCGCACCATGGTGGCCCAATCGTCCCGCAGGAACAGATAAGGGATCTCCGCAGCGGTCATCTCCCCGTCGTTTTGAATGTCCACGGAAATATGCACCACTTCGTCCGGGGCGACCTGAGCCTTATCAATGCACAAGTTGGAATAGGTGAACTCCGTATAGTGCAGGCCGTGGCCGAAATAATACCGGGGCGCATGAGAGCCGTCCACGTAGTTGGTAAAGCCGATGCTCCGGGCCTGGGTGGTGCCGGAACCGAAAAGCTGGTTGTAATAAACCGGGATCTGTCCCGCATTCACCGCCACGCTGACCGGCAGCTTCCCTTCGGGGCTGATCTTGCCCAGCAGCACGTCCGCAATGGCCTCCGCACCGGCTTCCGAAGGACACCAGCACTCCAGGATGGCGTCCAGGGTCTCGTCCGCAACGTCGCTGGAAATGGGACGCCCGGAGAAGTGGATCCCCACCAGGGGCTTGCCCAGCTTCGACACCTCTTTCAGGAAGGCTTCCTGGCAGGCGGGCAGGCCGATGTCCATGGTATCGATGCCCTCCCCCATGGTGCAGATGGAACCGCTGCCCCACTTGCCCCCCAGGGTCAAAAGCACCAGATCCGCATCCCTGGCGATCTCCAGGGCTTCGGCGAAACCGGAGGTATCGGTGCCGTACTTGGGATAGCCGTAGGCGTAGCTGATCTGCGCCTCCGGCATCCGGATCCGCAGCTCTTCCAGGAGATTGCGGCAGTCCGGCTTCTGGTGCTTCAACACCGCATCAAAACCTTCCTGCTCGTCGTCCTGCACCTGGGAACCGGGGAGAAGGATGTTCTCCGGACGGTTCGTCTTGTCGGACTGCCCCACCCCGGCCATGGAATTGGTGGCGGCCAAAAGAGCCGTGGCCATGTCCATATGGGTGTAGCCTCCGAAGAAATACCGGGCGTTGTTGGCATGGCAGCCGATGACCGCAATTTTCTTTTTCTCGGGAGAAATGGGCAGGGCACCCTCATTTTTCAAAAGCACCAGGGACTCTCTGGTGGACCGCAGGGTGAGCTCCCGATTCTCGGGTTCGTCATAGATCTCCTGGATTTTCTCAAAGTCCAGGGCAAAAGGATCCTCGAACAGCCCCATGCGGTACTTGGCCGTCAGCACCCGCAGACAGGCCCTGTCCAAAAGCGCCATGTCCGCCGTGCCGTCCCTGAAGCGTTCGGTAAATTCCTGGGCATTGTAGCACTGGGGCATGGGCAGTTCCTGATCCATGCCCGCCTCCAGGGCCATCAGGCCCGCTTCCGTCATGCTCTCCCCCACATGGTCATATTCATGGGCGTTGCTGATTCCGCCGTAATCGGAGAACACGCAGCCGTCAAAGCCCATTTCCTCCCGAAGGATCTCCGTCAGGAAATAACGGGAAAGGGAAAAAGGTTCTCCGTTGACGGTGCAGTAACAGGGCATGACGCCCTTCAAGCCCGCTTCCGCAATGGCCGCCTGGAAGGGCTTGCCGAAGGTCTGCAGCTGGTCGCGGTCGCACAGGTCGGCGTTGGCCCCGTGAATTCCCCCGGAAGCGGCATGGAACCCGTAAAAGTGCTTGGCCACGGCGTCCGCACGCTTCTCGGCCACCACGGGCTTCTGGAGCCCCTTCGCATAGGCGGTGCCCATGGCGCTGACCAGGGTGGCGTCCTCCCCGTAGCTCTCGCCGCAGCGGCCCATCCTGGGATCCCTGGCCACGTCCAGCACCGGAGCCAGAATGTGGGTGAATCCGCAGGCCAGCTCCTGCCTGGCCACCATCTCGCCCAATTTTTCCTCCAATTCCACGTCAAAGGAAGAGCCCCTGCTCACGCCGGAAGGAAGGGAAGTGCTGCCCTGGGTAAAGGAACCGCACAGCCCCTCGATATGGAAAATGGCCGGAATGTGGTGGGGGCTGCGCTCCATGATGTCCTTCTGCACCTTTCGCTGCCAGGCCGCCACCTCCTCAATGGTCTTCATGTCCCGGACGCACAGGCAGCTGATCTCCCCCATGCCGTTTTGCAGGAAGGGCAGCATCCGGTCATACATGCCCTCGATGTACATGATCCCGGCGATCTGGGCCACCTTTTCCTCCACGCTCATGTCCGCCAGAAGCGCCTGGGCCCTGGATTTACATTCTTCGTTTGTCATACGAAACCTCCTCGTTTCTTTTTGCTGACTATAGATTTCTTCCCATTATAAGCTTCCAAAGCCATGACGGAATACCGCTCAAGCGATCAGAAATCTCAGATTTCCGAGAGCCTATGACTTTTTCATAAATTTCTGGATCCTGCAAGCGTGCTTTCTTTTCCCTGCGGGAGCATTCCTGTCATAACTGATGCCCACCAGCAAAATCTCTCCCCCATAACCCTTCAGAGCTTCCGGATAATTGCGGGCCAGAATCTGATTTATCGCCGTTTCCGCACTCTCGTTCCATTTCAATTCCACCACCAGGGCCGGATAATCAGAACCCCGTTTCGGAAGATAAAGGATGTCCGCATAACCGTCTCCCGCAGGGATTTCCTCCAACTGGAGGTAATAATCCCGATACGTATAATAAGCCAGTTTGATCACACTGCGAAGGCTGTCCTCCCGGTTATAATGCAGGGGAGATGTTTCCTCGGAATGCACCTTTTCTATCTGGGCCGCCACCGCCTCTTCTTTTCCATGGATCGTATCGAAAATGATTTGATCGCTTTCCCGGAGGCGCTGAATCGTCTCCCCATGCTCCACGGTACGGACGGACCGCTGAAATTCCATCCGTATCTCCTCGTTGGGGATCCGCACCGTCCCGCTGTCCGCATCATAAGCGAGATAGCCCAGGTGTATCAGAAGCGTCAGCACGTCATCCCTTCCCTTAAACGTGACGAGGTCGTTGGCGAACCCCTGGGGATTCACCTTCACCTCCACGCCCCCGATCAGTTCCGCAACCGTCCTGGTCAGGCCCGCATATCCTTTGCTGATATACTCCATCAGACCCTCCGCAGCGGAGGTCTCTGTCCAATAAGAATCAAAATCCTTGTTTTCAATGGCCTGAATCACGGAGTTCGGATTGTATACGGAAGGAATTTCCCGGAAGGTATAACCATCATACCATTGCTTCATTTTCGCAAAATCAACATCGTTTTTCTCACATAATTCCCGAACTTCCCTTTCCGTAAAGCCGACATAGGGAGCGAATTTTCTCGGCCTGATCATGGAATATTCCCTGAAATCCGAAATTGCTGACTGGGAACCGTCCTTTTTAACCGGCAAAATGCCCGTGATATACGCCGCTGCGAACAGCTGCGCCGTTGCGCCGCTGTTTTTAAAAAGAGCCCGCAAAAAACCGAGGTACTCTTTCTCAACCTCAGGCCTCTCCCGAATCGGCGCATCCCACTCGTCTATAATCATGACAAACTGGTTCCCGGCGGCCTTGGAGGCCCGAAGAAGCGTGGTCGTGAACTCCTCGCTGCCCCCGGCTTCCGGATAAGCGTCAAGAACCTCCCTCGTGATCACCCGGCAGATATAGGGAACCACCTCCGTAAAATCCTTCGTATAAGGTTTTATTCCCGTCATGTCCAGGTAAATAACGTCATATTTGTTCCTGTGTTTTTCATAGGAGGCATCCCCGGAAATCTCAAGGCCTGCAAAGAGTGCGGACGAATCACAAGTTTTGTCATAATAAGCGCACAGCATTTTGGCCGCAGTGGACTTTCCAAACCTGCGGGGCCTACTGACACAGGTAAGCTTGCTCAAAGTACCTATGGAATGATTAACAAGCCGAATCAGCCCCGTCTTGTCCACATAATCGGATCGAAGCACTTCCTCAAATCCACCGTTTCCCGGGTTCAGATAAGTTCCCATTTGCAGCCCCCCTTAAGATAATAGGATATCATCATTGTACAACCGACCGTTTTTTTTGACAAGAGCCGATCAACACTCATTCCGCAAGCAGCCATTCCACCAGGTTCACAGACTTGATGCCTTCATAGGAAGCATCCAGCCCGGGAGAGAGGGACAAGACCAATTTCTCGTAATTATCCCTGATCTTCTGTAATGGGGCGAGTTCCCGCTTTCTCACTCCCTCGTCCAGCATGGATTCCGTCACTTGAATATATTTTTTTCATCCGACGTCGTTGCGATGAAATCCACCTCGGCGTTGTCGATTTTGCCGATGGCCACGTCATAGCCCCTGCGAAGCAGTTCAAAATAGACGACGTTCTCAAGGACATGACCGCTGTCACGGCTGCGGAAGCCCAGGAGATAATTGCGCAGCCCCACGTCAACGATATAATACTTGCCAAGGGTCCGAAGATATTCTTTTCCCTTGATGTCGAACCGCTTGATTTCGTAAAAGAAATAACTTTCCAGCAGGGCGTTCACATAGGCCTGAACCGTGTGGGCGCTGGGTGCGCCTTCCCTCCCCTTCTCCGCCAGCAGCCCCTCATTCTTCAGCGTATTCCCTATAGAAGCGATGGAAACATTGGAACCCACGTTGTCCGCAAGGAAGAGAATGATCTTGCGCAGCAGGGCCGGATCGGTGATCCGTTTCTGCCCCCTGCGCTTCTCCCGTTCCAGGATATCCCGAATGACGACGGTGGAATAGATACCGTCGAGCAGAGCGAGGGCCCTTTCCTGGACGAGTCCCACGTCGGCGATGCCCGGCATTCCGCCAAAACGTAAAAACGCTTCGAACGCCTCTCCGAGCTCGTACCGTTCCCCGTTTTGGTCAAACACCTGCCTGTGCATGCCTCCAAACGCACTATGGGTTTCCTTTACCTCAAAGCCATGAAAATACAAGAACTCCCGGAAAGAAAGGGGCAGCATCTTTATTTCCACGCATCTGCCGGAAAGATAGGTGGCATATTCGGAGGAAAACAGATAAGCGTTGGAACCCGTCACATAAATATCGCAGTCAAAATCCACCCGAAAGGCATTCACCGCATCTTCCCATCCATCGATCCTCTGTATCTCGTCCAAGAACAAATACATTCTCTTCCCGGGGACAATTCGCTCCTTCACGTATCTGTAAACGTCATCGGAACTCATCTTCTGGAACTCATAGGATTCAAAATTCATCTCCACGATTCGTTCCGCCGAAATCCCGGTTTCCCGCAAATGCCCCGCCATCAGCTTCAGCAGGCTGGATTTCCCGCAGCGCCTTTAGTATGGCATAAACTTTCCAAAAAAACAAGTATTTGCACCAAAATGCATAAACTTTTAGACTTATTTCTTCTGACAAAAAGTACCGTTGCTACATAGGTGATTGCTCATCTATTTTGCAACGGTACCTTTATACAAGCTTCTTCTGTTTCTCCGTCATGCGATCTCCACCCCCTCCCTGCGGACATTTCGGTAAAAAGGAAGGGTGTCTGACCAATACTCGTAAAAATCCTGATTTCTGGTTACCCGACCTTCACGGTCATCCGGGCGCTTTCCAGGCCCTCGCCCTCTACCACGAGCACCGCTTCTCCCGCTTCATAGCCGCTGCGCAGGACGGCGCAGGCCCTTCCCCTGTAGGAAGTGAAGCTGCCGGAGACATAGCTTTCCGCAGTGATGGGGTTGCCGGAGCCGAAGCCCGCCAGGACAACGGACGCAGGGGCCTTGCCGCACACAGTCTCTGCTCCCTCTGCTGCCGCAGTCTTGCCATATGTAGTCGCTGCGGCGGGATTCTTGCCGGACACGCTGGCCTTCAAGGCGATCTCCGCATCGGGCACCAGTCTGCCCTCCCGATCCACGACTTCCACCTCCGCATAGATCAGGCCGTGGCCGTCCGCCGCCATTTCCGTCCTGTCCGCCGCAATCCGCAGGCCCCAGGCCTCCCCGGCAGTGACCAGGGTGTCCCGGGAGATTTCCCGTCCGCCCGCGAAACTGACGGCGGTCACCGTTCCGGGCTCGTATACCCCGTCAAAAGCGAAGGTCAGCGGCAGGTTCTCCACACCCGGAGCTTCTCCCTGCTTCTTTCGGCCAAGGGATTGGCCGTTCACCAACAGTTCCACCTCTTCCGCCCGGCTGAAAACCAGAAGGGAAACCTTCTTTCCTTCCTTTCCGGGCCAGTTCCAGCACCTCCTGCAAGCCGGGAAGCCCCAGTTGCTCAGAAGTTCTTTTTTGCCATAATCCGCCGGATCATAGGAGAAGACATAGGTGGCGTCGGAGCCGTAGACCACGCTGCGGTAATTGCCCTGGGGCAAAATATGGCCGTTGATATCGATATCCGCATCGTTGGCCAGCCTGTAAGGAAAAGGAGAACTCCAGGACAGGGACGCCCCGCCCCTTTTCAGCGCCGGATCCTCAGGCTCAAAAAAGACGGATTTACCGATTCCCGCTTCTCCGATATAATCATAAGCCGTCCAGGTGAAATCTCCAATGACGTAAGGGGTGCCTTCCACCATGGGCCAATGTATGCCGATCTCCTTGGGGAAATTCTCGGAGCCCAGGATCACCCGGTCAGGATACAATTCATGATCCTGCAGATATTTATCCTCCATATAATTATAACCCACGATGTCCAGACCGTTGGCGAAGGCTTCCGACATTTCCTCCCAGCTTAGATCAGCCTTGCCGCCGTCCGCATTCTGGAAGGACTCACCCGCCTTCATGTGCTCCTGCATCTTCCGCATGTTATCTACCATGAGGATTTCGTCAATGCCGCTCCAATAAGAACAGATGCCGTTGCTGACGGGCCGGCTGACATCCAGACGCTTCACATGCTCCGCCAGCTTTGTCGCCAAGGTATAACCGTGGTTCAAGCCGCCCCGCTCGAAAATCTCGTTGCCGGTGGACCAGATCACGATGGAAGGATGATTCCTGTCCCGCACCACGAAGTCGGTCAGATCCTCTTCCCAATGATCCGCAAAAAACTGATTGTAATCCCCGGGCTGTTTGCCGATCCCCCAGGAATCAAAGGCTTCTGCGAACACGTACATGCCCAGCCTGTCGCAGGCCTCCATCAGGACCCTGGAAGGCGGGTTGTGGGTGGTGCGGATGGCGTTGAAGCCCACTTCCTTCATCTTCGTTATGCGGCGGGCCTCCGCATCATAAAGGGACACCGCTCCCAGCAGGCCGTTGTCATGATGGACGCAGCCGCCCTTTAATTTCACGGTCTTCCCATTGATCTGCAGACCGTTTTTCACGTCCGCTTCCACGGTGCGGATACCGAAAAGAACCCCGGCCTCGTCCACCGTCTGAACAGCGCCTTCCTCAAAGTGGGTCTTGAACACGCCGATATCCGTCACCTTTGCCTCGAGACGATACAAATTGGGTTTTTCCGCACTCCAAAGCAGGGGCTCCTCCACGGTCATGGCGATGTGGGCGTTGCCCGTTGTGCCGCTATCCACCTGGATCTTGGCCTTGCGGCTCACCACGGTCCGGCCGGTGGCTTCCTCCACCAGGCTCACCTCCGCCACCGCCATATGATCCAGGACATCGGCATTGCGTACCGTCACCTGGGTCTGCAGAAAAGCGGTCCTGGCCCGTCCCGTTTCGTCATAGACGATCCGTTTGGTGTATCCATAGACGCCGTCATTCGCAATATGTACCGCCGGGCCGTGAGCCAGCTCCACGGAACGGAAAATCCCTGCGCCGGAATACCAGCGGGAATTGGGCTGCATGCTGGGATTGACGATCACCGTCACGCTGTTGGAACGCCCGAAATAGAGATACGGCGTGATATCCACCGCAAAAGGAGTGTAGCCATAATGATGCAGGGCCACCTTGCCCCCGTTGACCTCCACCGTAGCGTTCAGCATCACTCCGTCAAACCGCAGATACACCCTCTCCTTCTCCCAATCCGCCGGGATCTCCAGCACCTTCCTGTAATGGGCCACCCCCGCATTGAAGTAGCCGCTGGCGGGCCCCGCCGGAACGTCCGGCTTCACCTCGTTTTCCAACATGTAATCGTGGGGCAGGTTCACGATCCTGTCATTGCTGCGGCCCATTGCGACGCCGTAAGCGTCCACCAGCCCGGGGCCGAAGCTCCATTCTCTATCGATGTTTTGTATGCGCATAGCGTTGCCCTCCTATTTTACTCGTGATTTCCACTATTCGTGATTCTCTCTACTCGTAATCCTCTCTACTCGTAATCTTCTCTACTCGTAATCCTCTCTACTTGTAATCTTCTCTGCTTATAATCTTCTCTGCTTATAATCTTCTCTACTCGTAATCTTCCAGCTTCCACTCGTCCTTCCAGTCGATGCACACCTTCTCCCCCTCAAAGCGCAGGGGAAGCCATACATAGTCCGCAATGGACGTATTGCGGCCCGCATCCCCGAAGGTTTCCCGGAGTTCTTCCTGGGATATGCCCATTTCCTCCGCCAGGGCAGGCAGTTCCTCCCGCCGTCCGGTGAACATATAATCAAAGGCTTTGCCGTAAAAGCGATAATTCAAATGCATCCGATCCGGCACCCAACGGTCGGCGCAGGCGATATACAAGTCTTTTTTCCCAGGCACCTTGAACACGCTGGAAATCTGAGAGTGGAAGGAGGTATCGCTGGGATCGCCCACATGGGGATTCCCCAGCACCCGATAAGGGCCGTGCCAGGTGTCCGCCACCGCCGCTTCCGATGGATTGGGCAGATAGCCCGTGGTGCCGGAGGTCAGCAGATAATGCTTGTTCTTTCGGAGGAAATGGGCCGTGGCCTCCCGCACGCAGGGAGGATTGGGCTGCGGAAAATGGGTGCTGTAGAACCCCGTCACGTCCGTATAATCCGCCGTCAGATCCGCACAGATGGTCTCGCTGTGCACCCGTTCAAAATAATAATAGGCCTTCCCGTCCGGCGCCACCGCCAGATCGAAGTCTCCGGCGTCCATGTTCAGGGGCCGCAGATCCTTTTTCACCAGAGTATAAGGGCCTAGGATATGATCCGCCGTCAAAACCGTCTCCGTCTGGGTGCCGTCATCCCGCATGACTTTGACCCAGCACACAAACTTCCGGGTGAAACGGTTGTAGATGATATGGGGCCTGTCCAGTTTGGCGGTATAAGGATTCAGAGGGGAAGTCTCATCCTCCAGATCCGGAGGAATGATCAATCCCAGGTCTTTCCAGTTATAAAGATCTGCGGAGGAATAGCACCGGACGCCCCAGGTCCAGATCCCGTTCGTGCCATCCGTCTTTTCCTTGTTTTCCCCATACCAATAGTACACGCCTTCCACTTCGATCACGGATCCTCCATGGGCCTGGATCCTCTTGCCTTCCATGTCCAGCCACACCTGGCCGGGATAAAATCTGTCATACATAAACCTTTCCTCCTCGCCTCGGCCCCCTTTTTACGGCTTTCCGCTGCGACTCTCTTTACGTGACTCTTCGGTAACTCTTATGCGACCCTTCTGTAACCCTTCCGTGACTCTTCTTGACCTCTCTCCATGATCTTTTGCCGCCGCCCCCTTCTGCCTACGCAGCTCTTCTGCCTACATATTTATTCTTCCTGCACAATTTTCTGCCTGCACAATTTTCTGCCCGCGCAATTTTTCTGCCTACATATTTCTTCCGCCTGCGCAGCTCTTCTGCCTGCGTATTTCTTCTGCCTATGCCGCATGCGATGCTTGCACTCAGCGATCCTCTTTCGGCAGGCGGGCCGCCGCTTCCTCATCCGCCACCACCAGCACGTCAGGATGAAGCTGCAGGACGGAACCCGGTACCTGCGGGCAGATGGGGCCATGCATCACCTGATACAGAGCCTCCGCCTTTTGGGAGCCGCTGACTGCCAACAGAATCTTCTTTGCCAACAGAATCGTTCCCACCCCCATGGTGTAAGCCCGGCGAGGCACTTCTTCCGAGGAAGTGAAAAAACGTTTATTGGCTTCTATGGTCCGCTCCGTCAGATCCACCATGTGCACATCCCTGACAAAGGCGTCCGAGGGCTCGTTAAAACCGATGTGGCCGTTGTGCCCCAGTCCCAGAAGCTGCAAATCGATTCCTCCCAGGGAACGAATCAACTCCGTATAGCGCCGACACTCCAGTTCCCCCTCCGGATTCCGCCCATCCGGCAGGAAAGAATACCCTTCCCGAAGATTTACCCTGGAAAAAAGGTTTTTTTTCATAAAATAATGGTAGCTCTGTTCGTCATCCGGGCCAAGTCCCACGTATTCGTCCAGATTCACTGTGGTGATCTGTCCGAAGTCCAGATCCCCCTTGCGGTACCACTCCGCCAACTGGTCATAAATCCCCAACGGAGTGGATCCCGTGGCCAGCCCCAAGACGCTTTCCGGCTTCAAAATCATCTGGGCGGAAATGATGTTGGCCGCCTTCCGGCTCATATCCCGGTAATCCTTTGCGATGATCAATTTCATAGAATCACACCTCTTCCTTTTTCAATACCGTCATCCTCCCCGAGGATGACACGCATCCCGTGATACTATGATTGTAACTTCTCTTCTGGTTTCTGTCCATCACAAATTTCAGTTATTTCAACACAAATTTCAGTTATTTCAGCAGAACATATTTCAGTTATTTCAGCAGAATCGCAAATTTCAACAAAATCATAAATTTCAATTATTGCAACGGGATTTATCCTACCGCCTTCAGAACGCTGTAGTAGGCCTCTTTTCTCTCGCACCTTCCGGGATTCTCCCGGCCGCCCGGGCCCTCCTGGAACAAAAGAGGGTAGCTCCGCTCCCTGCGGAAGCCGGAAAGCCAGCTGGTCTCATCCAACAGATCCCAGAAGGTCACAGAAGTCACGTTGGCAAGGCCCTTCTTTTTGGCGTCGATGAGGATCCGGAACAATTCCTGATACCGCTCCGCCAGCCGATGCATGGACTCCCGGGAAGGATCCGCATTGTGCATATCCAGCTCCGTGATGTGGATTTCCAGGCCCAGGGCGCCGTACATTTCCAGCGCCGTCCTGTAATCCTCCATATTGGGATGATCCATGAGCAGGTGGGACTGCATCCCCATCCCGTCCACCAGGCCCTTCTCCATCAGGGGCTTCAGAATTTCCTCAATGATGAAATCCCGTTTCCAGGCCTGGGCCGTTTCATAATCATTGTAAAACAGGGCCACGCCGGGAGCCGCGTACTTTCTTGCAAATTCAAAGGCCTTGAACACGTACTCCTTTCCCAGGATCTTGTACCACAGAGATCTCTGGCGGAAATCCCCTTCGTCCACCGCCTCGTTCACCACGTCCCAGGCATAGATGACGCCGGGATAATTGGTCTGCACGTAATCCAACACGGAATGAATGTAATGTTCCAGCCTGGCCAGCATCAGCTCCCGGTCCGCCAGTTCTCCCTCCGCATCATAGTTCCGATAAAAGAACCACTTGGGCGTCTGGTTGTGCCAGGCCAGGGTATGACCCCGCATGGGAATCCCTTTTTCCTTTGCGAACTCCAGAAAGGGTACGGCCTTGCCGGGATTGATCGCCGGCTCCTTGTCATACCGCTCCGGGTGGGCCAGGTTAGCCTCCCAGTCCAGAAAGAACATGGGCTTCATGTCATTTTCAGCGGTAAAGGTGGAAAACTCTTCCTTTACCAGCTCCATGTGAGAAGGCGTTTTCAGATTCCATCCCGAAATGGCCGCCCCGATTTTAAAATAAGGTTCATAGGTCTTTTTCAGACTCATTCTTTTCCTCCTCCGGTGCCGACAGCACCACTTTTCCATTCTGAACCTGAACCCGCACTCTGGCGTCCGCCAGCTTCAGTTCGTCCAGCATTTCCCGGGGGATCTGCACCCGTCCGGCCCGATCCAGAATGGCATATTCATCTTGTGTATCCTCTTTGCGCCAGTCAATATTGCTCTCCTTCAGACGATCCGCATATTTCTCCCGCAGGATGCGCTCGCTGCTGATCTTGCCGTCCCGGATGGCCACCACCCGCTTCACCTTCTTGGACAGGGCCACGTCATGGGTCACGATCAGGATCGTCTGTCCCCGGCTGTTCAATTCCCGGAAAATATCGAAAATATAATCCGCCGTCTTCGCATCCACGCTGCCCGTGGGTTCGTCCGCCAGGAGAAGCTTGGGAGAATTGGCCAGGGCGATGGCGATGGCCACCCTCTGCTGCTCGCCTCCGGAAAGCGTGTTCATGCGGCTGTGCCTTTTATCGGGCAGTCCCACCATCTCCAGCAGCTCCAGGGCCCTGGCCTTCCGCTTTCCACCGTGGGAAAACTGCATGGGCAGCATGATGTTCTCCAATGCGGACAGATAGGGCACCAGGTTCCGTCCGTTATTCTGCCACACGAAGCCCACCGTATCCCTCTTGTACCGGGTCAGTTCCCTGGTGCTCATAGTAAACAGATTTTTGCCGTCCACCTTCAGGGCTCCCGCGCTGGGCCGGTCCAGGCCGCCGATCATGTTGAGAAAAGTGGATTTGCCGCTGCCGCTGTTACCGATGAGGGCCGTCAGTTCTCCGGTCTCCACGGTCAGATCCAGACCCTGCAGGGCCAGCACCTCCGTCTGTTTGGATTTATAGATCTTCACCAGGCCTTCCGCCTGCACCATCGTCTCAGGCACGGGGCTCACCCCCTTTCCCGGAGGTTTCCCGGCTCAGGATCTCCCGAACGTTCTCCGCCAATGTCTCGTCAACCGATTTCTCTGCAGCTTCCTCCGCCAACGCTCCGCCGGCGGCTTCTTCCGCAAGGGTTCCCGCCTCTTCTTTCATCGTTACTCCGACCTGGTTGCCGTTTTCCAGCTCTATGATCATGTCCCCGGCGTCCATCAGCCCCGTGTCGTGGGTGGTCATGAGGATGGTGACCCCTTCCTTCCGGGTCAGTTCCCCCAACAGCCTGGTGATCTGGGCCGCCATGGCGCTGTCCAGCTCCGCCGTGGGCTCGTCCGCCAGAAGAATCTGGGGCCTGTGGGCGATGGCCCGGGCGATGGCCACTCTCTGCTGCTCGCCTCCGGACATCTCCGCCGGCATATGGTGCATCCGGTTTCCCAGGCCCACCATTTTCAGACATTCCTCCACCCTTTCCCGACGGCCCTTGCGGATCCCCGCCAGCCTCAAGGAGAACTCCACGTTCTGGAATGCCGTCAGGGAAGGGATCAGGGAAACCGCCTGAAATACGAATCCCATCCGGAGCCGGCGCAGATTGTCCCTCTCCTTCTCTCCCAGGGAGCTGATCTCCCGTCCCCCGATCAGCACCTTTCCCGAGGTGGGCACGTCCAGGGCCCCGACGATATTCAGCAGGGTGGTCTTCCCGGAACCGCTCCTCCCCTTCAGGATGGTGAATTTGCCCTCCGGAATGGTCACGTGCACATCCTTCAGGGCTTCAAAATAGCCTCCCGCCACCGGAAATTTCTTTCCCACATGACAGATTTCGATGGCAGAGCCCATGGTTTTTTCATTCTTGCTCATTATTCTTCCCCTAACTTCAAGGCTTTCGCCACATCCAGCTTCCGCACCAGCACCACCAGCACCAACAGGCAGAGGAACAGCACTCCGCCGATCACGCCGTACAGCCGCACCATATCCTGCCTCTGGGTGATCAGCCTGAGGGGCAGCACCTGGTCCGAGGCCGCATAGGCGGTCTGCAGGATGGGCACGAACATTCTGGAGGACAGCAGGCCGATCAAGGTGCCCGCCAGCACCGCAAATCCGCCGCAGAACAACTGCTCATTGATCAAAATATGGAAAATTTCCCCTCTGTGCATACCGTTCGCCCGCAGGATACCGAAGATCATTTCCCGGGAACGGATGGAGAGGATCCAGTAGATCAGATACCCTGTGGCGCAGAGGATCATGGTCATCAAAAAGCCCATGGTGAGGATGCCGTTGGTACCCTGGAGCAGAGGATCCTCCGTCACCGCATCCAGATCCGCCTGCCTGTCCACGTACTTGGCCAGCCGCACCTCTTCCTCTTCCAGCCATTCCGAGAAGGTGGCGGCGGTGCCGGTCTCCGCAGCCGTATCAGCTCCCGCAGCAGCATCGACTCCCACAGCGGCGGTAGTCCCTTCAACGGCATCAGTCCCCACAGCTGCATCAGCTCCCGCAGCGGCATCGATCCCTGCGTCAGCATCAGCCCCCGCAACGGCGTCATCCCCCGCAGCTATATCGGCTCCTGCGGCGGCCTCTGCGGCGCCGTCCCCGTTCTTAATCCACACCTCATAGGGCACGGCGCCCCATCTCTGATTCAGGCTGGCGATATTGGCGATGATCAGGTACTTGGGCGTGACGGCCACCGTTCCGTCCGGATTCAGACTCATGGAGGAAGGCGCATATCCGGGCCAATAATCCACGAAATCCAGGATCACACCGTCCATCCGCATCCGGTCGCTGTTGTAGAAAACAATGGCGTCTCCCGCCTTGAAGCCCAGCAGATCCCGGAAATTGGAGGACAGAAGCACTCCCTTCGGTTCCAGGGCCAGCTCGTTCAGATATTCATAATAATGCTTATCCAGCAGACCGCCGGGCATCACCGTATTTTCCCCGAACTGCTTGGTCTGGATCCCGCAGACGGCCGTCTCCAACCCGCTGTGTTCTCCGCCGTACAGATACCCTTTTTCATCATAAATCACTTTGGTATAGGACTCCGCATCGGGAAGGCTTCTGTATTTGTTGAAATCCGGCTCATAGTACTGCAGCTCCGTCACCTCTCCCTCAAAGCTGGTACCGGCATTGTTCCGCCAGATCTCCTTCACGATCCGGTCCGCCCCGTCCAGATAAGCCGTGTTCTCCCTGGCGTTCTGCAGGATGGTCCTGGCCGTGGTGGAGTGGAAAATGCCCAGGGAAATGGACAGGATCAGGAACAACATGATAAACTGCTGCTTCCTGCCGTTTTTCTGGTTCTCCATAAAGGAAATATAGGCGGCTGGCCCCCAGAATTTCTTCCCGATCCAGTAAATCAGGCCCACCAGCAGCGGCTGCAGCCGCAGCAGAAACAATCCCAGGCCCACGATGAACAGAGAAGAACTTAAGTACAAAAGAGGTTCCATGGGTTCTCCCAGGAAGGCGTTGGCCTCTATCTCCGCCTGTTTGCCGGAAAACACGTAATATTCATACAACGAAAGCCCCAGCAAAATGACATCCAGGAAGCAAATCTCCCACCAGGAACGTTTCCGGGCTGCCTTCTGCTGCTTCAGGCTGACGATGGACAGGCGGCTGTGCTTCAGGGCGGGCAAAGTGATCATCAAAATACACACGGCCATGGCGATCAGCCCGAACAGGAAAGCATCTTTGGTGTACACCACTGGCAGCACCCTGCCGGATCGAAACTCCAGAAAACTCCCTGCGGCCCCCAGGGCCCGGGCGAACAATTTGCCCAGGGGCAGACCGGCCAGAGCCCCCAGCAGCGTCAGGAAAATGCTCTGATAAAGGTAAAGCCGGAAAATCTGCAGGCCGGAGCTGCCCCGGCTCTTCATGACGGAAATCTCATTCCGCTCCATGTCGTACATCTGGGCGGAGATCATGAACAGGAAGGCCCCCAGCAGGATCCACACAGGCACCTGCAGCAGGAACAGGGCCGCATCGATCCTGGCCTGCTTTCTCAGATATCCTTCCAGAATAGGCAGATAAGGAGGATCCGAAAAAGTGCTTCTGTAGGGACTCTCTTCGATATAATACCTGGTCTGCTCCATCAGCCTTTCCACGTCCCCGGACTTCAGATCCCTGTAGTCCCACATGGGAAAGTAACTACAGTTGATCGTGAAATTCACGGCCTGTTCCCCGGTAAAATATTTCCGAAACAATTCCTCCCGGATCATGCAGTTGTTGTGCAGGTTCTCCGGCCCGATCCGCCAGTAGTCCTCCCGGGGATCGGCCTCTTCGAAGACGCCCACGATCTTCAGCCTGATGGGATTTCCTTCCGGATCCTTCAGGTAACTGAACTCCACCGTCTCCCCCAACAGGAGCCCGGTTTCCACCATGCCCGCCTCGCTGATGACCGCTTCCAGGCAGCCCTCCGAATCCACCCCTTCCTCGGAATACATCTCTCCGGAAATAAGGCTGGCATGTTCATCCAGATCTCCCATACAGGAAATCCGCAGATTAAACACCTCCACGTCGTCCCGATGCATCTCCGAAACGGCATCGGAAACGGTCAAAGTATAATAATACAGAATCTGCCGCTCCGTCACCCCCAGCTGCCCGTGGATCTGGGTCATGAGTTCTTCCATACGGCTGATCGTGGTGCCGCCTCTTTCCTTCTTGGAGGTCACGGTGAGGATGTTCATGGCGGGCCAACTGCCGCTCTGGGCCAGGGATTGGTCGAACTCATCCTGCAGCATACGGTCGTAAGCGGCGTTCTGATACATGGGAAAGCTCACCGCCCCTGCGATCAGCAGCGTGATGCCGATCAGCAGGGAAAATCCCATCCACTTTTTATGCCACAGCTTTTGCAACATTACTTTAAGCATAGCACCATCCCCTCCGTCAGGCCTTCCGCCACCCAGTAATAAGTATAGTCATAGCCTCCTGACACAAAGCTTTGGGCCCTCATTTGGCCGTTCTCGTCCGCCACCACTACGTAGGTCTTGCCCCGCCAGGACCAGACCGCATCCTTGGGCACCAGCACCACGTCCTTCATTTCCCTGACGGACGCTTCCACCTTGAACTGCATCCAGGAGTTCCAGTCGAACACGTTGGAGGAAAGGGCCGACATCTCTCCCGCCACTTCTCCGGGCACCCGGATAAAGGCGTATTCCGAGACGAGCGCCTTGCTCACCCCTTCCACGGACACGTTGGCCACTTTGCCGGGGACGCTCACCGCCTGCCCCGACCTGTCCTGATAGGATACCGTCACCTCGTTGCCGTAATGCAGCACTTGCCCCTGGTTTTCCACGATGACGTAGCAGTTGTCCTCCTGGGCGATCACGGCCATCAGATCATTTTTCCGCAAAATATCCTCTTCCAAATGTGTCGGCAGCTGCACCACGATCCCGTCTCGATCGGCCACGATGGCCTGGGTGCCGAAATCCTTATTCATGGAAGCCAGTTCCTCTTCCACATCGGCGATTTCCTCCCGGCGAGCCTCGATGGCGTCCGCATTTTCTTCCTTGTTCTGCTGAATCAAATCATTCAGGCGCTCCTGCAGACGGTTCAGCCTGGTCTGGGTACGCTGCAAGAGCACATCGTCCCTCTCCACCCGGACGGTGGCGATCACGTCCCCTTTATGTACATACTGATAGGACTCCACCTGATATTCCTGAAAATAAATCGTCCCATAGGTGATGGGAACCGTCACCTGATAAGTGCGGGGATAATAGAAAAATCCGTTTCCGGTGAAGCTGCCGGTGAAATCCCCTTTTTCCAGGGTGACCCGTCCCGTGCCGGGGGCGATCGGTCCGGCTTCCTTCAAAAGCACTTCGTCCCCTTCCTCCAGACCGGAGCGGATTTCCGTATAGACCCCGTCATTCATTCCTATCGTCACCACCGTTGGGACGGAATCCTCCCCTTCCCTGCGGGATACATAGTACTCCAGTCCGTTGGGAGTGATGGCGTCCGTGGGCACGGAAAGCACGTCTCTGCGGCTTTTCTTGACGAGCACGACCACGGCGAAATCCCCCACCTGCACTTCCTCGTCATCCTCTATTTCAAAGGTGGAATAAATCGTCTCCCCCTTGGAAGAAAGTCTGGTATATTCCGCACTGCTTATGGGAACGTTCTGGATTTCATGCCGCTTTCCATGAATGATGGCATAAATCTCTTCCGCCCCCCGCAAAGTGTACTGATCCACGTATTCACATTTCAGGAGTTTATGGGAAAGATCGCCTACCGCAATGACCTTTTGATCCGCCGCCACCCGGTCGCCGTTCTCTATCATGCTGGCGGCCACCACCTCTCCTGCGGAAGACGCCCTCAGCAAATACTGCTCCCTTTGCTTCTGCAGTTTCTCCAGCTGCAAAAGCTGATACGCATGGTCCAGCTCATAGAGCTCCGTCCTCTGAGCAAGCTGCTGCCGGACGGTGTCGTTCTGATGGGCCAGGATGCGGTAATCCCCCTCCCACCGGTTGAACTCCGCCTCCCACTTCTCATACTCTTCCAGCCATTTTTCGTAAGCGGCGTCCTCGGAGCCGGAGGCATCAGAATTGCCGGAAGCGCCGGAGGCATCAGTCGCACCATCAACGCTCGGATTGCTGGATGCATCAGAAGCTCCGGCAGTCTCCGAATTATCAGCGGCGTCAGACGTACCAACGGCTGTGGAATTGCCGGTCGCATCGGCTGCATCGGAGCCTGCGGAATTGCCGGTCGCACCGGCTGCGTCCCCGCCGGAAACCTCCGGCACGTACTCCTCCGGTTCCATCTCGATCAAGTTCTGCACGATCTGCTCTAGCTGCTTGGCCTGACCTTCCGGCTCCACCAGGCTCTCTTCCGTATCCTGTTTATATTCCTGGAACTCTTCCTCCATGTCCTGGATCTTCTTTTCCAGATCCTCAATGGATTGGTCAATCCCCTCCCGGTTCAGGCCGACGAGCACGGTTCCCTTCTGTACCGCATCCCCGGGGTAAGCTTCAAACTGCTCCAGAGTGCCGTTCACCTCAAAAGAATATTCCTCCACCTCCGGAAACACGGCGGCGGTGATCACCTGTGTGTCATAAAGATCCCGATAGGCTGCCGCTTCCCAGGTTTCCTCCAACAGCACGGGATCCAGCAGCTCCACCTCAGAAGGATCCTCCACCTGGCCGAACAAGTCCTCCCCGACGTCCTGCTTCTGAACGGCGGCCACCGCCCAATCGTCAAAGCCGCCCAGGCCAAAGGGCAGTTCCTGACCGCAGCCGGAAAAACACAGCGCCAGGATCAAAGGAATACACAGCATCCTGAGTTTCTTTTTTCCACCAAATCCATTCCTCATCGCAGTATGACCCTCTCTCCTTCCGACAGTCCGGAAATGATCTCCACGCCGTTGTCCCCGTAAAGCCCCGTTTCCACCCATCTGATCTCCCGCATTCCATCCTCGCTCAGGCAATAAACGAAGGATTTCTCATCCGCCTTGTGCACGGCCCGGTGAGGAACGTAGACCACGTCTTTGCTTTCGTCCATGACCACGTTGATGTATCCCGCAGTCCCCATTTCCACCGTGAGACCGTATTCATCGGCGAAAACGAACATCAGGCGGCCTTCCGTCTCCCAGTCCTCCATTTGATAAGGCAGGAGCTGATAGCTTCCCCTTGTGCCGCCCATGGTGATCTCCATATTTACAGGCACTCCTTCCTGAAAAAGAGGAGCCTTGCTCATGTCATATACCGCAAAAAGGCACTCCGAACCGTCCACGATCCGTATGATCGTTTCGTCCCTGACGGAGGTAGAGCCTTCCAGATTCGTCTCCACCCATTTCACGGTGCCGTTGATCTCCGCATATACCAGGCTGGTGGCCGCTTCCTTTTGCAGCTTTTCCAGCTCCAGGGTGTCCAGGGCGATGGCGTCCTCGTAATCCTCCCGCTGATAGCGATATCGCTGCTGGATGGACTGGATGGACTCGTCCCGGGCCTTTGTCTCTTGTTCGGACTGGCCGGAACGATAGATGTACTGCAGCCAGAGAGTGGAGAGCTCGTAATTCTCATTCAGTTTGCTGTGCTCCAAAAGCGTCTGGTTCCGGGCGATCTGGTATTTCAGTTCATCGATCCTGTCACTGATGCCATCGTCCCCCAACCGGGCCAGAACCTGTCCTTTCTGCACCTCGTCGTCCTGATTGACATAAACCTCGGATACCCGTTTCCCGCTGACGGAAAAGCTCACTTCCTGCTCCACCAGCTGCTCGTAGGTGCAGCGGATTTCCTGGGTCAGCGTCACGTCCCCTCTTTCCGCCAGGGCCAGGACGTAAGCGTTCTTCTCCTCCTCCTGATCCACGACGATCAGATCCTCCGGCTCTTCCTCCGGAGCGCAGCCGGACAGCAGAACCGCCAGCAATACGCCGACCGCCGCAAACACGCCGCATCTCCCCTTCAGGAAGCGAAGGCGGCCATTCTTCCATTGAACCGGCTCTTTTCCGTCCGTCCCAACCAAACCTCTGTACAACATGAATCCTCCTGTCCGTCCGCCCAAAATTGGGCCGCCCCCTATTTCTTTTTTCCTCCCGTAGGCCTGTAGCCTGGCACGGGTCTGCCGCCTGGCATCGGTCTCCCTGGGATTGCTCCGCCGCCGGACCCGGGTCTGCCTGGAGCCTTTCCGCCGCCTGCAGACGATCTCCCCGGGATTGCTCCGCCGCTAGGACCTCCCCCACGCAGGTCGGCCAGGGAGTAGCACTTCCCGTCCCGGTCAAAAAACAGGCTGGGATCGATCCCTTCCGCTCCCCGGATATAATGAGGTTCCGACCAGGGGCCCGCCGGATCCCGGGCCGTGACGATGAAGTTGCCGCCGAAGGTCACATTGGTGCAGATCACGTAATAAGTGCCGTCATGGTAACGGATGGAAGGAGCGAACAGCCCCTGGGAATGCCCCGCCCCCTTCAGGGGAAGCTGAGAAATCCTCTCGCAGGCGTTGCCGATCTGCTCCCAATGGGCCAGATCCTTGCTGTGCATAATAGGAAGACCCGGAAAATAGGCGAAGGTGGAATTCACCAGATAAAAATCCTCTCCCACGCCGCAGATGGAAGGATCCGGGTAGAAACCGGACATAATTGGGTTGTGCGCTGTGACTGACATCACTGTCCTCCTGGAAAAATTTTATGCTTTTTTCGTATAAATGTAAAGTAAATTTCAAGTTGTAAAGCAAGGTTCAAATTATAAGACAAATATTTAAAAAAAAGGGGAGGGACAAAAATACCGCCCCTCCCCTATAAGCTTATCTGTCATGCCAGAGTGCTTATCTGATTATTCCGCTGCCTCCTCCGTGGATGGCTCTTCCTCAGTGGATGGCTCTTCCTCAGTGGCGACGCCGTTGGCCTTGTCGATGTAGGACTGCCAGGTGTTCCTGATGGCTTCCGCCTGCTGTGCAGGAGTGTTCTCATCGCTGAATTTCCAAAGCAGTTCATTACCAAGATCGATGCCGCCCACATAGGTGTGATAAGCAACGCAGCTGTTCTGGGTCAGTCTCGTGATCGTATACTTTACGGATTCCTCATCGCGGAAGGAACTGTAGTAACCGTTGATCATCACGTTCTCATCTTCGTGGCCGGGCACGGGCTCGGTGTACAGATCATAAGCGAAAGCGATCTTCCAGGCCTTGTCAGCATCGTAGCAGGCAGGAATGACATACTGGTTGTTGTTCTCGGCATTGGTGTAATCGGAAGCGGCGGGTCCCATCGGGAAGCACACGAATCCGAAGTCGTCCTGCATGCGGCTGAACTTCGCAGAACCGTCATAATCCGGTCCCACGTAAGCGCCAGCGTTGTAAGCTTCGTCAGCCATGAAAGCAGCTTCGCCGTTAATGAATCCGGTGTAGCAGTAATCCCACTCAGCGCCTTCCGGATCGGGCTTACGGTACTTGGTCAGCATCTCTCTCGCCCAGTTCAGAGCATCCAGAGTCTCGTTGCTCTCCAGGTTGTTGTAGAAGGTGCCGTCCGGGTTCTTGCCAATGTAAGAACCGTTGTTGGAGAACACGGCCTGAGTATAGAAAGGATCATTGAAGGTCATGATAGGCCAGCGGTCAATGGTACCGTCGTTGTCGGTATCCGCATAGATCTGCTCGCAGAGCTCTTCGAACTTATCCCAGGTCCACTCCATGTTTTCCTGATAAGTATAGAGGTCGTTGGGCTCGATGCCGGCCTCTCTCAGCAGTCTCTTGTTGAAGAACATACCTCCTCTGGGCTCGGAAACATCGCCTCTCATGCCGTAGATCTTGCCGTCAATGGTCATCAGCTGGGTAGTGGTGTCAAGCCACTTGTCCTCGGAGAAATCCAGGCAATCCAGGGTGGACAGGTCATACATCAGACCGTTCTTCATTTCCTGGATCAGCTCGGCGCCGTTCCAAAGTGCGAATACATAGTACTCATCGCCGCCGCTGGTGGCATAGTTCACGAAATCGGTATGCACGTCGCCCCATCCGCTGATGGTCATGCTCTTGATCGTGAAGTTGTAGGTCTCCTGAATCCAGTCCAGATATTCCTGTCGGGCTTCTTCCAAAGCGTTCTTGGGCTCTGACGGAGTTCCGTCTCCGGAGAACCAGTCGCGGACGATGACTTCGATTCCGCCCAGGTCATACACGTTGCCGTTCTCATCGGTTCTCACCGTGTACTTGCTGACTTCTTCCTCGGTGGAAGGGGTGGATTCCTCGCCGCCGGCAGCCTCTGAGCTGGGGGTATTCTCTGCGGAGCTGCTCTCAGGAGCGGGAGCGCTGCTGCTGCCTTCGCCGCCGCCGTTGCCGCCGCAGCCGACCATGCTGATCGCCATCGTGGCCGCCAGAGCGGCTGCCATTACTTTGGTCATTTCTTTTCGTTTCATTTTAATCCTCCTTATGGAATTTATTATATTGTCCCGGCTCCTTACAGCAGGCATGACAGTGCAGGATATCGGGGAGATACCGTATAAAAGTTTGCTACGTTCAGCGAACGCCCATTCGCTGAACCTCTTCCAGCCACGTTCAGCGAACGCCCATTCGCTGAACTTCTTCCAGCCACGTTCAGCGAACGCCCATTCGCTGAACTTCTTCCAGCTACGTTCAGCGAACGCCCATTCGCAAGGCCGCGCCTGCGGCGCTCTCCGCTGCTTCGCAGCTGCCCTTGCTCATAAGCGGGCGTTCCCTCAGCCGGCCCGTCTGACGGAAAATTCGTGCGAGCACGATTTTCCGCAGCCCGTGCCGGCTGGCTGAACTGGTAAGTTACATCTTTATCCCGGAGCTGCTCAGGCTCTCTACGAAGCCCTTCTGGGCGAAGAGGTAGAGGACCAGCAGGGGAGTGATCACCATCAGGGTGCCTGTGGCGATGATACAGTTGGTATAACCGACGGAAGCGCCGCCCTGTACCTGGAGGACTTCCTTGTAGTAGGTTCCCACCTGGTCGCCCAGCCTCTGCAGGCTCGTGGACAGAAGCTTGATATTCCCCAGGAACATGGAGGAATAGAAACCGTCCGTCCATTGCCACACGAAGGCGAAGAGGAAACAGGAGGTCAGGATGGGCTTGGCATCCGGCAGCATGATGCGCAGGAATGTCTTCAGAGTGCCGCAGCCGTCCACGTAGGCCGCCTCTTCCAGATCAAAAGGAATGTTGCGGAAGTACTGGCGGATCAGGAAGATATACAGTCCGTTCTTCAGACCCATGCAGCCTGCGCTCATCAGGTAATAGGGAACCACGGAGCTTCTCAGGTTCAGCGTGGATCCCGTGAGCAGCTTGAAGATACCCAGGATGTCGAAGAACCGGAAATGCAGATGCAGGGAGGTGGCGATGGTCTGAGGCGGAACCACGATCACCAGCAGCACGCAGGCGAACCAGAAGCCTTTAAGAGGGAACTTGAATCTGGCGAAGCCGTATCCCACCAGGGTGCATACTGCGATCTGCAGGAGTGCGATGGTCAGGGAAATGAGCAGGGTGTTGCCAAAGGTTTTGGCGTAATCCATACACATCGCCGCCAGCTGGTAATTGATGGCCGTGACGTGCCTCGGCACGTTGACAACCAGGGGATCATACAGATCGCCCTCCCGCATGATGCTGATCAGGACCTTGTTCAAAATGGGCTGCAGGATCAGGAAGCACAGGCCGAAGAGAAGGATCGCCCGGACGATCCGGATCCCGATATCCATCGCAGTCTTTTTCAGCAGATAACCTTCCGACTTGCGGTTGCGTTCCCAGAAATCATTTTCTTTTCTCGTTTTAGTCGCCGCTTTATTCATAGTAATACACCACCTTTGACAGGAGTAAGGAGCTTATACCGATGATTACGATTACCACGGCGAAGTAGATCCAGGCCATGGCGGAGGCAAATCCGTAGTCCATAAACAGCGTCATCTGCTGGTTGATCATATCCATCACTTCGCTGTCGGAACGCATACAGAAGTCAACGATCGTATAAACCAGGTTCACCAGGAGCATGGGGCTGATCATGGGGAAGGTGATCTTCCAAAGGCTTTCCCAGGAAGTACAGCCCTCGATGGCGGCCGCCTCGTACATGCTGTCGGAAATGGTTTGGAGGCCGGACAGGTAGATCAGGATCTGGATGCCCGAAGTGATGGCGATGTCATAGATGCCGTTCACCACGTCGAACACCGTCTCGAAGAGTCTGGTCACCGTACTGTTGCCGCTGCTGGCGGTCTCCAGGATGTGCTGGATGACCAGGGTGATGCTGGTGTCATTGGCGTTCTCCTGGATGGTCTCCTGGAGGCCGGACAACAGTGCGTTGTCATATTCCACGCCCAGGATGACGCCGGAGGAGAGGATCACCGGGAGGAAGAATACCGCCCTCACGAAAGCCCTCCCTTTGAACTTCTGATTCAGGATCAGAGCCACGAAGAAACTGAACACCATGACCGCCAGGGTATTCACCCCGAGCTTTTCTATCTCTTCCACCAGAAGTCTGACGAAATCCGGGTCGATGACAAAAGCTCTTTTATAATTCTCAATTCCCCAGAAAACTGATTTGAAACCTTCGGGACTGATCTTCACATCGCTCAGGCTCATCTGCAGAGACTGGAAAAGGGGCTGTACCATAAATACCAGAAAGCCTATGATAAACGGCAAGATGAACAAATACCCGGATATGGCTTTTCGTTTCTGAAGACCCGCTAATTTCTTCTGCTTCTTCATATTTTTCATCCTTTCCTTTCTCTATTCTTCTGGTTTACGGTTTCACTACGGTATAATCTCTGGCCGGAAGCTCGGTGCCGTCCGGGGCCTGAGCGGTTTCGTAACTGTAATTCACATAGACTTTGGTGCCGTCCTCGTAAGTGGTGCAGGTCACCTTGTCCGTCAGGTATTGATGTCCCGTCATCCTCTGGTTGAAGACGTGCCCCATTTCCCTGTTGTACCTGGCGTAGATTTCCGCCGCCTGGCTTCCCCAGGAGTCGATGCCGGCGCCGAAGTACCTGGTGTAGTCGCTGTCCTGCAGGACGAAGGAGGTCTCCTTCATGAAAGTGAAGGAAAGTCCGGCCCCGTATTCCGCCGATTTCAGCAGCTCTCCCTCTTCATCCTGGGCCAGGTTCAGGGACTCTCCGGTATAATTGGTGAAGCCGTGGATCGCAATCTGGTAAAAAGGAATCATCCGATCCAGAATCGTGTATTCCGTGCCGCTCAGATCCATGTTGGTCACCATGTCCGCATAGGGAAGAGCGAAGTCATTGCCCATGTTGATCATGATGCCCTCTCCCGCTTCCCGGGCCTTCTTGAGCATGGCCACCTGTGCGCTCATGGCCTCCTGCCTGGTGAAAGGATCATCCTCATCGAAATCGGAGGAAAGATCCCGGCCCACATCCCGGAAGGACACGCCTGTGCCGTTTTTCGCCGCATAGGAGATGAGATTGTCCGCCATGGTCTCTCTGTTTGCATGGTTCAGCAGATAATAACTGTCCTTGTCTTCCTCCTGGGCGAAGGTGACGGTGGAATACTCATAGAGTTCCGCCCTCTCCTGGCTCATCAGCTTGGCGGCATCCAGGAATACGATGAAGCCGTCCAGGGGATCGCTGTTATAAGCGTAATTGGTGACGCCGTCCAGGTAGATCTTCATATTGTTGGACTTCGTATAGCTGATCAGGTTCTGCAGGTCCTTTTTGCTGCCCAGGTCGGAAACCAGCCGCACCTTCGACAGCACCTTCTGCTGGAGTCCGCCGTTGGCCCAGCCGCTGAGCTTCACGTACATCTGTCCGAAGCCCGCATCCCGAAGGGACTGCAGAATCTGCTGGGCTTCCTTGAAACTGGTGAGCTTCAGGGGCTTGTCGACGGGCACGCCCAGGAACTGCCTGGTCTTGTCGGCCGCTCCCAGGATCTCCACGGTCACGGGGGTCTCCGTCTGGTCCACGGGGAGGAATTCCTCCGGATACTTGGCGGCCAGGTAGTCATGGTAGACATTGGCCATATCCACATAATTGTCGCTGTCCACGAACCGGTATCTCTGCACCAGGCTCTCCTGAGGTGGCTGCTCTTCGTAGACGAACATCATGCCCGTATACCGGTCGCCCACGTCATACTGCTCTCTGTGCAGGACGGTGTAAACCGCATTCACGTAATTGTAGCTGTTGCTCTTGCCGCTGACGTCCGCCTGGATGGAAGCATAGGAAGAACCGTCCTCCAGGAGGCACAAGACTCCGTTGCCTTCCTTGGCGATGCCGAAAGCGTTGAAATAAACCTCGGTGTTGTGCACCAGCGATTTTCTGACGGAAGCCATGTCCCAGCCGTACAGATTGGAATAATAGGTGCTCTGGGCGATCTTGCCGTTGTTGAAATCGATCTGGGCGCCGCCGCCCTCCGGCACCAGGAGATAACCGTCCTCTCCCGTTCCGCCCGCTCCGAAATAAGGCAGGATGATCAGGGTATAAAGAGGATAATCGCTCAGGTACTCGATCTGGTCCATGGGCACTTCCACCACCAGGTCGTCGCCCTCCAGCCGGTAGATCATGCTGACGTTGAACACGGCCTTCTTGACGGCGCCCCCGAGGGAGCCCAGCTCCTTGTCCGCCTCGTACTCCTCGTAGGTGTAGCCGGCGGCCGCAAAGATCTTCTCCATCATGGTCTTCACGTTCTCCGTGGCGTTCTCGCGGATGACGTAAGCCTTCTCCGTCTCCAGGATCGGGTAGTTGGCCAGAAGTTCGTCCTTCTTTTCCTGATCTCTCTTGCTCAGGTTGTTGATGTCATAGAGCTTGTAGTAATTGTCCACGATGGATTTGTCGGAGGATTCCATCTTCTCCATGTAGCCTTCCATCCTCTCCACGGAAATGGCCGGAGGGATGACGAATTCCCTCTCCACGTCGCCGATGGTATAATTCACCCGGATGGAGTCCGCATCCGCCTCGATCTCGTAGATCTTGTTCTCCATGCTGTAAGCGTAGTTGTTATAGATGGTGTCCACGCCGTTGATCGTGCTGTAGACCATCATCAGGGTGGACTGCAGATTCCCCTTCTCCATGGGCAGGGCCTTGGGATCGTTGGCCGCATCGGGAGGATTGGAATACCACACCATTCCGGTATCCTTCACCGTCAGGGAGAACTGGGTGGTGGCGGAATCCATAACCAGCTTCAGCCTGTCATTCTCCAGCACAATCTCTTCCTCTTCCCCTTCGTAGGCGTTGGCCCGGATGATCTCTTCTTCTTCCGGCTCCACTTTGTACAGCATGATGGATATCACGCCCACTAAGATGACAAGGAGGAGAATGATCGGGAAAATCAGGCTTTTCAAACGGCTTTTCAAGGCGGCCTTCATTTCTGAGTTTTTGACCGCTTTGTCTTTCTTGACCGCTTTGTCTTTTTTCATGGTTGCTTCTCCTTTCTCGTCACAAACGGAACATGATTTCTCGTGCGATAGAGATGAAATACATCACGCCGGAGCTGATCATACTGAAGAACAAAAGCAGGATGAAGATCATGACCAGCATGGCAAAAATCGTAAATACAGTAAAAAGTATGGTCTTGCTGATGGTATATTCGTGGATCTGCATCATGGCGCAGAGAAACAGGACCGCCGCCCACAGCAGGGCGAAGCCGCTCAGCACCGTGTAGAACTCCGCCTCGTCCACCGTGAGCACGTTGCTGAACAGGATCAGCGGGAACTGCAGCAGCGGATAAGGGGTCATGGCGTAGCAGGAAGCCATGTAAATCTGGGGCAGCCTGCCCTTGCCGTCGAACAGAGTGGTCAGACCCCAGTTGCCCACGCACCACAGGGCCAGGGGGAACAGGATGCTGGCGATGTACAGGAAAATGTTGATCCGGTCCCAGTTCACCCGCAGGAAGATGAATCCGGTAAACTGCAGGCTCAGGACCCGGGCCAGCAGGGTCAGTAACAGAATGGTGTTGGCCGCCGCCATGGAGCCCCTCTTCTCATGGGTCAGATCCCAGAAGCCGTCCAGCGGATGGGTGATGCAGTACAGGGCGAAGCGCAGCGTTGCCAGATAATGCTTCAGATCGATTTTCTTTTTCAACGTAGCTATCATGTCTGCCTCCCTTTCTAAACCTTGAAGATGTCAGCCCGATCGATCTCGGCCTTGACCTTCTTCACCCTCCCTATGGCAAGGGGCACGCAAAGCACCAGGAACACGATCAGGAAGATGACCACGATATGGTCTTCCACCCATTCCTTCCGGTATTGCTTGAAAGCCTTGGAATAATTGTCTTCATCGTATTTCAATTTGAAATATTCCATGGACTCATGGTATTTTCCCTGACGCAGGAGGGACCGGCCGATGCCTATGTAAGCCAGGTCGTTGTTGCCGTTCCTGTCCAGAACCTTCTGCCAGGATTCCCCGGACTCCGTATAGTACCCGTCCTGGAACTGTTCGATAGCCTGATAGATCAGGCTCCCGTATTCCGTAGGGGTGAACAGGGTCAGGCTGGCGTCCACGGAATCCAGCACCAGAAGATCGTGATCCATGTGCTCGATGGCCGCAGGCTGCCGGAAGTATCCGTCCATGTTGCCGGCTCCGCCGAAGGCGAAGAGCATGCGCCCCTGATCGTCATAGGCGAAGAGCCTGCCTCTCACCTTGTCCAGAGCCACGTAGACCTTGTTCTCCATGGCGGTGATGTCCACGATGAGGGAAGGACCGTTATAACCGCCGGCGTCTTCCCATATGATATCGCCGATCACGTTCCATTCGCCGTTCTGGATCAGGATGTCATTGCCCAGCATGTTCAGCCGCCTGATGGGAACGGCGTCGCCGGAATCCAGATCCGTCCCATTGACGTTCATGGTGCAGACGAAGACGAAGCCTTCCGGATCGATGTAGAGGTTGTCATACTCCGTGGGCACGAAGGATACCATCTGGGCCCTCTGCTCCTGGGTGGCCAGGCGCTTCCAGATATAGTCCGTCCATTTGAACAACACCTTGGTGGCTCCCACGAAGCCGGAGAACTCTCCGTCGTTTTCAAATTTGATGAGACCCTGGTTCACGTTGGTGGCGATGCAGTAAACCCTTCCCGCCGTGTCCACGCTCAGTTTGGTCGGGATGAAGCTCTGCTTGGGGTCAAAATTGGAATCCTGGGGCTTGGTGAATTCCATAATGAAGTTCAGATCCAGATCCAGCTTCAGGATCCGCTGGTTGCCGCTGTCGCAGATGAACATATAGCCGTCTTCCGTCACGTCCACGTCCGTGGGGGCCGAAAAGGTGTTGGGCTCCGCACCCTGGAAGCTGTCGATGACCCGCACCACGTCAATGGTGTCCTGATCCACCCGCTCCAGTTCGATGATCCGGTTGTTGCCGGTATCACAGATGTAGATCATGTTGCCGATCACGTTCAGGCCCTGGGGATTCGTGAGCTTTCCTTCCAGGCCCATGTCCGCGGCGGTATAGACCTTCTGTACCGAATAAGCGTCGGGAGAATACTGAATCTCTCCCCAATAATCATAATTATAGGTGTAGCCCTCCTCCGCAAAGACCGTCATGGAGGAAGCCAGAGCAAGGAGCATGCAGATAATCAGTGCGCTGAATCGTCTTAATCTCTTCATCTTCCACCTCCATCAATCTTTCAGGCCGGAAGTGGCCATGGTTTCCAGGATCTGGGTCTGGGAAAGGATGAACGTGATGATCGGAACGATCATGACCACCACGGTAACCGCCGCAGCCTGGCCGGTTCTGGCGATACCACCGCTCTGAATCTGCTGCAGGGCGTACACGAGGGTCTTCTTCTCTTCGGAGTAGATAAAGGTGGAAGCCCTGTTGTTCCACAGGCTCTGCACGGAGAAGATGATCAGGGTCATCCAGGCGGACTTCACGTTAGGCATCACGATGCTGATG
>CANQPH010000015.1 GCA_947625675.1 uncultured Acetatifactor sp.
TTGACTATGAAGATTTGCCCGACCCGATTGAAAGCGGCGAAGAAGCCATTGCACAGTTGGAAGAAGCGGTGGATCTTTTGATGAGCGTTGTGAAGGAATTGAAGTCGCTGGAAAGCGCAGAGGTGTAATATGGCACGGGGGAAGAAAAGCGAAAAAGGGCAAACGATAGAGGAACGGCTGGAACAGGCCCTTGTTCCAGCAGAAGAACAGCCGTATTCTGTGTCTGAGAATTGGTGCTGGATAGTTTTGGGAAATGTGACAGCAATATGCCGTGGTGCTTCACCTCGTCCAATAAAATCATTTATAACCGATGACGCTACAGGGATAAATTGGATAAAAATAGGTGATGCAGATAGTGGTAAGTATATCGTCAGCACTAAAGAAAAAGTAACTCAGGCAGGGGCAAAAAAATCCGTTTTTGTTGAAAAAGGAACTCTTTTGCTCTCTAATAGCATGAGCTTTGGCCGCCCATATATTTTAGATATGGATGGGTGTATTCACGATGGTTGGCTGGCTATCACGCCATCTAAATCGGTTGAAAAAGTGTATTTATACTATGCACTTATGGCATCTGAGTGGTATTTTCAACAAGTCGCAGTTGGAACGGCAGTACGGAATTTGAACTCTGAAAGGGTAGCAAAAACGCCTATTCCCCTTCCCCCACTTGCCGAGCAACAGCGCATTGTTGACCGCATAGAAAGCCTGTTTGCCAGACTGGACGAGGCGAAGGAAAAGGCGCAGGCCGTGGTAGACGGTTTTGAAGCCCGTAAAGCGGTGATTCTGCATAAGGCGTTTACGGGGGAGCTAACTAAAAATTGGTGCATAGAGTATGGTGCTGATAGAAAAAGATGGATGACTAAAAATCTTGGGGATATTACGATCAACCATGATTCACAACGGATTCCGCTTTCACGAGAAGAACGTAGTAGTTTGGCACATTTATTCGATTATTATGGGGCGTCTGGAGTTATCGACAGAGTTGATCGTTTTATTTTTGAAGGACGATTTCTGTTAATCGGAGAAGATGGAGCTAATCTGGTGATGCGAAGCAAACCAATAGCCTTTATTGCCGAGGGACAATTTTGGGTGAATAATCATGCGCATGTTTTAGACACTGCAGATGAGATTTCTATGGATTTTCTCTGCTATTATATAAACTCAATCGACTTGACTTCCTACATTACGGGAAGTGCTCAACCCAAAATGACACAAGCTAAAATGAATAGTATTCCTGTCCCTGTGCCAACTATAGATGAACAGGGTGAAATCGTCCGCATTCTCGACACTCTCCTTGCCAAGGAGCAACAAGCCAAAGAAACGGCCGAAGCCGTTTTAGACCAGATCGAAGCCATGAAAAAATCCATTCTCGCCCGTGCCTTTCGAGGAGAGCTTGGAACCAATGATCCAACAGAAGAAAGTGCGGTGGAGTTGTTGAAACAGGTGTTATAACCATTCAGCAACACTACGCAAGAAGGGAGGAACACTATTTTGGCACTTTAATTATACGTCATCCCTGTTGCAGTAGTTAAAATGTGATAAGGCCGTAATTCATTAGAACATTTTAGAAGGTTTTGGTAGGTATGCTATTGTTGTGCAACAAGTAGCCTGAAGAAGTCTTGCAATGTAAAGGAAGAGTATTATGGATACATTGTTTCAATATACATCTGTAAATGCCTTAGAAAGTATTCTGAAAAATTGCACAATAAGATTATATCCGTTAGATACAATGGATGATCTTCAAGAGGAGATGAGTAAAGATTGTAAAGGATTTGGTAATTGTGTGTTCTGTAGTTCTTGGAGTGGGGAAGCTAAAGAAATGATACCGATGTGGAAGATGTATGGTGATAATTTTCAAGGTGTCAGGATTGGATTGCCAGCAGATCCATTTATAAAATATCATTATACTGCAGAAGAAGCTGAAAAATACTTGCCTAATCCTAACAAAATAGAAATATCCAGTTATATTCCATTGCATGACGTTGTAAATCTAAATTATATGATACTTCACAAGGCTGGGGAATCTCTGTTGAAAAAAGTGAAGTATGTGGATGATATTGATAAATTAGTTCCACAATTATGGAAACAGATAGAAGAAAAGGATTGTTTGGGGAATAGTCATATTATGGAGTATTGGAATTATGGAGGTTTAGGAATATATAAAAATAAATACTGGGAGTTTCAAAAAGAATATAGATATTTATTATATCTGTTTCCGGTAGGCTATCCAATTTTTAATTTGGCTATTAAAATAATACAAGCGACTGGTGATGTTACAATGATGAAAAGTATATTGCAAGATATTAGTCATGGAGAAAAAAGAAATATATTGCCATATTATGATTTGAAAATATCTTATGAGGCATTATCAAAGATGGAGATAGTCCTGGGGGTGAAGATATTGGAAACGGATAGAGAAAGAGTATATTCATTAGTTCATTCTGTAAATCCTAAGATATCAATTAGAGAAAGTAGTTTAAATGGTTTGCTTAGATTAGATAAAATTTAGTATTGTAGAGTCTGTTGATTTAAATATGTTGCTTGATTGAAAAAATAGGCTCCACCGCACCATAATATTCAAAGATATAATAAAGAATAAAGAAAGGCTCCATCAAATGAACCAGGATCCTTTTAAAGAATACATCAAAGAGTCTGAACCGAATAAGCGGGACAAGGGGTATGCGTGGCATACGGCGATTGGGCTGCAGGCGGTGGACGGGCTGAAGACGTCCGAATATTTGATGCGTACAGCGATCCGCAATATTGAGGGCGAGATATCTTTTGAAGAGGCAAATGCGCTTCTGCAGGCTTACTACGAAGAGAATCCCTCTCGCCTTGCTCAGGACCGTACCGAAGAGGCCGACAAGGTCTCCGCAAGAATCGCAGCGCTTCTCTCTGAAAAGGCTTTCAGCTTCACGCCAAACGAATATCTTTCCATCCACAGGAAGTTGTTTACGGGCATCTATCCTCATGCAGGGAGGATTCGAGATTACAACATAACGAAAAAAGAATGGGTGCTAGGCGGAGCGACGGTGATCTATGGCAGCGCCACGGAACTTAGGGCGACTTTGGATTATGATTTTTCAGAAGAGAGGAACTTCTCCTATCGTAATCTCTCAATGGACGAGATCATCCGTCATCTTGCCGTTTTCGTTTCGAGATTGTGGCAGATTCACGTATTTGAAGAGGGCAACACCAGAACGACGGCCGTGTTTTTTATCAAATATCTTTGTACCCTTGGCTTTGATGTGACAAATGATATTTTCGCTGAGAACGCCTGGTATTTCCGGAATTCCCTTGTCCGAGCCAATTATAACGATCTGAAAAACGGTATTCATGAGACTACGGAATTTTTGGAACTGTTTTTAAAAAATCTTCTGCTGAACGAAAGCCATCCGCTTCATAATCGGGCATTGCACATCAGCGGCGCTTTTAACACATCGGAAAAAGTGAACACTGAAAGCCCAAAAGCGGACATTGAGAACCAAAAGGCGAATACTGAAAGAGAAAAAGCGAACATTGAAAGAGAAAAAGTGAACATTGAGAGCCAAAAAGCGAACATTGAACGAGTCAAAGTGAACATTGCATTCGCCTTTTCAACAAAAACGGCTTCCCATGTTCATAAATTGCTGGAAGAATTCGGTTTCCAGACGGTTTTTGGAAGGTCGGATGTTCAGGAAATCCTTGGTCTGAAGGAGACCCGAAGTACTGAGTTGCTTCAGGAACTGGATGAGAAGGGATTCATTGAACCGATTACAGGATTTGGAAAGGGAAAATACAGATTCAGGCAGCGTTAGGGTTGCTTCACTGGAAATGGGCTGAATGCATAAAAATTTTTACATTACAAAGAAGAGAATAAGGAACGTGAGAGCGTTGTTGAACTGCAGTTTACCGTAGGGGATATATTTTATGCTTACGGTTTTTCTGCAATACTCAGTCAGAGAAGAATTACCGAAGAATGGTTATATGAGTTGCTGCAGGATGGGGGAGCACATCAGCTGTTTATCAGGGAGGGCAGTAATGCGCCGGTCTTGGGAGAGGATGTGAAGCTTTCCGTTGCGGAAAAGAGTAGGTTTAGTGTTTATTCTGAAGCATTTAACTGGATCATGAATAATATCATTGTACTCAATCCGAATATCGGAATCTCCAATACGGAAGCTTATTATAACGATGAATCCTTGGAAAATATCAGTAATCTGATTCAGACCTTTGATACTGGCGTAACCGATATTAAGACAAGGCAAATCACGGTCGATGAGATGAGTAAAATGGTTCCTGTGGAGGTTGTGCAGAGTATTTTTGGCCAACTGAAGGCTCAGATGCAGATGACGAATCTTCCAGGTATCCAAATGACATGGCGAGTAGAGGGAGGCTTTTTTAATATCCGTATTCAAGGGAACTCGGAACCGGAGATTTCAACGCTTGTTTTGAAACATGGAAAATCTGTTTTTGATTTTAATTTTGTGGAAGAGTCTGACGGTACAAAAAGATTATTTGATCTTATTAATATGCTTCTTACAGATCGTCCGGATACGGTTTTTATTGTGGATGAATTGGAACGCAGTCTGCACCCGAAGCTTACAGAGCATTTCCTGAAACTGTTTATGGAAGCCCATGAAGGTGTCAGAATGCAATTGGTGTTCACGACTCATGAGGATACAATCATGGACCAGAGTCTTTTCCGCAGAGACGAGATATGGTTTGTTGAAAGAGATGTTGATAATGCCAGTGAGATATACTCTCTGGATCGATTTAAGGAAAGGTATGATAAGAAACTGAGCAAGGCTTATCTTGAGGGAAGATACGGAGCCATCCCTGTGTTTCGGCAGTTCTCTTTCCGGAAGGGAGAATAAAAGGAGGAGCATTTTCATTGAAAACAAAAGTCAGCTTCCGGGATTACCTGGGAACCAAGGAATTGTATCTGGAGATGGTGCGGATCGCCATCCCGGTTTCTCTTCAATCTCTGATCACGGTGGGTATCAACCTCATGGACACCGTGATGCTCAGCAGCATGGGGGACGCCCAGCTGTCCGCTTCTTCCCTGGCGGGACAATTCATCAATATTTTTCAGATCTGCTGCATGGGGATCGGCATGGGGGCCTCGGTGCTGACCTCCCGTTTCTGGGGGATGCAGGATAAAAAATCCCTCAAGTGCGCCATCACCATCATGCTGCGGTTCTGTCTGATTTTCAGCCTGGCCTTCACCCTGGCCACCCTGTTCGTGCCGAACCTGATCATGCGGATCTATACGAATGAAAGGGAAATCATCGATTACGGGATGCTGTATTTCAAATGGCTGCTTCCCACTTATTTCTGCATGGGATTTTCCCTGACCTGCACCATCATCCTGCGAACCGTGGGGCAGGTGCGGATCCCCCTGGTCAGCTCCATCCTGGCCTTTTTCGTGAACGTGTTTTTCAACTGGGTGTTTATCTTCGGCAAGCTGGGAGCGCCCCGTATGGAGATCGCCGGGGCCGCTCTGGGAACCTTGATCGCCAGGGGGTTCGAGCTGGTGTTTATCTGCGGATACTTCTTTTTCCTGGATAAAAGAGCGGCGTATCGGCTGAAGGATCTGACCATGAAGTGCGGCAGTCTCGTGCAGGAATATATCAGGGTCAGCATTCCCGTGCTGATCAGCGACAGTCTTCTGGCCCTGGGCAACAATGCGGTGGCCATGGTCATGGGGCATATCGGAGCGGCCTTCGTGGCGGCCAACTCCGTCACCATGGTGGTGCAGCAGCTGAGCTCCGTCCTGACCCAGGGAATTTCCAACGCCAGCGGCATCATCACCGGCCATACCATGGGGGAGGGAAAATATGAGCAGGCCCAGAAGCAGGGCTACGCCTTTCTGTTCATGGGGCTGGTGATCGGATGTTTTGCGGCGCTGGTGATCCTGTTCGTGCGGGATCCCATCATTGCCTATTACCAGGTGTCGCCGGAAGCCAAGGCCATTGCGGAGGAGTTGATGGACGCCATTCTCATTATTATCATTTTCCAGGCCATGAACTCCATTCTCACCAAGGGGGTTCTGCGGGCCGGAGGGGACACGAAGTTCCTCATGGCCGGGGACATTCTGTTCCTGTGGGTAGCTTCCATTCCCCTGGGTGCGTTGGCGGGCCTGGTGCTGCATCTGCCGGCTTTTTGGATCTACATGTTTCTGAAAATCGACCAGATCATTAAGTGCGTCTGGTGTTATTTCCGCCTGCGCAGCGGCAAATGGCTGAAAAAGATCAAGTCGGCGTAAAGGAGGTTTCCCATGCCCAGAATCATTCCCATTGACAATTTGGCCCTGCCGGAGCTGGAGCCTTACGCCAGCACTTCGGAAGTGCGGCTTCGCCGGTATTATGAACCCCAGCCGGGGATTTTCGTGGCTGAAAGCGGCAAGGTCATCGGCCGGGCGCTGGATGCCGGATACGAGCCGCTGTCCCTGTTGGTGGAGACCAGACAGATCGGGGAAGGGGCCCGGGGTCTCCTGGAGAGGTGCGGGGATATCCCCGTCTATACGGCGGAAATGGAGGTTCTGGGCAAAATCACGGGCTATCATCTGACCAGCGGCATTCTGTGTGTCATGCGCCGGCGGGAGCTTCCGGATTTGGCATCGGTCTGCGCCAATGCCAGCCGTCTTGCCGTCCTGGAAAATATCACCAATCCCACCAACGTGGGGGCCATTTTCCGCTCTGCGGCGGCCCTTGGCTTCGACGGGGTGCTGCTGACGGCGGCCAGCAGTGATCCTCTTTACCGCCGGGCGATTCGGGTGAGCATGGGGACCGTGTTCCAGATCCCATGGACTTTCCTGGACCGGAGGATTTCTCCCGGCCGGGAGGACGAGTGGTCTGACGGAAAGGCGATTGGACGATCCGATGAACAGTCCGATGGAAAATCTGTTTGGCAGTCCGGTGGACAGTCTGATGAAAAGTCGGTTGGACAGTCCGGGGAGCAGTTTGATAAACCTTCCCTCGGTCGGGGAAATTCAGGAGACGCCGAGGAACGGGAAAGCGCTGTCCATGCTGCGCATACGGTACACACTACTTTCGCAGCGCATACGGCGTGCGTTGCCGCCCGTGCTGCGCATGCTACGCTGGGAGACGCCGGGCACGTGGCCGCCCTGAGAAAGCTTGGCTTTGCCTCCGTGGCCATGGCGCTTCGGGAGGATTCTGTGCCTTTGGACGATCCGAGACTTGCGCAGGAAGAGAAGCTGGTCGTGTTCCTGGGCAACGAAGAGGAAGGCTTGAAGGATGCCACGATCAGGGCCTGCGATTATACCGTGCGGATTCCCATGGCCCGGGGCGTGGACTCTCTCAATGCGGCCGCCGCCAGCGCCGTGGCTTTCTGGCAGCTGGGGAGACGGCAAGAATAAAAACGGGAAAATATTTTTAGATTTTTTTGTCGAAACAAATCGAACATTCAGAACCATATCAATGACCATTTCTAATATCGTCAATAAAATCACCACAAATTTACAATATATTACCCTGTTTTGTGATGAAAATTGATTCAGTCGTTTACGGTTGGATTGCTATAATCAACGTACAGAGTGGGTATTTGTCCGGAACAATATGTTTTTTGACAGCATATTATGACCTATGAAAGTGGATAGGTGGCATTCGGAGGGCGAAAATGACACAGAAGGAACTACATAGATTACGTCGTCGCGATATACTCCAGTTGCTGCTGGTACAGAGTGAAGAGACAGAACAACTTCGGAAACAACTGGCCGAGACCCAGGAAACGCTTCGAGCGACTGAAGCGAATTATGAAAAATTGAGAAAGCGCCTGGATCATAAGGATGAACAAATTCATAGATTGCGGGATACCTTGGAAGAACAGAGGAATCACCGCAGGATCGAGTTGGAAGCGGCCGGCTCCATAGCGGAAGCGGCGCTCCGGCTGAACGGGATCTTCGAAGCGGCCCAAAAGGCGGCGGACCAATATTTGTACAATCTGCAGCTTCCCGTGGAGGAAAGAATACAGCCGGTATCGGAAGAGACGCTGGACGAAGACGAAGAAGAGATCGTTTACACGGAAGTGGAATCACGGGTGCCCGTGAATATTCGCCCCGGCGGATGAGTGGAGTGAAATATCGTTATGAAAAAGAAAAAAGAACTGGCCGCTCCGACAGTCGATCAGATTCGGGCGGAGCTTCATAAGGAACAGTATAAAAGCGACTACGGCCGGATCCTGCGGAGTACGATTTATTCCCTCCTGGTGGTGGCGGCAGCGGCGGCCCTGATAGCGGTGCTGGTGCTTCCCGTGCTGCAGATCAGCGGCACCTCCATGACGGATACCCTGATGGACGGGGACGTCGTGGTGGCGCTGAACGGTTCCGCATACAAGACCGGCGATATCATCGCATTTTATTATAACAACAACATCCTGATCAAGCGGGTGATCGCCACTCCCGGCGACTGGGTGGATATCGATGAGGAAGGCAGCGTGTTCGTCAATGGTGAAAAGCTGGAGGAACCCTACATCAGCGAAAAAGCGCTGGGAGACTGCAACATAACCCTTCCCTACCAGGTGCCGGATGGACGAAATTTCGTCATGGGGGATCACAGGGCGACTTCCATAGACAGCAGGAACAGCGTGATTGGCTGTATCAGCGATGAATTGGTGATTGGAAAAATCATTTTCCGCATCTGGCCCCTTTCGGAGGCGGGATGGCTGACAAGTTCGAGATAGAAGGAAGGAGGCAATCGTATGGAAACTTCTATTTGGAAACAAGCGATGGGATATCTCAAAGAACAGAGAAAAAACAAGCGTTGGCATAAAGTTTTGATTTGCCTGGCGGTCATCGTGGCGGCGGGCACGGTAGCCCTTCTGACCATGCCGGGACAGGCGCAGACACATACGAGGAAGGTGCTGGATTGCCCCGTGGAAGTGCATCAGCACACGGATAGCTGCCAGGATGCGGAAGGCAACCTGGTTTGTGGTCAGGTGGATTTCGTGGTACACATCCATAATGATGATTGCTATGCGGACGGAGAACTGGTCTGTCCCCTGCCGGAATACAGAATTCATGAGCATACGGATGCCTGTTATGCGGTGGAATCGGTGCTGGTCTGCGGCTTGGAGGAAGGAATGGTTTCCGCCTCTGGCGAGGAAGCGGCTTCCGGCACGGAAGGAACGCCTGACGACCCGATCGCCCCTGGGGAGGGAACGGACGTTTCCGCAGGCGATGCGGCCCCCGAACAGGAAGAACCCGAGCCCCATGTCCACACGGCGGAATGCTACGAAGAAGTAAAGGTTTTGGTTTGCGAAGAATTGGGATTCCATATTCATGATGAGGATTGCTGGGACGAGGACGGCAATTTGATCTGCGAACAGGCCCAGGTGCATGCCCATGACGAGACTTGTTATGACACCGAGGGAAACCTCATCTGCCGCCTGCCCGAGATCCTGGAGCACGTACATGGAGAAAATTGCTTCCATGTCGAAGAGCTGAGCGAAGAGGAAGTGGCTCATCTGAACGATCAAAACGAAGAGACGGAGGAAACCTCCCAGGACGAAAGCGCGGAAAGTGAAAGCGCCCAAGACGAGATTGATCAGGACGAAGGCATCCAGGAGGAAACTATCCAAGACGAAACCGATCAGGATGAAACCTCTTCGGAAGAAGATTTGACGGAAGCCCCGGAAGTGTCCGGCGGCGACCTGGCGGACGAAACCGATGAGGCAGCAGACGGCCGGGACGAGACGGAAAGCGGCCAGGATGCAGAGGACGGCCGAAAAGAAGCAGCAGACGGTCGGGACGAGATGGAAGATGGCCGGGACGCAGCAGAGGAAGGCCGGGACGGGGCGGAGAGCGGCCAGGACGCAGAGGACAGCCGGGACGAAACCGCAGGCGGCCGGGAGATGGAATCGGCGGAAGAAGATCTGACGGAAGACATGGAAGTGTCCGGCGGCGACCTGGTCACGGCGGTGTTCGAGGACAGTAAGGTGCGCATTACCGCCACTTACGGCCCCGAGGCCAACTTGCCGGAAGAAGCGGAGCTGTATGCCTATGAAGTGACGCCGGAAGCGGAACGGTATGAATCCCGGGTGCAGGAGGCCTTGAGCGTCCTGGAAGAAACCGGGAACGAGGAAGCCGTTGCGGCAGACAAGAACCTTCCGGAAGAGATGGCGGCCCAGGAGAACGCAGATGCCCAGGAAAACTCGGATTCTCAAGAGTCTCAGGATGCCCGGGAAGCGGAGTCCCGGGAGGAATCCAGCCGCTCCGTGGAGTACCAGATCGTAATTTATAATATCGGGTTCTACGTGGACGGCGTGGAAGTGGAACCGGAAGCCCCGGTGAACGTGACCATTCAGTTCCTGGATGAAAACGGGATGGTGATCCGGGAAGGCGTCTCTGTCCTTCACTTTGCGGAAAAAGAGGAAAAGACGGAAATCGAAGTCCTGGACGGGACTGCGGAAACCGGTGAAAATGCGGTGAACTTCGACGTGGGAAGCTTTTCCGACCTGGCCGTGGCCATAGCTAATACGGTTGACTGGGATTTGAATAATTTTTTGAAGCAATTTGAAATCAAGGATGGAAAAGGGCAAGTAATTTCTCCGGGCGGTACCCTTTATGTAGGAGAGGATTATCAGATCACATTGTCCTTTGGAGAGAATTCGGATGGTTCCCTGCAATTTGGCAAAGACGCAAACGGCTCTTTGACGTATACCTTTCCGGAGGGATTCCTGGTGAGAGAGAGCCAAGGCACAGGAAGCATCCCTAACGTGAAGGGCAGCGAGTATGAATATAAAGTAGAGGACGGCAAATTAATCGTTACATTTAAGGATCCTAACTTCGTAAACACGTTACAGAATCTAAAATTTGATATAACGCTGAACGCAACGCTGGAAGCCGATGAGGACGGAAAGATAGAAATCCCTTTAGATAATGATACGAGCCTTGAGTATAAAGTGGAAGGGAATCCTCTTCCCAGCGTGGAAAAAAGAGCAGGCTTGTATAATCCCGTAGAGAAGGCAGTGGATTACGAGGTTGAGATTTCTGCGGAACAGGGAGCGGCAAACGGCTTTGTTTTTTCTGATACTTTAACCAAGTCGGCGGACGGAAACAGTGTTTTGGAGTATGCGGATCCTCTTACGGTCACGGTGGACGTGTATGACAAGGAGGGAAACTGTACCCAAAAGACTGTTACTGTCCACCCTACGGAAGACGGGACAAAATTTTCATTGGAAGAAGACCAACTACCGGATCTCCATATCGGAGAGCGGATGGTGGTAAAATACTCGGCAAAGGTTCGGGAAAGCGCATTTGGAGAGAACGGAATCATTGATCAAACGCAGGAGAATACGGTTCAAGTAACGAAACCGGAAAAGCCGGAGATTAACATTGAAAGCAAAGCGGACGTGGATATCCAATCCAATCCTTTTGAAAAAAAGGGGGAACGGAAAACAAGAGACGGAATTGACATGTTTCGCTGGATGGTAAAGATCGGAGACGGGAATCCGGAGAATACGAATCAATTTTTGGGAGCAACGATAACGGATACCCTGGGAGATGGACTATCGGTTTATACAGTAGGAGAAGAGGCCGAGGGCTTGGTGATCCGTATTTATAATGCGGATGACCCTGCGGCTGAAAACGATGGCCGTTATCTTCGATATGTGATTCCGTGGGAGAATGTAACCTTCTCCGCTGATAGGAAGGTAATGTCTTATGCTCTTCCGGATAAGAATACGCTTCTGCAGTATTTAAAGAATACGAAGCAGATAACCGATGATAATGAATTTCCGGAACATTTCTATTTTAAGGCGGTATATTATACCACGTATGAGGTGCCTGCGGGTCATTCAAAGTATACTTTTACCAACACGGTTAAGACGACAGTGAACGGAAAACCCTTTGAAGGAACCGGAACCGTGGAGGGAGTCGGCCCCGGAAATACCGTGAAAACGGTTGCGAATCCTGATACCGTGAAGGAAGACGGGTATATAGAATTTGAAGTAAGAGTAGAAAATATCCCGGCATTCGAACAAGGTTATACCCCTTTCCGGTTTGAAGACAAACTTCGGTTTAAGAACATGTATGGAATAAACGACAACGACTGGTTTGTTTCCGTTGAGCAAATGTATGATTTAAGCGTATCCCTGCAGATTGGAGAGGGAGATCTTACGCCTTTGGGAAGTTATGTGGGCGAGGGAACGCCGAACGGATACTTATTAAGAGTAAATGACGGTACCAAGGACAATAACGGAGATTTAAAAACGGAACACGGTCGGTTCTATCTGGTGTTTAACACTACGAATAAGAACGCTTATAAATATGCCTTTGAAGCGACGAAGGAAGAGGATAAATGCAAGAAAGGGGATTCAGGCAGCACCTATCTGCTGATAGACCAGACATCCGTATTGGTTGTAAAATATAAGGTTCCCCTTTCTGCGGTAGTTTATGATGGAGAGAAACTCGGGGCCAAAGAAGTGGGCACTTTGGGCGGACTGTTAGAAGATGGGGAAAAACTTACCAACATAGCAATACCCAAGATTGATGGGGTGGAAAAACGAGGGGATGCGGAATACGAATATCCCAAAATCCTGGAGAATACCGTAAAAAACGGAACGCAAATTACGGAGAATGGTCAGGACTATATCGAATACCGCGTGGAATTTAAAGCCTGGTCTGAGGTAGGGGATCCGAGTACATTGTTATTTGACGACATCTCGGGTCTGGTATTTAAAGATACATTTGACAATAAATATTTTGACTACGTGGACGGATCTTTGCGGATCGAGGTGAGGAAGCCCACGCCGGAAAAGGATGGAAGCTACAAACTCAGAGCTGCATATCAATATGTTGGGGATCCGTATGATGCATCGACGGGCACCATCACCGCACCTGCAGAAAATTTCACCCAGCGTTGCCTGATTCCTGGTGAGCCTAATTGGGGGTATGATTTCTACGGGACATGGTCGCTGGATCGTAAAGATCTGGTGAAGGACTATAAAAATAAGGTAATAGAGAGAGATACTTGCAATTACTTCATCTTCGTCTACAGACTGAAGCCCAATAAAGCGTTTGAAGATTATCTCGGTTCCGATTGCATAGTGAACAATCATGCCTCCATCGAAAAGGATGATGAGCAACTGGGCGAGGACGATTTTCAGATCGATTACAAGACCGGTATGATGGATAAGACGGCGGAGGTGGTCAAAGAACCAGATGGAAAAGGCGGAGAACTCCTGACCAACCGAATAGAGTTTACAATTACGCTGAATCCCAATGGGAAAAAGCTGATTCCAGACAATTCCACGGACAAATCACTCACCTTGACGGATGAAATGAGTGAGAATTTATCCTTGCTGCCCAGAACGGTAAAAGTCATGGCCGGTGGGAAGGATCTTACCAAAGAAGGTGATCCTTTGGTCATCGTCAGTTGGGACGAAGAAACCAAGACCATGAAATTGACGAATCTTCCGGATGAGACGCCTATTGAAATCACGTATGAGGCAAAGGTGACAGGAGCGTTGAATGATAAGGCCACCGTGTCCAATCGCGCTTATCTGGAAAATCTGGATGGATATGAAACAGAACTGGACAGGGAATTTGAGGTAAACTCTTCTTATAGTCAGGCAAGCGGTTCACTGGGAAATATTGAACTGATAAAGGTGGACGAAAACGATCTTTCAGGATCCTCCTTACAGGGAGCGGTGTTTGCCTTATACATGCTTCCGGCGAATAAGGGTGGCGGGAAACCTGTAACAACTCAGGTAGAGAGTCCTTCGGGTTGCGCTGAAAGCCGAGAGTTTGTCGTGAATGACGGCAATGAAAAGGAAACAGGGTACTTCGCTGGAGAATATACGACGGATTCGACAGGTCATGTCGAAATAGAGTCTCAGTATTTATTGGGAGATGGATTTAGCTATGTTTTGGTAGAAATAAAGGCTCCCATAGGATATGTTTTGCCGACGGGGGAGGATGCGCTGACCAAGTTTTATTATTGCGATAATCCTGATAAAGTAGAATATGAGAATCGTAATAATTGGAAGGTATATACACCGGGTATGGGAATTACAATCAAGAACTATTCCGATATTTATGCCCTTCCCGAGACCGGCGGCGCCGGTTCTGATTTGTATACGATGGTTGGCATCGGCCTTGTGCTGACGGCGGGCCTTCTGTATAGAAAAAAACTCAGAGAAAGGAGGTTTGGAACCTCCCGGAACTGAGGGGTCAAAAGCAGTTAAGAAAAGAAAGAAAGCAAAGAAGTAAAGCAAAGACACAACAATAAAAAATGAGGAAAAAAGGAGTGAAAGCAATGAAAAAAATGAAGAATTTGCTCAGCTTAGTGCTGGCGCTGGTCATGGTAATGGCCATGAGTTTGACGGCGATGGCGGGTGAAGCGCTTCCTGGTGAAGTCAAGGATAGTGATGCCAAGTTAGACGATCATGATTATGTGGCTTATCAAATCTTTACGGGAACGCAAAACGATGTGGCAGGAGATGCTGCGTTGGGCCAGATTGAATGGGGTAATGGCGTTAATTCAGCTGCTTTATTGACGGCCTTACAGGGAGAAGATGCATTTAAGATTGGTGAGACTAATGCGTTTGACGGTCTTACGGAAGCTGCAGATGTGGCAAAAGTGATAGCGGAACATTCTGATTGGGCGTTGGACATTGCCAGAGTGATCAGCAACAACCTGACTGGTGAGGGAATAGCGCTTAAGCAGGAAGGAGATAACCTGGTGCCCGAAGCGAGTGATGTTTCTCTTGCCAATGGTTACTATTTGATTGTCGATGCAACTGAATTTAGTGAAACGGATACGAATACTGTTCGCAACCTGGCGTTGCTCCAGCTGACCAAGGAAGGTAATTTTGAAGCCAGAGTTAAAACAGATATCCCTTCTGTTGAGAAAAAGGTAGATGATGTCAATGATTCTGATGATTCAGAGAATGCCGTGGTATGGCAGGATTCTGCGGACTATGATATCGGGGATGATGTTCCTTTTCAGTTGAGCGGCACTCTCCCGCAGGACTATGATAGATATGACACTTATGCGTTTACGTTCCATGATAATCAGTCTACTGGATTGACCTTTAATAAAGAGTCCGTTGTGGTTACAGTAGGTGCACATACGGTAGTAGATGGTGTTCCAGTAATAACAGAACATTCGGTACAAGGTGGTTATACGGTAGTAACAGAGGGATTAAGTGATGGCTGCACTTTTGAAATTGTTATCTCTGATGTAAAGACGCTTGAAGTAGCAGATGGTTATACGATTCAAAACGGTGATACCATTATTGTGAGATATACTTCTGAATTAAATAATGGGGCAATAATAGGTTCCGAGGGAAATCCCAATGAAGTATATCTTGAGTATTCCAACAATCCGAATGGTGAGGGTACTGGCAAAACTCCTGAAGATAAAGTGACTGTTTTCACTTTTGAATTAGAAGTGGAAAAGGTGGATGAAGAAGGAAATCCTTTGCCTGGGGCACAATTTACCCTTGAAAAATGGATTGACGGAGATGATCTTACGACAGAAGGAGAAACGGAAGATGGATACTGGAAGGAGATTGCTGTAAAAGATTCTCCGAAGGCAGATGACCCCATGCCCAAAATGTTGTTTGAGTTTGAGGGAATTGATGCTGGACGTTATCGCTTGAGTGAAACCAAGACGCCTGCGGGATACAATACTATTGATCCGATTTACTTTGTAGTGACAGCGGAACATGATGTGGAATCCGCAGATCCCAAACTTACAAAGTTGTTATTTGCCCAGGCAAATGAGATGTGGGAAATTCAGGGAAAGCCGACGGCATCATTTGTTCCGGATATGAATCGTGTTGGCGTAGTTACCACTCAAGTCATGAACCAGAAGGGAGTCACCCTTCCCGAAACCGGTGGCATCGGTACCACGATCTTCTACGTGGCGGGCGTGATTCTGGTGATCGTGGCGGGCGTCCTGCTGGTGACCAAGAAGCGCATGAGCAAGGAGCAGTAAAGGCATAGTTCGCCGTTCCGAAGACGGCATGACGGGCGGAGGGGAGTCCCTTCTCTTCCGCCCGGCTTTGGACGGGAAACGCAGGGCGGCGGTCCGGCGGATGGCCGGGCTCCGCCCGCAAAGAGAGGATGTATACAACAGTAGGGAGAGTCCTGAAAGAATGGGAAAATATTTCAAAAAACATTGGTCAACGATCCTTCTTATGGTGATCCTGATTGCGGGGTTCTGCCTACTGCTGTATCCTACCGTCAGTGATTGGTGGAACTCCTTTCACCAGTCCCGAGCCATCGCTTCCTATGTGGAACAGGTGGAAAACATGGCGGATGACGAAGCAGAGAAAATGCTGGACCTGGCCAGGGAATACAACGAGAAACTGGCGAACAGGGAAATGAACTTCTTCCTGAGCGAAGAAGAAGAAAAGGAGTATGCGAGCATTCTGGACGTATCGGGAACCGGGGTCATGGGATATGTACAGATTCCCTCCATCGACGTGAATCTGCCGATTTACCACGGAACCGATGAGACGATTCTCCAGGTGGCGGTTGGACACCTGGAGGGAACGTCTTTCCCCATTGGCGGGGAGGGCACCCATGCGGCCCTTTCCGGCCACCGGGGGCTGCCCTCGGCCAGACTGTTCACCGACCTGGACCGGGTGGTGGAAGGGGATATTTTCACCGTCACCATCCTGGGACAGACCGTGACCTATATGGTGGATCAAATCCGGATCGTGCTGCCGGAAGAGGTGTCCGACCTGGCCATCGAGCCGGGGAAGGATTACTGCACCCTGATCACCTGTACCCCTTACGGCATCAATTCCCACCGGATGCTGGTGCGGGGAGCCCGGATCGAGAATCTCAAGGAGGCCCTGATTATCACCACCGAGGCCGTGCGGATTCCTTCCTATCTGGTGATTCCGGCGGTGGGAGTGCCGCTGCTGTTCCTTCTGCTATTTTTCATGCTGATCTATTACAGCATTCGGAGACCGAAAAAATCGAGGCAGCAGCTCATGGAAGAATACCGGCAGGGCTTGTGGCACAAGGACGATGATCCAAAGCAGTAGACGGCAAAAATCGAAAGCAGCAGACAGACATGTGGATTCCTTCGTGAATGAATAGGAGGAGATGTTCATGAAAAAGGAAAATTTACCGGGCCGGATAAGGCGTCTGGCGAGGGCCGCAGCCCTGGGCATGGCCCTGGCGCTGGGCCTTGGGGCCGCAGGAACGCTGGCGGTTCGGGCGGTGGATCTGGAGAAAGCCTGCAGCCTGACGGTGGCGGCGGGAAGCGAAGAGCTGAAGGAAGATCTCGCCAAGGCGGGGGTGGTTCTGGACATCTACGAGGTGGCGGAAGCCGTGCCGGTGTCCGGTTACGATGCTTATAGCTATAGGACCCTCCTGGATTTCGCCGCCCTGGATCTGGAAAATGCGGTGACGGCCGCCATGGACACGGAAAGCTGGAGGGCCCTGGCCCAGGAAGCGGGCAGGATTGCCCTGCAGAGGACGCCGGAGGGGCGGCAGATCGTTACGCCGTCCGTGCAAGGGGCGCAGCCGGATTCCGTGGTCAACAAGATCACGAAGAGGATGGAGGACGGCAGCTATCAGGAGAGCGATCTGGAGGCGGGGCTGTATCTGGTGATCGCCAGGGGAGCGGATACGGAAGATTATTTTCGGACGATTGCGGGCGAGGACGGGGAAGAGCTGCTGGTCACTGTGGCTCATTCCGCCGATTACAATTATACCTTTGAACCGGAGCTGATCTCCATTCCCGGCAAGGAGCCGGATGAGGAAGGCCGTGTGAACACTGCGAACCCCGGGGAGTGGCTTTACGACGTGGGGGTGACCTTGAAGCCGGAACAAGATACCCGGTTCGGTTCCCTGCAGATCCTCAAGACCCTGGAGAGCATGGAGGTTTCCGAACCCGCCATATTCGTATTTTCCATAGAAGCCGTGCTGGACGGGGAAGTGGTCTACAGCGACGTGGCGGCCATGATTTTCACGGATCCCGGACAGAAGATGGAGCTGATCGACAAGATTCCCGTGGGGGCGGAGGTGACGGTGACGGAGGTTTATACCGGCGCTTCCTACGCTCTGACCACGGAGGAGGAACAGACGGCGGTGATCGATGCGGAGACTGTGGCCCAGGTCAGTTTTACCAATACGTATGACAAAGACAAAAAAAGCGGGCACGGGATCATCAACCATTTTGCCTATGACGGAGAAGTGGACGAAGTGACCGGGGAGCCTGTCGGATGGGATTGGCAGCAGGTGACGAATTAGGAGGGCGATAGCATGAAAAAGTTAAATGTATGTTTGGCGGCCCTTGCGATCGCTATGGTTCTGGGAGCCGGGATCGGCAGCGCCTGGGCGTATTTTACCACTTATGCGGAAGCCCGGGGCGGCAACACCATACGGCTGGGATCCTGGACGGAGCTGCATGAGGAATTTTCCGGTTGGACCAAGAGGGTGACCGTCAGCAGCGACGCCCAGTCCCAGCCGGTGTACGTCCGCATGAGGGCCTATGCCGGAAGCGAGTACGAACTGGTCTATGAAGATGTATCCGGCAAATGGACCGCCGGGGCGGACGGATGGTATTATTATGATGACATCCTTGTCGGCGGCGGGGCCACGACGGAGCTGAGGGTGCATATCGGCAACATTCCCGAGGATGCGGAGGAAGGGGACGATTTCAACGTGGTGGTGGTCTACGAGAGCACCGAGGTCTGTTATGACGAGTCGGGGAACCCCTATGCGGACTGGAATGCGAAGCTGGATACCGGCAGCACTGCCGAAGGAGGTGGTGAGTCATGAGGAAGGGCGGAACGAGAGTAAACGGCGATCTGACCGGGAATGGTAAGGAACGGAACAGGAATGGCAAGAAAGTGACCGGGAAAGGAAACGGCTTGAAAAAGTTCCGGGAGGCGATTTTTTCACCCATGGGCACCCTGGTCATGTTCCTGCTGGCCGTGGTGATGCTCCTGTCCGGTTCCATTGGAGGGGCCCAGGCTGCCCTGACTTATTTCAGCGAGACTTACAGTTCCCAGGTGCAGATGTACGATATCGGCGTGAGTCTCTTGGAGAACGGGGAGCCGGTTTCCTGGAGGAATTATAAAAAGGAGGCCAACGGGGATTGGGACGAACAGACCGGGGTCCTTCTGGCCAACATGCTGGGGGAAGGGGAAAGCCTGCAGCTGGGCAGGACTTATCCGGAACGTTTAAATGTGCGCAACAGCGGCACGATCAATCAGTACGTGAGGGTGACGATTTATAAATATTGGATGATCAACGAGGCAGGGGAAGGCGAGGAACCCCGTTATGAGAAATCTTTGGGATCCCAGGCCCTGGATCCCTCCTGGATCCGGCTGCATCTGCTCTGCGACAAGACGGCGGAGGGCAGCAAGTGGCTCCTGGACGAGGAAGCTTCCACTCCGGAGCGTACCGTGCTGTACTACAGCGATCTGCTGTATTCCGCAGCCAATGCGGCGGAAGGTCCTTTTGAGACGGAGGACTTTGCCGACACCCTGACCATAGACGGTGCCCTGGCCAACAAGGTGAGCCAGAGCACCGAGGTGGTGAACAGGGAGGGCGTCAATTATACCAGGATCACCACCACCTACGATTATGACGGGGTGCAGTTCCAGATCGAGGCCAGAGTGGACGCGGTGCAGGAGCACAATGCGGAAGCGGCGGCCTGGAGCGCCTGGGGCCGGAGGGTGCATGTGTCTGACGGCCATCTGAGCCTGGAGTAAAGGAGGACGGAACCGTGAAGAAGAGAAAAATAATACCTTTGATGCTCGTTCTGTTCCTGGCCCTGACTCCGCTTACAGCCCGGGCGGAGACCTTTTACGGGGGATCCGACTGGAACGTGACGTTTACGCCGGAAGCCGCCATGGTCAGCAGCTTCAAGACTCAGGACATGGACGATGTGATCAACGGATTGCAGCCCGGGGACAACGCCATCATCACCCTGGTGCTGCGGAACGATCATGATACGGAGACCAACTGGTACATGACCAACAAGGTGCTGCATTCCCTGGAGGACCGCAGTACCAACAAGGATACCTACGGCGGCGCCTATACCTATATCCTGACCTATACGGATCCGTCGGGCACGGAGACCATCCTGTTCAACAGCGACACGGTGGGCGGCGAGAATTCCGACGATGACAATGCGGCTGCGGGGGAGGGCCTCCATGAGGCCACGGACGCCCTGGAGGAGTTTTTTTACCTGGATACCCTGGCCAAGGGGCAGAGCGGAACCATCCGCCTGGAAGTGGCCCTGGACGGGGAGACCCAGGGCAACGATTATCAGGACACTCTGGCGGATCTGCAGATGAATTTCGCCGTGGAACTGAACACTGCGCCTGCCGTGACCCCGGAACCAGCCCAGCCCCAGCCTTCTTCCGACAGGAGGACGGAGACCCGGAATGACGAGATCGTCTACTTAAGGCCCGTGAAAACGGGGGACGACGCCATGTCCATTGGCTTTCTGGCCGTCATGATGGGCGGCGGCGCACTTCTCCTGGGGCTGGCCGTCTATAGTCTGTACCGGAACCGCAGGAGCAGAAAGGAGGGCTGAGACATGAAGGGAAGAACGAAACTTGTAAAAGCGCTTTCGCTGCTGTGTGCGCTCTGCCTGGTCTGCCTGGTCGGAAGCGTTCCTCTGCCGGTCAAAGCCCAGGGCTATACCTACACGGTTCGCTTCTTCGTGGGGACCCAGGGGAGCATCAATGAAAAGGGAAGCCTCAACGGGGGCAGGGTTTCTGAGGATATGCAGATGCTGGTGTTCGAGAATCTCCAGTACGGCCAGCAGGTTATTTTCAATCAAAACATGATCACCCTGAACGACGGGAGCAAATATTATATCAGGGGATTGAGGGAGAGCGGCAAGGACAACAACACGGTGGGGGGCTATCCTTCCTTTACCGTGACCGGAGATCAGGATTACGTGGTGGCCTACGGGATTTTGGGGAGCGCCGTGGCCTATACCGTCAACTACGTGGATCAGAACGGCGGCGCCCTGGCCCCCAGCGAGACTTATTACGGCAACGTGGGCGACAAGGCCGTGATCGCATATCTGTATATTGACGGTTATCAGCCCCAGGCCTATAATATTGGTCTGACCCTCAGTGAAAACGCTGCGGACAATGTGATCGATTTCATTTACACCCGGATTCCCGAAACGTCTCTTCCGCCCATCGTTCCGCCGGAAGCCGGAACGGGGGGATACACGGACGAAGGGACGACCCTGGTGGACGGCGGAACCGTTGTCCAGGGGGCGGGCACCAACTTTGACGATCTGAACGGCGGCGGTGCGGGCGGCGCAGGAGCGGGCGGCGGGGATGCGGAAAACATCTCGGACAACGACGTGCCGTTGGAGCTTCCCGATGAATATTTGGATCTGGATGAAAATCAGACGCCTGCGGGCAACTTCCCGGGCGGTCCCGGGAATGACGGCCTGGACGGCCCCGGGATTGGAGACAAGGAGCTGCTTCGGCTTGAGATCGGCGCCCTGACCCTCCCCATAACGGTTCGGGTGATGGTGGTGATCGTCTGTTCGCTGGTGATCATCCTGTGCGCCAGCGTGGTGCTCGCACAGCAGCTGAAAAGGAAGAAGGCGGATGAGTAAGAATATGGCCGGGGGAAACAAAAGGAGCAGGAAGGGCGGCGGCCTGCTCCCGGCCCTTTGTAATCTGCTGGGCATAGGGATCCTGCTGTGCATCATCCTTTCCTGTCTGCCCCTGACCCTCCCCAGGTACCTGGGGTACGAGGTCTACAACGTGGTCAGCGGGAGCATGGAGCCGGAGATCCCGGTGGGGAGCATCCTGTACGTAAAGGCGGAGGCACCGGAGGACATCGCCGAAGGGGACGTGATCGCTTTTTACGGAAGCAGCGGAGTGATCGCCCACAGGGTGGTTCGCAATCATCTGGTGGAAGGGGAGTTCACCACGAAAGGGGACGCCAATGCGGGGGAGGACCTGAACACGGTGTCCTATGCGTCCCTGATCGGAAGGGTGGTTCGCCATTATCCCCTGTTGGGGAGGATGCTCTTTTTGTACAACAGCGGCATGGGGAAGCTCTATATCATCTGCCTGGCGGCCTGCGGGGTGATGCTCAATCTCCTGGCCGGGATCCTGCGGGGCAGGAGGACGGGATGAGCAGACTGCGGGGCCCCTGGCGGCGGGGGATCCGGATATTTATGATAACAGCTGATATTGGAGGCAGGGGGAATGACAGAAGAAACGGAAAAAGATGTGCTGTACTTTAAGACTTTTGGACGGTTTTCCCTGACTTGGAACGGAACCGTGCTGACGGGGGGCTCTAGGACGGGGGAATCCCAATTCGCCTACCTGATGCAGTATCTGCTGCATAACAGAGAAAAAGGGGTCGGGAGGGACCAGCTGGAGGAGGTCCTGTTCGGGGAGAGGGATATTGCAGACATGCATCATTCCCTGCAGGTGGTCATCTATAATACCAAGAAGAGACTTCGGCAGGCCGGACTTCCGGACGTGAACTACATCGAACTGCGGAAAGGTAAATTTTACTGGACGGAAAAAGTGCCCGTGGCGGAAGACGCCCTGGAATTTGAACAGATGGTTCTTCGGGCGGAGCGGGAGAAAAATCCCCGAAAACAGATGGAGCTCTATTTGAAAGCCTGTTACCAGTACAAGGGGGAGTTCCTCCAGGAACAAATCGGGGTGCTCTGGGCCATGCAGGAGGCCGGGAAATATAGAAATCTGTTCTGCACCTGCGTGGAACGGGCGGCGGCCGCCCTCCGGTTTTATCAGGAGTACGGACGGATGGAAGAGCTGGGGCTGTATGCGACGGAGATTCAGCCGCTGTCGGACTGGGAGGTCGTCACCATGGAAGCCTATGTGGCCCAGGGGCAATATGAGAAGGCCCAGAGGCTGTATGACAACACGGTGGAGTTCTATTCCCAGGAGCAGGGCCTGCGGCCATCCAAAAAGCTGATGGAGCTTTTGAAACAGCTGGGTTCTCAGATGCTGCACCAGCATGAGAGCCTGGACGACATCCAGGAAGACCTGAGCATGGGGGATGGGGCGGAAAATTCCGGCGGGGGAGGATATTTTTGTACCTATCCTGTTTTCCGGGGAATCTACCAGGAGATACAGAGGATGATGGAAAGAGGGGGGCAGTCGGCTTTTTTGATGCTTTGCACCGTGGTGGACGGCAAGAAGAATCCCATGAAGGATGGCCCCATGCTGGAGGGACTGTCCAAACGGCTGGAGAGGGCGATTCGGGCCACGGTCCGCAGCAGCGACATCGTGAATCGTTATGGAAAAGGGCAATACTTGATTCTATTGGTGAACACCACTCGGGAAAACTGCAAGATCGTGCAAAAGAGAATCAATCAGCAATTTTTTGTAGGAAGGCAGAGAACGGGCATTCAGTATTACGTGAACAGCGTGTTCAGCGCTCCTTTTGAACCTTTGGAATGAACGGCACACTGTATGCGGCAGGCAGGAGGCGATAGCCCATGGAAAAGTCTCAGTGGTACATCGGCAGTCCCACGGGAGTGGTTCTTTGTATTGACGAGAGAGGGGAAAATGGAAATCTGGAGGGGCGTCTCTACCATGGTTATACGGAGGACGAGGTCGAGATTCGGAGCCTGGACCAGCTTCCCCATCTGTTGGAAACGCTTTTTAACGAATTGAAATTTCCGTATCCCTCGACGAATGAGAGATCTTTTCGGAAAGAAAACAGGATTCAGAAATCTCAGAAGGAGAAAAGAAAAGTCATGAGTGATGAGAAGTTGTTGAATAAGCATGGAGATTTGGGGAGTTTTATCATTTGCGTGCAGCACAGGCAGAACAGCAGCTGGCAGGGAAGGATAACGTGGATGGAGAACAATAAGACTCTTTATTTCCGCTCCGTCTGGGAATTGATCAAGCTGATCGACAGCGCCCTGGATACGGTGAGCGCCCCGGAAGAAAGCGGCGCCCTGCAGTCCTGGACGGATGAAATCTAAAAATATCCTGTTGGAAAATTTGACATTATGTGATAGAATAGAAGCGTAACTGGAAGTCGTAGATTCAGGGAAAAGGGTGAGGGTATTGAGGATCGAACGAATAGACGAACGGACAGTGAAATGCTTCCTGTCAAATGAGGAGTTGGAAGAGTACGATATTTCTTATAAGGATTTCCTTATGAGAAGCGAGAAAGCCAGGGAAGTGGTGGAGGTTATCATTGAACAGGCGGAGGAAGAGGTGGGGTACCAGCCTCCCCGGTTCGCTTTCGATCTGCAGATCATGATGCTGCCGGACAAGGGCATGATCCTGACGTTTTCAGAGCGGGATCCCAATGCGGACAGCCCGGAAAAGGAATTTTTGGACTGCCTGCGCACTATGCGGGATATGTTCACCCATGGGGGATGGGCGAAGGCCTTGCAGGGGGAATTGGGGGATGACGAGATGGCCGGACAGCTGGATGCCGATCACCTCGGCGATGCCCAGGCGATGCTCCGGCAGACGGGAGGCCCCGACGGAGGGCAGGCTCAGCCGGAAGGAGGGTCCAAACCCGCATTTGCGATCTTCCGGTTCCATGATTTCAGGAGCCTGCGTTCCTTTGCCAGGGCCCTTCCGGAGGATTTGAAGGTGGAGACTTCTCTGTACACCCTCCATGACCAGTATTTTCTGTTCCTGGAGCGGGGAGAAGCGCCTTATTTGGAGTATAGCCACGCCTGTGTCCAGGCCATGGAATTTTCTTTTGATTTTTCCGCAGACGAGAACCAGAGCCTGTATCTCAAGGAACACGGCGAATGCTTGATGGCGGAAAATGCCTTGGAAAAATTGAGATCCATCTGAACTACTTACATAAGAAATGCAGCGCCCCCGGAGCGGATGACCGCTTCCGGGGGTATTTTTCTGTTCCGGCGTATTTTTACCGTTCTGGCCAGGCGAGTTCCGTGTACTGGGAGAGGCAGGGCCCGTCACCCTGGCTGTAGAAGCTTGTGAAACCGCTGTCTTTCGGCTGGAACATTTCCCGGCTGACGATCTCTCCGCCCTGGGGATCCTGTTTTACGGTCTCCAGGAGGAGATAGGCGGCCTTCGGATCCGGCGCAATGCGGTCCGGAACCTGGCCGGGCACGTATTCCTTCTGGTCCAGGAGGCGGTTTTCCTCGTCCATCTGGATCAGGCGGATGGATGCGGGCGCATACATGACGGACAGATTGATCTTGACGCTTGTGGAAAAAGCGATGGTTTCCTCCCCGTTGTAGACGGAGGTGTCCTCCGACAGGGTGGTGCTCCACAGGCCGCCCTCGCTGATAGGGCTGTCCTGGGAAAAGGAGTAACCGTTTCCGGCGACGGCATAAATGCTTCCGTCCGGAGACTGGTAGACGGGGTTGACATAACAGGAGAACGTTTCCTCAGCGGAGGGAGTGAAATATATGGTTCCCTCCAGCGTTATTTTGTCATTTCCAAAGTTAGAGACAGTGTCGGCGAAGAAGTTCTTTCCATCGGAGCTGTTGACCAGGCTCGTGACGGTGCCGTGCTCCCGTTCTTCTTCATAATAGAAAAAAGGAACCCCCTTCACGTCTCCGAACTGGAATTCCGGCAGGGTGAAGGTCTCTCCCGTTTCCGGATCCGTATGGGTGACTTCGGTCCGGGCGGCGTAGAGCCGTCCCTGATATTTTTCAGAATCCTCCGCTGTCACTTGATTATTCTGGAGCAGATCGGCAAGATGGTCCTGCAGATATCCCTCCATGTCAAAAAGATCCAGGTAATCGGTGGTGATCAGCGCCCCGATCAGACGGTCTTTTCCCTGGGGTACGGCAGCTTCCTCCGCTGCCGCCAAGGGCAGAACCGTGGCCCCCAGCAGGAAGGAAAGGGCCAGCAGGAGCCCGATTCCGGCCAAAAGGATGCGCTTCCTCTTTTTCGGAGGCATCGGCTTGCTGTTATGCAGTCTGCCGTTCGTTGGGTTGCTGTTTCGCTGCCCGCCGTTCGACATTTCGTTGCTTTGCTGCCCGGCATTTGTCGGTTCGTTGCCTCGTTGCTCGCCATTCGACATTTCGTTGTTTTGCTGTCCGCCATTTGTCGATTCGTTGCCTTGCAATTTGCTGCTCATCGGCTTGCCGTTTTGCAGTTCATTGTTTGCCGATTCGTTATTTCTTGGTTCGCTATTCGTCAGTTCCATGATTCCCCTCCGTTTTCCCGTCTATTTCCGGCTTTTCGTCCGAGTCCAGTTTCCCGTCAAATTTTAAGATATCCCCCACGTCGCAATTCAGATAATAACAAATGCGGTTGATGGTGCTGAAGCGGATGCCCTTGGCCTTGCCGCTCCGCAGGATGGACAGATTGGCTTCCGTGATCCCCACCTTGGCGCAAAGCTCCTTGGAGGTCATTCCCCGGGTCTTCAACACGTCTTCCAGATATATTTTGATGGCCATATCTCCTCTCATTCTGCCGCCTGTCGGACGTTGTTCCGACTGCTTGCTTTTTGTTTTTTCGGAAAGCTTACGTTGTTGTCCTCTTTCGCCAGTTCCGGCGGCTTGTCACCGCCTTTTGCAGGCTTGCTCCGACGGCCCGCATTCGCCAGTTCCGGCGGCTTGTCACCGCCTTTTGCAGGCTTGTTCCGACGGCTGCTTTCGCCAGTTCCGGCGGCTTGCTTCTGCAGCGGCTCGTCTTTAGATGAACAGATCGTTATCGGTCTTCAGCTGATGATTTTCTTCCAGCAGTCTCGTGATCAGCAGGACCGCCAGCACGAAGCCCGCGCTGAAAATGGGAATGGAGATGGTGAAAGCGGCGTCATACAGCAGCTTCCCCGCCAGCAGCTGCAGAACCTGATACAACAGACTGCTCAGGACGCAGGTTCCCAGGGAGAAGACACAGAAGCGGCAGAGCTTCCCGGCGATGGCCAGGCTTTCTTCGGAATAAGGCTCCCGCCGCCTGCTCTCCAAAAGCCGGAGGATGAGAAACACCGTGACCACGTCCAGGAGCCAGGGCAGGGCCTCCGTGAGATAGCGGAACCACAGGAAAAACTGGGTAACGGCCAGGCTGTCGGCACCTGTGCCGCCGCTGTCTCCTGCCTGCAGTCCGCTGGAGCCGGGCAGATTGCCGCCTGCGATCAGGTCTTTTTCCACGCTGTTGCCCTCCCGAACGGCCTTGACCAGTCCCAGGGTGTCGCCCAGGCAGGCGCCGAAGGCCATGAGCACGAAAAATGCGGCCAAAAGCACCAGCAGCTTCTCCAGATATCCCCAGAGCGCAGCCTGTTCGCCGTTGTAGAAGAGGCGCAGGGCCCGCAGGGTCAGATATCCGGCGAGCAGGGACCAGACCACCCCTCCGCAGACGGCCTCACAGAAGAGAAGGGTCTCTTCTGATGCGAAACCGGCGGAAAGGAAGGAAAAAAAGTGGACCAGCCTGCCGGGATTGATGCACAGGTATAGGGTGAAAAACAGCCCCAGGGACAGGAGTCCCAGCAGGCTGTCCTCCGGCTGGAAACGTCCGGAAAGCAGGATCCATCCCAGGATAAAGACCGGGATCAGGCAAAGGCCTGCGTACAAAGCCAGGGCCAGTCCATTCGTTAAAGACCCCGCCAGGGCCCCTCCGGCCCCAAGTCCTCCGGCCGCTCCTGCGGCCGTGCTTCCGACCCCTGCTCCACTTATCGTCCCGCTTCCGGCCGCCCCCGCCAGGGACAAAGTCCGAAGCAGCCCTCCGATCTGCACGAAGGGAAAGGAGGCGGCTGCGATCAGTGCGCTGCCCGCAGAAGCATTGCTCAGGCAGAAGGCGGCGCAGAGGACAGCCTCCAGCCCAAGGAAAAGATACAATGGTTTATGTCGCATGAGAAACTCCTTTCTGCGGAATTATTGTTTTTCGATAATTTATAATGAGAGGATATCACGGAAATTATCGTTTGTCAATAATTTTTTTCAAAAGAATAGAGAGCTTTTTTTCAAAAAAATAGAATGTCTAAATGGAACGTTTAAATAAAATGTTTCTATAGACAAATCCAATAGAATGCGATATACTAATTCCTAGTAAATAAGTATAAATTAAATGGGACAACGGAGTTGTTCCGGAACGGAGTAGGAAAATGCGGATAATTGGGACCTTCTGGGCCATGGTGCCGTCCATCGTGACCATCATCATGGGCCTGGCCACGAAAAACGTGAACCTTTCCCTGATTACGGGGCTTTTGCTGGGGGTGCTCCTCTATTGCGGCTTTGCGCCGGGCACTACCCTGGTGACCGCCGTGGGAGTGATCAATGAAAGCGTGTCCAGCCACATCGGACATCTGCTTTTTGCGGTGCTGTTGGGGATGTTCGTATACCTGATCACCCAGTCCGGCGCTTCCCAGAGCTACGGGGAGTGGGCCACGAAAAAAATCAAGACCAAGAGGGCTTCCCTGTTGGCCACGGCGGGCCTGGGGATCCTGATTTTCGTGGACGATTATTTCAACTGCCTGACGGTGGGCACGGTGATGCGCCCCCTGACGGACCGCAACAGGATTTCCCGGGAAAAGCTGGCCTATATCATCGACACTACGGCGGCCCCAGTCTGTATCCTGGCCCCCATTTCCAGCTGGGCGGCGGGGGTCAGTTCCTCTTTGCCTCCGGATTCCAATATCGACGGGTTCAACCTTTTCCTGCGGACCATGCCCAACAATTATTATGCCCTGTTGTCCATTTTTATGGTGTTCCTCATTATTATTCTGAACTTTGACTTCGGGCCCATGAAGAAATTCGAGGTCTATACAAAGGAGCATCCTCGGATCGAGGACGTGGCTCCCCAGGAAAACAAGGAAAAAAGCCGGGCCAAGGTTTTCGACCTGCTCCTGCCCGTGGTGTTCCTGGTGGTGGCCAGCGTCTTTTTCATGGCTTACACGGGAGGATTTTTCACCGGAGAGGTGAGCCTGGTGGACGCCTTCGCCAACTGTGATGCGGTGGCGGCCTGCTGCATCGGCACTTTCCTGGCGGATCTTTTCATGCTGATCTTGTATGTTCCCCGGAAAATCTACACCTTCCGGCAGTATCTGGACGGCCTGGAGCAGGGTTTCAAAAACATGGTGCCCGCCATGCTGCTCTTAAGCCTGGCCTGGTCCCTGGGCAGCATCTGCAGCGGTGAATATCTGGATGCGGGAGGCTTCATTGCGGGAGTGGTTGAGCGGTTCCACGTGCCCCTGGAGTCCATGCCCATGTTCTTCTTCCTGGCGGCCCTGATCCTGTCCTTCTCCATTGGCACCTCCTGGGGCACCTTCGTAATCCTGATTCCCATGGAGATCAGCGTGTTCGCCGGTGCGGACACGGCTTTGATGGTGCTGACCACGGCGGCGGTGCTGGGCGGCAGCGTCTGCGGAGACCATCTGTCCCCCATTTCCGATACCACGATCTTAAGCTCCGCCGGGGCCCAGTGCGATCACCTGAATCATGTGCAGACCCAGGTGGTCTACGGCGCTCTGGTGGCGGGCATTTCCTTTATATGTTACATTTTGGCGGGCGTGACCGGCAGCGGGGCCCTGGGCCTGGCCCTGGGAGCGGTGCTTCTGGTGGCGGCTTTGGCGGTGCTGAAGTTCCGGGACGTGCGCCTGGAAAGTGCTTCTGCCATGAAGAAGTCGGCGTAGGAACCGAAAGCGGGAAAGTCTTGACATAGAAACCGGCATAGGAGCTGAAATCTGGGAAGCTCCCACGCAGGAACCAATAAAAAGAAACCTCATTTTAGCATTTTAGAAATCCATAAGATGAGGTTTCTTTTTATTTTATGGGAAAAACACAGATTGTTCACAGATTGAACAATCTTTTTTGACAAATCGGAATTACACTGTAGTTACAAGTTCGGAAGAGAGGAAATCAATGAAATGGAAGGATTGACTCGGAGGCCGGACGGGGCGGAGAAAAATTTTCCGCCGGTGTGATTGCAAAAAATCCGAATAGGGAAAGGAGATAAATGTTATGTATGACGAACTGAATGGAAGAGAGCAGCAAAATAACAATACAGAAGGGCAGAACCCTTACGCACCTAACTGGCAGTATGCGGGACAGAATCAGCAAAATCAGCAGACCTGGCAGAGCAATGGCCAGAATCAGCAAAGCCAGCAGACCTGGCAGAGCAATGGACAGAATCAGCAGGGCCAGCAGACCTGGCAGAGCAGCGGCCAGAATCAGCAGGGCCAGCAGACCTGGCAGAGCAGCGGTCAGGCCCGGCAGAATTATCAGACCTGGGACACCGTATCTTCTCAGGCTCAGCAGGATGCGGTCCATGCCGACAGGAAGCAGAAGAAGCAGGAACGGAAGGCCGCCCGGGCCGCCAGAAAGCAGGAGAAAAAGGCCAGGAAGGCCCAGAGAGGCCTCGGGGCGGGCAAAGCTATCGCCATCGGCCTGTGCTGTTCTCTGGTAGGCGGTGCGGTAGGAGCCGGCAGCATGCTGCTCGGCGCCAGGTATCTGGCGCCGGAGACGCCCCAGAGTGCGACGGTGTTCTTTGAAGGGGAACGCCCGGTGAACGCCATCAACGTGGCCCAGATCGACACCAGCAAAGAACTGAGCAACGCGGAAATTTACGCTATGAACGTGAATTCCACCGTGGGTATCACCACCTCCATCGTGACCAATTTCTTCGGATATCAGACCACCACCCCGGCCTCCGGTTCCGGCTTCGTGCTGACGGCGGACGGCTACATCGTCACCAACTATCATGTGGTGGAGGACTCCAGCACCATCACGGTCACCACTTATGACGGAACCGCTTATGATGCGGAACTGATCGGTTATGATGAAAGCAATGATATCGCAGTGCTGAAGGTGGACGCCAAGGATCTGACACCCGTGGTGCTGGGAGATTCCGACACCCTGAACGTGGGCGACCGGGTGGTGGCCATCGGCAATCCTCTGGGCGAGTTGACTTTCTCCCTGGCTTCCGGTTTTGTCAGCGCCCTGGACAGGAGCGTGACCTTCTCCACCGGCGCCACTATGGATCTGATTCAGCTTAACTGCGCCATCAATGCGGGCAACTCCGGCGGCGCCCTGTTCAACGCCTACGGGGAAGTGGTGGGCATTACCAACGCCAAGTATTCCAACAACGGAGATTCCAGCCAGGCCTCCATTGAAAACATCGGCTTCGCCATCCCTCTCAGCCATGTGCAGGACATCGTGGAAAGCATTATCAAGAACGGCTATATTTCCAAGCCTTATATCGGCATCTCCATGAGAGACGTGACCAGTGAGATGGAGGCATACGGTATTCCTCTGGGAGCGGCCATCGTCAGCGTGGAAGAGGACGGCCCGGCCGACAAAGCGGGTCTGCAGGCCAGCGACATCGTGACCGCCGTCAACGGTCAGGAGATCACCAGCGGTTCCGAACTGAAGGATGCGGTAAATGCCGCAGGCATCGGCGGAGAAGTGAAACTGACCGTTTACCGGAAGGGAGAGACCCTGGAGCTGACGATCACGGTAGAGGAAAAACAGGAATCCGCCCTTGCCAACGAGGAGAATCAGCAACAGCAACAGCAGCAGTACCAACAGCAACAACAGCAGCCGAACGGCGGGAATGACCAGGGCGGAAATTTCTCCTTCCCTTGGAATTTCTTCGGATGGTAAAGCTTCGGATGGTAAAGCTTCGGATGGAAAGACTGCGAACAGGATAATTTTTGGAGAGAAAGATTCCGACAGTAAGATTTCGAATAGGAAAATATATGCACCAGCTTAGATGAGCGAACCGCCCGTGGGCCTGCAGCCTTCCGGGCGGTTTTTGTGATATTTTGTGTAAAACATGGGTGAGGATGAAATCGCTGTTGTCCTTTCGACAAAAACGTAAAAATATGCATTTTTGACTAATGAAAGAATAGCCGCTTTTTTGTGAAAAATGCTTCTTCCAGGAGTCGAGGAGATAAAGTATAATACTTTTGTTTACGCAGCGCTCCTCGGTCTGCGCTTGTGGCAGAATAAACTCCAGCGTTTACAGGAAAGGACTGAATTGTGTTATGGCGAGTATGAGTCGGGATTTGACGGTGGGGAAACCCGCCGCAGTGGTGTGGAAATTCTGCCTCCCCTTGTTCGGAAGCATTATTTTCCAGCAGCTTTATAATATTGCGGACAGCTTCGTGGCGGGCAAGTTCGTGGGGGAGGACGCCCTGGCGGCGGTGGGCAACAGTTACGAGATCACGCTGATCTTCATCGCCTTCGCCTTCGGGTGCAACATAGGATGTTCCGTCATCACGTCCCAGCTGTTCGGGGCCAAAAAGTATCAGGAGCTCAAAACCGCCGTCTATACCACCCTGATCGCCAGCGGGGTTTTGTGCCTGCTGCTGATGACGGGAGGCTTGCTGTTTGGGGACGCCCTGCTCCGGATGATCCACACGCCGGAGGAAATCTTCATCCCTTCCAGGCTGTATCTGAATATTTATATTTTGGGGCTGCCCTTTGTATTTTATTATAATGTAGCCACGGGAATTTTTTCGGCCCTGGGCAATTCCAGGACGCCGTTCCTTTTCCTGATGTGCTCCTCCCTGGCCAACATAGGGGCGGACATTTTGTTCACCACGAAGCTTTCCTTCCTCTTCACCTACGGGGTGGAGGGCGTGGCCTGGGCTACCTTTCTTTGCCAGGGGGTGAGCTGCGTCCTGGCCCTGGTCTTCGTGTTCCGTTCCTTCGGCACCATTCGGACGGAGGGAAGGGTTCCCGTTTTTTCCTGGGAGCTGCTGGGCAAGATTTCTCTGATCGCCATTCCCAGCATCCTGCAGCAAAGCTTTGTCTCCATAGGGAACATCCTCATCCAGGGGATCATCAATACCTTCGGCACGGGAGTCATAGCGGGCTATTCCGCCTCCATCAAGCTGAACAATCTGGTGATCACTTCCCTCACCACCCTGGGGAACGGGATCTCCAACTTCACGGCCCAGAACATGGGAGCCGGGAAGCTGCCCCGGGTAAAAGAGGGTTTCCGGGCGGGGCTGCGCCTGGTGTGGATCCTGTGCCTGCCTTTGGCCCTTCTGTATTTCTTCGGCGGAAAATATCTGGTCTACATTTTCCTGGATGCGCCCAGCGAGGCGGCCCTGGATACCGGGGTCACGCTACTGCGCATCGTTTCCCCCTTCTATTTCGTGGTGTCGGCCAAGCTGGTGGCGGACGGCGTGCTCCGGGGCGCTGAAAAGATGAAGGAATTCATGCTCGCCACCTTTACGGATCTGGCGCTGCGGGTGATCCTGGCCAGACTCCTGTCCCTGACCGCCCTGGGTTCCGCAGGGATCTGGCTGGCCTGGCCCATCGGCTGGAGCATCGCCACCGTCATGTCCCTTTTGTTTTACCGGAAGGGGGAGTGGAATCGAAGAGCCTAAAAATTATTCAAATTAATTTGAATAAAAATGGTTTGAACAAAAATGATCTGAAACATCTACATCTCATTGCCGGAAAGGGAAAAAAGGGATAAAATATTGGATGGAAAATGTTAGATTGAAAAATGATTGGATGAAAATTGAAATATGATCGGATGAAAAGGAGCAGGTGAAAAAAAGCAGTTATGGAAGAGATCTTACGCAAAAGGATGGAAGGGAACGAATATGTCCGGCATCTGGGGGTGGAGCTGCTGGAACTGAGGGAAGGCTACGCCTATGGACGGATGCCCTATAAAAAGGAACTGGCGAATCCCTATGGCTTTCTCCATGGAGGAAGCCTCTATTCCCTGGCGGATATCGTGGCGGGAAACGGGGCCTGTATGGATGGCCGCTATGTCACCACCGTGTCGGGGACGATGAATTATCTGGAGCCTGCGGTGAATACGGAATACGTATATTGCGAGGCCAGAAAGCTTCGCAGCGGCAGGAACCTGGCGGTGTTCGAGGTTCGTCTGCGGGATGATGCGGGAACCCTTCTGGACAGCGGGGAGTTCACCTTCTTTTTGACGGAGCATCGGGTGGAGTAAGGAAGAAGCTCATCGCTTCTTGACAAATTCTCTTACGAGTGTTCCTAATGAAATTTATCTCTATCCAAAGGCAGATCATTGATCGGATGAAACTGGTAAAAATCATCTTGCGCTCCACGGATATGCGCACGTTCCACATTGATATCGATCCCGCCCATCTGCAGATTCCGCAGGTTTCCTTTTAAGTAATTGAAATAATCCTGATCCGATACTTCGCTTCTCCGGAATCTGCCTTTTTCTTCGATCAGCGCCCAGCGCATGGTGGAAATAGCCGCCTGATATTCTTCTAATTTTTCCGGCAGGCTATCAGAAATTTCTACTGTGATAGCCTGTCCATAACGGATATGTACCTTTGTGATGCGCTCCCTATCTGTGGAAGTATCATATGTAAATTCCATAGCCACCGGAACCACAGGGACACCCGCTTTACGGGCTATGTCAAGAAAACCATAACTCATCGGCAAATGCAGCTTGTTGGGCGACAGATTCCATGCGCTCTCGGGGAAATAGGCAATGGAATGCCCCCGCAGTAAAATCTGCAGCATGTCCAGCTGTGCGTTCTGCCTGTTTTCCGCATCCTCATCTTTCTTACTCACCAGAATCAGCCCGGTATTTAATTGTATCAGTTTCAGGAACGTTTTCACCTTGGCGGAATGCAGGATCACGCAATGGTACGGCGTTTCCGGAATCCAGACAAAATTGTCCAAAATGCCCTGATGGGTGAAGGCGAAAATAACCGGCCCTTTCGGAATATTCTCCTGTCCGTCAGACACCACTTCCACCGGGCCACGGCACAGGATTTTCGTCAGTCTGTTCACGATCTTATCCGTGACGCCTTTCAGGTGCGGCGCGACGGTTAAAGCCCCGGGAGTGGTGTTCGTCAGCTTCCTCTGCCGGCGTAGGTGCGGAGGGCGGAGTAATATTGGGCGAGTTCTGCAGGGGAGAGCTTTTTCTCGTCCCTTAAGGACAGGATATGAAATTGGGGGGATTGTTTCTGTATTTGTTGCAATGGAGTATCCTCCTCCGTTAATTGTATTTTGATATTACTAAAAAATTTACATTATTCTTTGAACAAAAAGCAGTTTTTCTTGCTAATTCTCATCCTGCCCATTTCTTTCAACATAGTATTATACTCTCGCTTAACAGGCGGGAAACAACCGTTCCGTACCTGTTCATCCATAGAGTAACCCGGCCACTCTTCGCAACGCTCTTTAATAAATTCCTTCCAGTAATCATATGGAACGTTGTCCCTTCTGGTAATACCTTCTTTTTCCCATATTTGAAATTTTAAGGTTGCAAGTATATCTCTCAGATTTTGAATGACTTCTATTTTTATCTGTTTTTTCAGCTGAGTTCCGGCCTCATCCAATCCTAGTTCTGAATAAGCAATTTTTGTGCGGCTCTGGCGTATCTTATCCGGATCAAAAAGTTCTCCAATATTTACCACAAATCTCTTTCCATACTGCTCTATCGCAATCGGCACAATTACGGCGGACGTTTCCAACGAAATATCAGCTGCTCCCCAATGCAAATCATTTACAATAGCATTTTCTGATAAATTCCAGGTACCTTCGGGAAATATCATCATATTATCACCGTGTTCGAGAACCTTCAGCATCATCTGCCTGGAATTTTCCCGATCTTCCTTATCATCAATATCCATGAAAATCACTCCGTTGGCTTTTATAAAAATGCCATTGATATTGCCGTACATATTTAGGAAATCACTGGCAATTACATAAAAAATGCTCTTTTATTATCTCACTCACAATTTCAAAATCATATTTTCCAATGTGTGTAACAACAAATACAATCGGATTGTCGGTTATCCTTTTAGTCATTTTGTTTCCAATCACTTCTATAGACTGGCCTTTTATTTTCCTTTGTACAAATAAAACAGTTCTTAAAAGCGGTCTAATTGATTTTCTTAATTTCATGTGCCTTATAGGAAGATTTTCTTTCAGAAAACATTTCTTATCATATTTATACTTTTCAAAAGCAGCTGCCTTATCCTTCATGTTTTCTCAATACCCTTTCCTGATAAACTTTTTCTCCTGTTCATACAATCACGTAACTTTACAATTTTCACCTAAACGCCTCCATCCACAATCCCCTTCCCCATCTCCTCCAACAGCCTGAAATTTTGTTTATTATTGCTGGTGTATGGTATGCTGTCTATGATTTCAAAATATTTCGGTACGGCCTTTTCTTTGAGTTCCCGCTTGCATATGCTCTTTACCTTTTCCAAAATCTCTTCCGGTTTCCCTTTCTCCTTCTCTTCCAGCACCAGAAATACCATCGGGACTTCGCCGTATTCCGCATCTGGCACGGCTACCGCAACACATTCCTTCACTTCTTTACAGATCTGCACGGCCTCTTCAATCTGATTGGCCGATATTTTAAACGCCCCGACTGTAATAACCCGGCTGATCCGTCCTGCCAGATATATAAACCCGTCGGAATCCATATACCCCAAATCCTTGCTATGGATCCATGTACTGCCATCTTTATGGATTTTCTTGATTTCTTTCGTCATTTCCTCGTTATCTTCATATTCCAAAAAGGCAGCCTCTGTCTGATAACAGATTTCTCCCTCCTCCCCACATTGCATTTCCTCCATCGTGTCTGGGTCGAAAATACTGGCGCAATCCCCATAAAGCGGGATTCCGATACTGCCAGGACGGTTGGAAAGGAGGGGATTCATCACAGCCGCCCCCAACACTTCATTGCTGCCAGCGCTGTTGAGAATAGGCGCTTTACAGCCCAAAGCAGAAAAAGCCTTTGTAAAAGTTTCAATTTCCCCTTTGCTGATTTTATCTCCCCCGCTGATCAAAGCCAGAGGGCGGGACATATCCTGAATTTCGTTTATGTGTTCATACAAATATCTGTAATGAAGGGGAACTCCATCCGCTATATCGTATTTTTGATTAAAACGAAGCAAAATATCCTCTTTCAATACCGGAGTCGTCAGCACTTCCAAGCCAAATGCCAGCCCCACTCCAAGAGCATTGATCAGGCCGTAGGCCACCCATCCGGGCGCGGTTTTTAAAAGCGCATATCCCGGATAGAGCGGAAGATCCATTCCCCTGAATTTTGCAATCGAACAATTAATCGCATAATTAGAATGGGTAATCACTTTGGGCTTTCCCGTGGTCCCGCTGGATTGAATCTTCAATACAGGGAGGTCTTTTACATAAGACGCAGTAAAAGAAGTTCCCTCGCTTTCCTTAATAAATTTCGTAAATTCTATAAATCTGGGATCCATCGGCATGGCTGGCAAGGGTTCTTCTTTGTCCTTCTTTTTTAATGCCATTACTTCCTTAAGGTTTTTAGGAGATTTCTTTAAGATTTCCGGCAGTCGGATAAACTGTGATGGATCTACATACAAAACCTTTTTGACCCGCGTATGATCCAGGATTTCAACAAGTCTGGGAATCGCCAATGCAAAACAGACCACATACTCACACCCGTCCTTTTGGATCGCCTCATCCATCTTTTTTGAATAAACAGTGATATCGATCCATTTGGAAACCACACCTATCCTATTCAAGGCGAGCAGGCACAACGCTTCTTCCGGTCCGCTGATGGTAATCACCAGAACAGTATCCCCTTCCTTCACTCCGTTCTTTCGAAATGCCCCAGCCAGACAATTTGCCTGATGAAATAACTCCTTATAAGTCCATGTGTTTCCTTCTATGCCTAAAAAATTCAGTGCCGGAGCATCTAAGTTATCCTGATTCGCTTCCCAAAGCATCTGATATAATGTCTGGTTCACATTAAATTGCCGCAATTCCGTTTCTCTATAATATTTTTTCCAAGGCTTTTCAACAGATGGATAACCGGTCGAAACTTTTTTCATAGTGTTCTCCTCCATGCGCATCATTTTATGAAAAATAAAGTATAATAGCATACTTTTCTCATTTAAGCAATATTTTTATTACATATGAATTCTATATTGTAAAATGTTTAGCTAATATAATAAATATAGAATGGAGGAACGGTCATGGATGTTGTTCAGCGTATTGATGAACTTATGAAAGAAAGAAATTGGTCCGAATATAAATTGGCTGCAGAATCCGGGCTCGCATCTTCCACGATTGCCAATATGCATCGTAGAAATACGGTGCCTTCCATTTCCACCCTGGAAGCAATCTGTTCCGCTTTTGGTCTTTCACTGGCTCAATTTTTCACGGAAGGCGGCAATATCGTTCAGCTGAATGATGAGCAAATGCAACTGTTCCGGCGGTGGCTTACCTTAACGGACCACCAAAAGGATTTAATTTATAAAATAATTGATGAAATGAAATAGCGTCATTATTTCTTTCCCAATTCTGTTTCGGCATTTCATTGATAAATCTTTAGTAAATTCCTGCTTGGTAAAATGGAGCATCGGGTGGAGTAAGGAAGAAGCCCATCGCTTCTTGACAAATTCCTTTACGAATGGTATGCTGATATCGTATACGATGATTTTATCGTTTTACTCTTACAAAAGATACAATCTTATTTTCTGGGAATCTTTTCGCCGTGCAGTTTGCGGTTCCGGCATTTCTGCCACAGATACTCAGGAAGGGATAACCGAACAGGTATCGGTATTATGGCGGCATTGTCGATGAGATTCCTGGCAAAAGGATTCTTGTGCCATGCTTTGTCATAATGCCTTTATTAAGTGCCCCTCAGGGATTAAACCTTTGTTGGCCATCCCTTCAGAGGGATCTTTACAAAAAAGGAGGGACTTATGAAAAGCAGCAGAAGAAAGAACCATGCTCTTCAAGAAAAGGGAACGAAACAGGAAAAACAGGATTCCTTCATCAGACGGAATGTAAAAGACCGGTTGTTCCGGTATATCTTTGAGCAGGACAGGGGAGCTTTATTGGAGCTGTATAACGCTCTAAACGGCACCGATTATTGCGACAAGGATGCCTTAAAAATGATGACTGTGGAAAATGTCATCTATCTGTCCATGAAGAACGACCTGGCTTTCACCATCGCCGGAGTTTTAAACCTTTACGAACAGCAGAGCACCGTCAACCCCAACATGCCGGTGCGCTTCCTCATTTATCTTGGGGAGGAATACCAGCGGATCATCGGGGAATATGGGGCGGAAAAAGTCTACGGGACAAAGCTTTTGAAGCTCCCAGCGCCGCACTGCGTGGTTTTCTATAATGGAAACAAAGAAGAACCGGAAGAACAGTATTTATGTCTTTCGGATGCTTATGAGTATCCAGAAGAGAGACCTGATGTAGAGCTGAAAGTGCGGATGCTGAACATCAACTATGGGCGTAACCAGGAACTGATGGATAAATGTCGGAAGCTGAAAGAATATGCTTATTTTATCGAACGGGTCAACGAAGGATTGCGGGAAGGGATCGGGATCCGGGACGCTGCGGACAGGGCGATAGATGTCTGTCTGCAGGAAGGGATTCTCAAGGATATCCTGACCGACAGCCGACTGGAGGTATTGGGAATGTTGCTGAGTGAATATGACGAGAAAAAAGTACGGGAGAACTGGTGGCAGGAAGGATGGGAATCCGGGCTGGAAGAGGGGCGGCGTAATGGCATTGAGGAAGGGCGCCGCAACGGTCAGGCGGCGGAACGTCTCGAGGGTATCCGCATTTTGATCGCCAGCTGCCAGTCCATGGGTGCGACCTACGACCAGACCCTGCAACAGGTCATGGAGTTATATAAACTGAGAAAAGACGAGGCAGAGGAGTATTTGCGGCGACATTGGAAAGGATAGTTTGATTATTTCTTAAATATCAGGAATTGGTTCATGCGAAGAGCGCATCAAAAAGGACAAGTCCGATCAGCAGAATCCCGGAAACGAGATCTCCATACCGCTCCGCATTCCGAAATAACCGGGCCTTTCCCAGCCGATTGCCCAGGAAAAGCAGCAGGAAGGAAAAAAGGAAGGTCAGCAGGGAGGAGGCGAGGGGATTCAGGCCTGCAATACCGGCGCTCAGGCCGATTCCCACGTTGTTCAGAGAAAGCGCCAGGGCCAGGGGCAGGAGGGTGCGCAGATTCCAGGAGAGGGTTTGAGCCTTCGGCTGGTATTTTTGAAAAAGAGAAATCATATATTTCAACAGATAGAATACTCCGATAAGAAGCAGCAGGAGGCTGCCAGCCAGATCCGCCAGGTCTGCGGCAGGAGATGCGGCATCTGCGGAAGTTAGGAGCGAGGAAGCGTCTGCGGCGGGAGATGCGAAGGCTGCGGAAGCCGGGAGTGTGAAAATCTCTGCGGAAACAGGGGCGGCCGCTCCTGCAGCGGAATCCCCGGGCAGCAGGGCCGCTAGGGACTGTCCCAGCCAGAGGGAGAGGGCGGTGCCCGCCAGGGCGATCAGGCTGACCAGCAGATTCTGCCGGAAGGAAATGGTTATTTTACGGATGCCCAGGCTGATGCCAGCGATCAGTGCATCCAGGCTGGCGGAAAAGGCGAACAGGGCGGAGGAGAGGAAGGACAGGAGAGGCATGGCGGAAAAGCCTCCTTTTTTTCTTCTTTTTACTATATTCATTTGGAGAAAAAGGGTGCGGGGACAAACTTTTGCCCTGGCATGAAGATGCGGTCGACGGGGGAAAAATGTAGGGACAGGGGAAAACATTGGCGAAAAATGTCAGCAGCCGTGGAAAAGTTGGTGAAAAATGTCAGCGGCAGAGGATACGATCATGAAATATACGCAGAAACTCATAAAAAATCATGTACAACGATATGCGCAGAACTATGAGACGGAAATCGGCACGGTCTGCATTCAGCAGGAAGGTGAGGCCATTATTAGCTTGGGGATCGTGACTCCCAGGGAATCAAGGGGAGAAACCGTTGGCACTTTGGGAAGTGCGCCATTTGGGATCTCAAAAGGAAAGGCCATTGCTGAATCAAAAGGGGTATTCGCCCCCTGGGGAACGGCCTGTCAGATGGCGACGGAGGCGCAGAGGTATCGGGCGGAGGAAACCTCGGCGGAGGCCCAGAAACGTCAGGAGGGGGAACCGTTGGCGGAGGCGCAGGAATGCCGGGAAGGGAAGCCGCAAGAACAGCGGACGAAGGAATCGTCGAAGATGGCCCGGGAGGCCCCTGGCGGCACGCTCTGGCAGGAGACGCCCCTTTTAAAACAGGCCGTCACGGAGTTGGAGGAGTATCTGGCGGGAGAGAGGCGGGAATTCCCCCTTCCCCTTCATACAGAAGGCACGCCCTTTCAGGAGAGGGTTTGGGAAGTGCTGCGGCGGATTCCTTATGGTCAGACGCTAAGCTACGGACAGGTGGCGGCCCTGGCCGGAAGCCCTAAGGGAGCCCGGGCGGCGGGCATGGCCTGTCACTGCAACCCTATCATGGTCTTCATCCCCTGCCATCGAGTGGTGGGGAGCGACGGCAGCCTCACCGGCTTCGGCGGCGGATTGGCGGTAAAAGAAAAATTGCTTGCGCTGGAACGAAAAATTTGATACAATATCCAAACCAACTTGGCAAGATATGAAAATATTACTACCAGGAGGAAGCAAGAATGATTACGATGGAGCATGTCTGCAAAACGTACAGGATTGCAAAAAGAAATGCGGGCGCAAAGGAAGCCTGGAAGGCGCTGTTTCGCCGGGAGTATGATGAGATTCGGGCGCTGGACGATGTAGGCTTTACCATCCGGGACGGGGAGATGGTGGGCTACATCGGCCCTAACGGAGCGGGGAAAAGCTCCACCATTAAAATCTTAAGCGGGATCTTGACCCCGGACGGAGGTACCGTCCTGGTGGACGGGAGGGTTCCCTATCGGGACCGGCTAGAACATGCGAGGGAGATCGGCGTGGTTTTCGGCCAGCGCTCCCAGCTGTGGTGGGACGTCCCCGTGATCGATTCTTTTGAACTGCTGCGGGATATTTATTCTATCCCGAATTCCCAATATCGACAAAATCTGGAAGAACTGACCCAAAGGCTGTGCCTGGAGGAACTTCTGCGCACTCCCGCCAGACAATTGTCCCTAGGCCAGCGGATGCGGTGTGAGATTGCGGCTTCCCTGCTGCACGGCCCCCGGATTCTGTTCTTGGACGAGCCCACCATCGGCCTGGATGCGGTATCCAAGCTGGCGGTGCGGGAATTCATTCTGGAGCAAAACAAGGAGCACGGCACCACGGTGATCCTCACCACCCATGACATGCAGGACATCGAAGCCCTGACCAGCCGCATCCTTTTGATCGGCAAGGGCCGTATCCTTCTGGACGGCACGTTGGAGGATATCCGTAAACGTACCGCCCACAAGAACGGTTTCGGCAACGAGTCAGGCGATGCTGCAGAGAAGCCCGATGGCGAGTCAGGCGGCGCTGCAGGGGGATCCGGTGCCGCCGCAGTCGGCATCGATGAAACGGTGGCGGAGCTGTACCGCAGCTTCGATCTCTAAGGGGGTGTCGGCATGAAAAAATATCTGTCTTTTTTCCGGCTGCGGTTCGTCATGGGGCTGCAATATCGGGCGGCGGCCCTGGCGGGCATGGTCACCCAGTTCTTCTGGGGCTTCATGGAACTCATGATTTTCCGGGCATTCTATCGGGCGGATGCGGCGGCCTTTCCCATGACCTTTTCCGCCACGGCCTCTTATCTGTGGCTCCAGCAGGCTTTTTTGGCCCTGTTCGGGGCCTGGCTCCTGGAAAACGAGATTTTTGACACCATTATGAACGGAAACATCGCCTATGAACTGTGCAGGCCCATCCAGGTCTATGACATGTGGTACGCCAGGAGCATTGCCAAGCGGTTGTCGGAAGCGACCCTCCGGTGCGTTCCGATTCTGGTGGTGGCGGCTCTGCTCCCCGAGCCCTACGGTCTCGCCGCTCCGGCCAGTTTTCCCCATTTCCTGATGTTTGCGATCACCCTGGCCCTGGGGGTGGCCGTGACCGTGGCCTTTACCATGCTGATTTATGTCCTGACCTTTTTCGTGGTGTCTCCCCAGGGGCTGAGAATTTTCTTTACCTCCGCAACGGAGCTATTGGCCGGGGCGGTCATTCCCCTTCCCTTTTTCCCGGAAGGAATTCGGAAGGTGATAGAGCTTCTTCCCTTCGCTTCCATGCAGAACGTGCCCCTGCGGGTCTACAGCGGGGACTTAAGCGGAGTGGAAATGGGAAGGGCGGTGTTTTTTCAGATTTTCTGGCTGGGGGCCCTGGTCTTGATGGGAAAGCTGCTTTGCAGGACGGCCCTGCGCCGGGTGACGGTACAGGGAGGATGATTTATGGGGCGGGAAAAATTTCCAGGGAGGTGTGTCGGGTGAGAAATGACGGGAAAGTTTTTTTTCATAGGCTGAAGGATGCGGCAAGACTTTATTGGCGCTATATGTCCATCAACATTCGTTGCATGATGCAGTACAAAACTTCGTTTTTCCTTTCGGTGATCGGTCAGTTCCTGGTGTCCTTCAATGTGTTTTTGGGCATCCTTTTTATGTTTCAGCGGTTTCACAGAGTGGAGGGATTTACTTATAGCCAGGTGTTGCTGTGCTTTTCCATCGTGCTGCTGGAATTCGCCCTGGCGGAAATGTTCGTGCGGGGCTTCGACGCTTTCTCCGGCACGGTGCGGACCGGGGAATTCGACCGCATTCTGGTGCGGCCCCGGAACGAGATCCTCCAGGTGCTGGGCAGCAAGTTTGAGCTCACCCGCATCGGGCGCCTCCTGCAGGCGGTGGTGATGTTCGTCTACGGCGTGACCGCAAGCGGGGTGCGCTGGACCGTGCTGAAAGCGCTGACCGTGCTTTTCATGCTCGTCGGCGGGGTGGCGGTGTTCGCCGGGCTGTTCATCATTTATGTGGCCTTTTGCTTTTTTACCCTGGAGGGCCTGGAATTTATGAACGTGTTCACGGACGGGGCCCGGGAGTTCGGAAAATATCCCATCGGCGTCTATGGGGAAAAAATATTGCTCTTCGCCACCTTCGTCATCCCCTACGCCCTGGTGCAATACTATCCTCTGCTCTATCTGCTGGACATGCGGAAGAGCCTTGTTTACGTGTTCTTGCCCCTGGCGGCCTGTCTCTTCCTGATTCCGGCCCTGCTGTTCTGGCGGTTCGGGGTGCGGCATTACAAGTCCAGCGGCTCATGAGGGGGGCTGCCTCTCTTTTTTCTTGAACGGATTTTTTTTGGCATACTCCACCGCTTTTTTAAGAAACTTTTCAGAACTTGTGTCGGCAAATCTTTCCTGTTGCCATTTTGTATAATCAAGTTTTTCTCTCATGAACCTTACATTGCCGACCATTTTAAACCTCCATTTCCCTGACAATATTGTATCCTAAGTTATTCTTACTAGCAAGGTTAAAAACAAAAAGAGTTATCTGTAAAAAAGTCATAGCTGCCATTCTCTGTCGCGGGAATGAGCCTGGAAGAGATTGCGGAAACCATGGAGTGCAGCGTGAGCAGCGTGACCAGGTATCTGAAACCATGGTTACGGCCGCCTGAAACGTCTGCTGCAGGAAAAAGGAGTGGTTGATTCATGAAGGAGAGCGCAACCATGCAGAACACGAACGCAGAAGAATTTTTGACGGAAAAGGCTGCGGCCCAAACACTGGAAAAAGTTTTCCGCACCTGTGACCAACCGGCGAACGATAGTCCCCTGCCCGTTCTTCAGGAACGGATTGAAAAGCAGTTCCGCCATTTTCGGACCATAAAAAGGCTTCTGTACTTTGGCGGGTTTGCGGCGCTCATCCTGGCCATTTGGATTGTGGCGGGTAATTTCAAAAGATAGCGATAAGACCAGGCAATAGAAGCAGACGAATGAGAACGGGGAATGCAAACAATCAAAAAGAAAGCTTGAATCCTATTCTTTCCTATGATATTGTATAGATATCTTGACAAAGGAGTGTCCCATGAAAAGAGAATTTTTTAGGAAAAGAAAAGGATTGGCGAGTCTCTTGCTGGCCTTCCTGTTGGCTTTTTTGACTGCCTGCGAGGGGATCCCGTCGGAACCGCTTGAGGGCTCGTCTTACGAGAAATCGGAGCTGGAACTGCAGAAATCGGAGGCCTTGGAAAAACCGGAGCAGGAACTGCAGGAATCGGAGGCCCTGGAAGAACCGGAGCAGGAATCGCAGGAGTCGGTTTCGACCGCCGACCTTCCGGAATACGGCTCCTATTATTATGATCTGGAGAACGTGGTCCTGTATCTGGAGGTCTACGGAGAACTGCCGCCCAACTACATTACCAAGAAGGAGGCCCGGGAGCTGGGCTGGGAGGGCGGTTCCGTGGAAGATTATCTGGAAGGGGCGGCTATCGGCGGGGATACCTTCGGTAACCGAGAGGGTCTTTTGCCGGAAGCGAAAGGACGAACTTATACCGAGTGCGACATCGATACGAAGGGGTTTGGCTCCAGGGGCTCCAGGAGGCTGGTGTTTTCCGATGACGGCCTGTATTTTTACACGGCGGATCACTATGAAAGCTTTTCCGAGGTGACGGTTACGGAGGATTGGGAGGTCATATGGTGAATAACGTGACGTTGGACTGCCGGGAATTGAGACGGCGGGACCGGGCCCATGATTATCTGGCGGAGACGCTGCATTTCCCGGACTATTATGGCAGGAACCTGGACGCCCTTGCGGATTGTCTGGCGGAGCTGGGGCAATGCAGGATTTCGCTGGAGGGAGCGGAGGAACTTCGCTGGGAAGGTGGCTATGGATTAAAAATATTGAAAGTGTTGGAGGAAGCCGCCCGGGAGAACCCGGGGCTGATTCTCGAAGACGCACGGCAGAAATGAAAGGATCCCAGCCGTTTTCCACCTTCACAAATGCGACATCCGAAGCTGAAAGTGGGCGGGTTCTTTTCTTAAAAACAGGAAAAAAAGAATAGAATGATCCCTGCCGATTTCTGGCCCGATCTGCGGTGGCGAAAGGGCGAAAGCGGGAAATGGCGGCGAAAATCAGGACAACGATGAAAGGAGAAGAAAAATGGCGGTAAAAATGATGATGAAGGGGGCGATTCTCCCGGGAAACAGTACGGTGGAGCTTCGGGATTTCGAGGTGCCGAAGCCTGGATACGGTCAGGTTCTGGTGCAGACCAAGGCCACCACGATCTGCGGCAGCGACATTCGCTGCATTTACAGGGAACATGTGGGGAAGGGGCCGGAAGGCTACATCCCCGGCTTGATTGCGGGGCACGAACCCTGCGGCGTGATCGTGGAGGAAGGCGAAGGCCTGCGGCGTTTCAAGAAGGGGGATCGGGTCATCGTGTACCATATTTCCGGCTGCGGCGTCTGCAACGATTGCCGGAGGGGCTACTATATTTCCTGTAAAAGTAAGTTCCGCCAGGCTTACGGCTGGCAGCGCAACGGAGGCATGGCCCCCTACATTCTTGCGGAGGAAAAGGATCTCATCGCCCTGCCGGACGAACTGACTTACAAGGACGGCGCCCAGGTGGCCTGCGGCTTCGGAACGGTCTATGAAGCTATTGAGAAGATCGGTGTCTGCGGCAACGATGCGGTGCTGGTGACGGGGCTGGGTCCCGTGGGACTGGCGGCTTTGATGTTGTCCAAGAGCATGGGGGCGAATCTGCTCATCGGCGTGGAAATGAATGATTATCGAATCGATCTGGCCAAGAAGCTGGGTCTGGTGGATTATGTGTTCAAGCCCGGAGAGGATACTTTGGACAAAATCCTGGAGGTGACCGGGGGCAACGGCGTGGAGAGAGCCATTGATGCCAGCGCCAACGATGCGGGCAGACAGCTGGCCATCCGGGCCACCAGGGAATGGGGCAAGATCGCCTTCGTAGGAGAGGGCGGCAGCTGTACTTTCAACCCCAGCCCGGACATCATTCACGGGCAGAAGTCCATCTACGGCTCCTGGGTCACTTCTCTTTGGAAAATGGAGGAGCTGGTGGAGCGGCTGGTGCGCTGGGGCATTCATCCGGAGGAGCTGATCACCCATGAGTTCTCGGTGGAACAGGCCGGTGAGGCCTATCGCCTGATGGCGTCCGGACAGTGCGGCAAGGTGGCCGTGGTGTTCGGAGAGCAGTGAAAGGGAAGGAGTGCGGGATGACGGATAGAGTGATGGGCGAGGCGGCGAGCGTGGCTGACAAAACGAAAAGCGTGGCCGCCGGAACGGACGGCGTGGCCATGGCGGCGGAAGGTGCAGCCGCCGGAACGGACAACGTGGCCGCTGGAGCGGGAGGCTTGGCGGATAAAGCGGGCAACATAGCCGTCGAGGCGAAAAGCGTGGCCGCTGGAGCGGACGGCAAGGTTGCGCATAGAGTCCCAAGAAAGCGGCTGGCTTCCGGGGAAGAGATTCCCTGCATCGGTCTTGGAACCTTCGGTTCCGACAAATACGGGCCGGAGGAGATTGCGGAAGCGGTGTACGGAGCGATTCGTTTCGGATATCGGCTTATCGACTGCGCCGCCGTGTATCAGAACGAGGACGAGATCGGAAAGGTTCTGCAAAGGGTGATGGCGGAGGGAATCGTCCGCCGGGAAGAGCTTTTCATCACCTCCAAGGTCTGGAACGATATGCACGGGGAGGGAGACGTGCTGGCCTCCTGCAGGAAAAGCCTGGAGGATCTGGGGCTGGAGCAGATCGACCTTTATTTCGTCCATTGGCCTTTCCCCAACTACCATGCGCCGGGCTGCGACGGGGATGCCAGGAACCCGGATTCCAAACCTTTTTCCGTGGAAGAATTCATGAGCACCTGGCGGCAGTGCGAGGCCCTGGTGGATCAGGGGCTGGTGCGCTACATCGGTATGAGCAACATGACGGTGCCGAAGCTGAAAGCGGTGCTGCCCTTGTGTCGGATCCGTCCGGCGGCCCTGGAGATGGAGCTGCATCCATCTTTTCAGCAAAAAGAATTGTTCGAGTACGCCCGCGGAGAAAACATTCTGCCCATCGGCTATTGCCCGCTGGGCTCCCCTTCCCGGCCGGAACGGGATCGGACGGCCCAGGACGTGGCGGACGGGGAACTGCCTTCGGTGTCGGCGGCGTCCGTGGCCAGGGGCGTCCATCCGGCGCTGATATGCCTGAAATGGGCGGTACAGCGGGGCCAGGTGCCCATTCCTTTTTCGGTAAAAGAGTCTCAATACACTTCCAACCTGACCTGCGTGTTGGAGGATCCTTTGACGGAGCAGGAGATGGCGGCCATCGAGGCCGATGATCGGAATTGCCGCCTGGTGAAGGGCCAGGTGTTCTTGTGGAAAGGCGCAAAGGGCTGGGAAGACCTATGGGACGTGGACGGCGGCGAAGATACCTGGCAGAAGTGAGGGCGGTTGCAAAAGTGCCTTGCAGAAGTGAAGGAAGCTGTAAAGATGCCTTGCAGAATTGAGGATAAAAGCGGAAGGAGCGGAAAGATGAGCGAGCGGAAGCAATATGATATGAAGCCTTACTTGAAAACCATAGAAGAGGTGATCGCCAGGGGTCCGTTTCAGGATACCTGGGAATCTCTCTGCGCCTATCAGGTGCCCAAGTGGTACCGGGAGGCGAAGTTCGGAATTTTCATTCACTGGGGCATCTACAGCGTGCCCGCCTTTGGAAGCGAGTGGTATTCCCGCAACATGTACGTGCAGGGTTCCCGGGAATTTGAGCATCATGTGGAGACTTACGGAAAGCATAAGGATTTCGGCTACAAGGATTTCATTCCGATGTTCAAGGCGGAGAACTTCGATCCGAAGGCCTGGGCGGAGCTGTTCCGGAAAGCCGGGGCTAGGTACGTGGTGCCGGTAGCGGAGCATCATGACGGCTTCCAGATGTACCGCAGCGAGATTTCTCGTTGGAACGCCTATGAAATGGGCCCCAAGCGGGACGTGTTGGGAGAGCTTAAGGAGAACTGCGAGGCCCTGGGACTGCAGGTGGGAGCCTCCAGCCATCGGGTGGAGCACTGGTTTTTCATGGGCCATGGAAAAGAATTCGACAGCGACATCAAGGATCCCATGGAGCGGGGGGATTTCTATTGGCCCGCCATGCCGGAGCCGAATCATCAGGATCTTTTCAGCGAGCCCGTGCCCACGGAGGAATTCCTGCAGGATTGGCTGGTGCGCACCTGTGAGATCATCGACCGTTACAGGCCCAAGCTCATTTATTTTGACTGGTGGATCCAGCACAGCGCCGTGCGGCCTTATTTGAGGAAGCTGGCGGCTTACTATTATAACCGGGCCGCCGAATGGGGCGTAGAGGTGGCCATCAACTACAAGCACGACGCCTTCCTGTTCGGTTCGGCGGTGCCGGACGTGGAACGGGGACAGTTTGCGGAGGTGAAGCCTTATTTCTGGCAGACGGACACTTCCGTGGCCCTGAATTCCTGGGGTTATACGGAGCACAACCAGTTCCGCCCGCCCCAGGAGATCCTTTGCGACCTGGTGGATATCGTCAGCAAGAACGGCACACTCCTGTTGAACGTGGGCCCGAAGCCGGACGGAACGATCTCCGGAGAGGATGCCGGGGTGCTGGAGCACATCGGCAGGTGGCTGGCGGTGAACGGGGAAGCCATTTATGGTTCCAAGGTGTACCGCACCTACGGAGAAGGCCCCACCCGGATCGTGGAAGGGCAGTTCTCCGACGGGATCAAGAAGAATTTCACTTCCGCCGATTTCCGTTTCACGGTGAACGGCGGCTGCCTGTACGCCATCGCCCTGAAGTGCAGCCAGGACGGCAAGTACCTGATCACCACTTTGGGAGAAAAAGACGCTTCAAGACAGGCCAATTTCCACGGCATCATCCGAGACGTGGAGGTGCTGGGCTGCGAAGAAAAACCGGCCTGGAAACGGACGGAAGAAGGGCTTTCTCTCAGCACCGATTTCCGCAGCGAGGATCCGGTAACCTTTAAGATTCATTTGGAATAGGATATAAAAAAGAGGCAATGAGCATGGAATCAAGAGAGGCGGGCAAAACGAAGAACGATTTTTCCAAGGGGAGCGTGGTGGGGAGCATTCTCTCCATCGCCCTTCCCATGACGCTGGCGCAGCTCATCAACATTCTGTACAACATAGTGGACCGGATGTACATCGGTCACATTCCCGGCGAGGACACGCTGCCCCTCACCGGCCTGGGCCTCTGCATGCCCATTATTTCGGCGGTGATCGCCTTTGCCAACCTCTTCGGCATGGGAGGAGCGCCCCTGTGCTCCATCGCCCGGGGGAAAGGGGACGATGATGAGGCGGAGAAGATCATGGGCAATTCCTTCGTCCTGCTGGTCTCCACGGGTTTGGTGCTGACGGTGATCGGCCTGGTGTTCAAAAGGTCCCTTCTCTACGCCTTTGGGGCCAGCGACGCCACCTATCCCTTTGCGGACAGTTACCTCACCATTTATCTGCTGGGAAATATTTTCGTGATGACGAGCCTGGGGCTGAACAGCTTTATCAACGCCCAGGGCTTCGGAAAGATCGGCATGATGACCACCCTCATCGGGGCGGTGCTGAACATCATCCTGGATCCGATTTTTATTTTCCTACTGCACCGGGGCATTCAGGGGGCGGCCCTGGCCACGGTGATTTCCCAGGCGGTCTCCGCCCTGTGGACCGTACTTTTCCTCACGGGGAAAAAGACGATCCTGCATCTGCGCCCGGCCTCCATGGGACTGAAGCTGCGGCGGGTGAGGGATATCGTGGCCCTGGGCACCTCCGGCTTCATGATGTCCATCACCAACAGCATCGTACAGGTGGTGTGCAACGCCACCCTTTCGGCTTACGGCGGAGATCTGTACGTGGGAGTGATGACGGTGCTGAACTCCATCCGGGAGATCGTGGTCATGCCCGTGTCCGGCATCAACAACGGCGCCCAGCCGGTGATCAGCTTCAATTACGGCGCCGGGGAGAACGGACGGATCCGGACGGCCATCCGCTTTGCCGCCGCCAGCTGTATCAGCTACACTATCGTGATCTGGGGACTGCTGCATCTGTTCCCGGCATTTTTCATCCGCATATTCAATGACGACGCCGCCCTTCTGGAGGCGGCGATTCCCTCCATGCGGCTGTTTTTCTTCGGATTCTTCATGATGGCCCTGCAATTCTCCGGGCAGACCGTGTTCCAGGCCCTGGGGAAGGCGAAGTACGCCATCTTTTTCTCCATTCTCCGGAAGGTGGTCATCGTGACCCCTTTGACGATTCTGCTCCCCTTCGTGGTGAAGCCTGCCGTGAACGGCGTGTTTCTGGCGGAGGTGATCTCCAATTTCGTGGGCGGCACCGCCTGCTTCTGCACCATGCTCCATGTCATGCGGAAAGAATTGGGAATCCGTATCATTTCTTTGAAACAAAACCCTTAAAATATCACACTATATATACGAAAACCGAAAAAGCGCGCAATTTCGGGAGGTGAGACCATGGATCAGAGCACTCGGCTGGTGCAGGCGGCCCAAAAAGGGGACAGCCATGCCTTTGCCCGGCTGTATGAAGGCATTTATAAGGATTTGTACAAATTTGCGCTGTATACTCTGCGCAATCCGGAGGATGCGGAGGACGCCGTCAGCGAAGCGGTGACGGACGCCTTCGTCTCCATCGGGAAGCTGCGGGAGGCCGGAGCCTTTCGGGCCTGGATGTTCCGCATCCTTTCCAATAAGTGCAAAAATCGGCTGAAGGAATATCGGTATCAGACCGTGGATTGGGAGGAAGCGGAGGAGGAGCTGCCCCGTCAGTCGGAGGATTTGGCCGGGAATTTGTTCCTGCGCAGAATTTTCGGGGAACTGGAGGATGAGGAACGTCTTATCATCAGTCTGCATGTGTTTGGCGGGTACACCAGCCGGGAAATCGGCAGGATGCTCTCCATGAACGCCAATACGGTTCGCACCAGGGAAAGCAGGGCGCTTCGGAAGCTGGCGCTTCGGCTCAGCGGAGCGGAAAGGGATGGAAAATGAAGGAAAAGATTTTTCAGATGATACGGGAATCCGCAGAGGAAATTGAAGTACCGGAGGGACTTCGTCCGGACAAAATACAGGAGAAATTGGAGACCGTCGGGCCGGCCGGGGGAGAAGAAATAGAGGAGACTGCGGAACGGACGGGAACTGCGGCGGATGCGGGTCAGGAAGCTGGAAACCGAGAGACCACAGGCTGGAAATCGGCGGGCCGGGAGGCTGGAAACCGGAAAGCCACTTCCAGGAAAATACGCCGTTATCTGCCCGCCGTCTACGGCGTCAGCGCTGCGGCCCTGCTCCTGCTGTGCTGCTTCGGGTTGTACCAGAGCGGTCTGTTCCCGAAAGCAGGAGAAAACGCAGCCAGGACAGGAGCGCAGCAAGAGGCTATGATGGCGCCGCAGGCGGAAGAAGAGGCCCCTGTGGGAGGGGAAGGAGCCGCCGCTCCAGAGGGAGCATCCGCCGGCGGAGGAGCAGATACCCCTGGGGAAGTCGCTGATGGAGCGGCTGCCGCCGACGGATCGGGCACCTCTGGAGAAGCTATCGGCGGAGCGGGCACTCTTGCGGGAGCCGCTGAAGAAGGGGGCAGCGCCATGAGCGGAGCCGCCAACGGAACGGGCACCCTCGGTGGAGCCGCCGGGAGAGAAGGCGCCCTCATGGACGGGGCCCCCGAAGAAGAAGTCGCCGCAGGAGCGGGAAATACAGGGGAGGAAGCCGAACGACAGGCAAACAGACAGGAAAAGCTGCAGGAGAGGAAACGGGACGCCGGGGATCTGTACAAGGTGGCTTCCGGGTACGAGGAAGTTTATGAGCTGCTCCTGGCAAGCGGATACGGCGGATATCGGGGCATGTTTTTCGATGGCGACATGGAGGCGGCAGTCATGGAAGCCGCACCGGCGGACGAAGGGGCGTACTCGGTGCAGGGAAGCGAACCGAGCAACAATATTGACAGCATAGAGAAAGCCTCTTCCGCCGATTTGGATTATTCCACCACCAACCTGCAGATGGAAGGAGTGGACGAAAGCGACATCGTGAAGACGGACGGCTCTTATATTTACATCGTGAGCGGCAATCAGGTCTATATCACGGACGTCAGGATGGCCAAAATGCGCCCTGCGGGGACCGTGACCATTCCCCAAAACGGCGGCAGCAGCGTAATTGAAGAGCTGTACGTAGAAAAAGGCAGGATGATCGTCATCGTCTCCGGCCAGAAGAGCAGTCTGGTGGAATATGAGCCCCAGGAAGGCCCCGCCCGTGCTTTCCGCATGGAAACCGTGCAGACCACCACCATGTACACCTACGAGATACAGAAGGACAGGCCGAAGCTCGTGGGAAGCGTCAGCCAGGAAGGCACCTATGAGACTTCTCGGAAGATCGGGGACGTGGTGTATCTGTTTTCCAACGTCTGGGATTGGGGGACGCCGGAGTCGGGCGGGGAGGAATGGGTTCCCCTGGTGAACGGCGTGCAGATCCCCGCAGATCATATTTACCTTCCGGAACGGGGATATTCCGGCCTGGTCATATCTTCCGTGGATACCAAGGCCCCGGAACAGATCGTGGATGACGTGATGATCGTCAATAACAATGCGGAGATCTATGTCACCACCAAGTCCATCTACCTCTATTACCGGACTTATGACGGATGGACCGCCACCCAGGTCGCCAGGTTCGCCCTGGAAGACGGCTGCATCAATGCGGCAGGAGCGGCGAACGTCAGCGGTTCCGTGCAGGATACCTTTGCGGTAAACGAATCCGGGGATTCCTTCCGCATCCTCACCACGGACAACGCCGGGGATTTGGGGAACTGCCTGTACCTTTTCGATCTGAACCTGAATCAGAAGGGATCGCTCACCGGCATTGCGAAAAACGAAATCATCTATGCCGCCCGGTATGTGGGGAATATCGTGTATTTCGTGACCTACCGGAACATGGATCCTCTGTTTGCGGTGGATCTGTCCGACGAGAACAATCCGAAGCTTTTGGGAGAGCTGAAGATCACGGGGTATTCCGATTACCTCCATGTCTGGGAGGATGGGAAGCTTTTCGGCATCGGCTACGAGACGGATCCGGACACCGGGGCCCAAAAGGGGATCAAGATCGCCATGTTTGACACCTCGGATCCCTTGAATCTGCGGACCATAGACAGCGTGGTGCTGAAAAATGCGGGGGGCAGTCCGGCCATGTCCCAATATAAAGCCATTTTGATGGACCGACGGGCGAATTTGATCGGATTCCCGGTGTGGAATTATGATGGCGCCGATATCAGCTATCTGTTGTTCGACTGGCAGGAACAGGAATTCCATGATCTGCTTGCGGTGAACATCGATTCCGGGGAGAATTATTGGAGCTATTATTCCATCGCCGGTCAGATGCGGGGATTGTATATAGGGGATACTTTCTACATCGCTTCTCCCGTAGCCATCCTGAGTTTTGACCGCACGAAGGATTACGAACAGCTGGATCAGCTGGTTATTGGCGAATAAGGCGAAAAAGACCTGAAAATGAGAAAGACCTTGTTGCATTTTGTATAATACCGGAGTATAATGAGTGTGTTCGGTGCAAAGGAGGTCTTACAATGAAATTAGTCATCACCATGAGCAGATTGTACGGAACGGGCGCCAGCTTGATCGCGGAGGAATTGTCCCGGAAATTGGGGATCCCGGTATATGACAAGGCTTACATCGAGCATGAGCTGGAGGGAGACAGTTACGCTTCCGAAACGGAGATCATCCGGAAGCTGGCGGATCAGCCCTGCATCATTCTGGGCCGCTGCGCCTCGGAGATCCTGAAAGGCCGGCCGGATGTCTTCAATATTTATATCAGCGCCGCCAAGGAGGACCGCATCCGCCGCATCATGCAGAAGGAGAACCTGCCCTATGACGAGGCCAAGGGGATGTTGGAGAAAAATGACAAGGCCCGCTCCGATTACTATTACCAGAACACCGGCAAGGTCTGGGGGGACGTGAACAATTATCACATGATCCTGGACACCTCGGCCCTGGGAATCGATAAATGTGCGGACATTCTCATGAAATATTTTGAAAGAATGGAACTGATCTGAAAAATGATCTGAAAAATGATTTGATAAATGATTTGACAATTGATCTGACAAATGATTTGACAAAAAAGGGCGGAAGATTTCCGAAGGGAAACCTCCCGCCTCTTGCATTTCAATTTACGCCTTTTTCTTTTTGGAACTCACGGGTACGATGAAGAAGCTGGACAGTGCGGCGATGATGTAAAGCACCAGGGTCACGTACAGAACCATCTGATATCCCGTGGGATTCAGCTGCTCCGTGATTCCGTCATGCTCGAAGGGCACCCACTCTCCGAAGTGGTTTACGATGAAGGAGGAGAGCTGGTTGCCGGTGAGGCCTGCGATGGCCCAGGCGGAAAGGGTGATGCCGTGGATGGCGCTGATGTTCTTCATGCCGTAATGGTCGGACAGCAGGGTGGGCACGTTGCTGAAGCCTCCGCCGTAGCCTGCGTTTACCACGAACAGCAGGATCAGTACCAGGATCATGAAGAAGGTGTTCTCCCCTCTGTTGCTGATGCCCTGGGTGACGATGACCAGGCCGGTGGCGGCGATGGAAAGGATCAGCATGATCTTGTAAATGGTGTTCCTATCCTTGAAGGTATCCGCCCAGGCGGAGAAGCCCAGACGGCCGCCGGCGTTGAAGATGGCGGTGATGGAGGACAGGATGCCCACCATGCCCACCAGGCCGATGCACTTGATAATCATTTTTTCCTGAGAAATCAGGGCCAGGCCGCAGGTGATGTTCAGGTAGAACATCAGCCAGATGCCCACGAAGGTCACGGGCTTTTCCTTGATCACGTCGATGGCCCGGGCGCCCTTTTCCGTGGTGGCGGGTTCATGCCAGCCTTCGGGCTTGGCCAAGAGGATGTGGCCCGCAAACATCATGATGAAGTATACCACGGCCAGGATCAGGAACATCTTGTAGATGCCGCCATCTCCCAGGGAATCCAGCATGGCCTGCATGATGGGGCTGGCGATGGCCTTGGCGGCGCCGAA
>CANQPH010000016.1 GCA_947625675.1 uncultured Acetatifactor sp.
TTCTTCCCTTTCTTTTCTTCCCTTTCTTTTCTTCCCTTTCTTTTCTTCCCTTTCTTTTCTTCCCTTTCTTTTCTTCCCTTTCTTTTCTTCCTTCTCTTCCCTTTCTTCCTTTTCTTTCCCAGGCCGCTCCGATAGTTTCCAAACGCTTTTCCGCCCCACCGGGCGCACAATCCCGAGATCGGAAGCGGCCGAACAGCTACTTCCAATCTTCCCATCGTCCAATTTTACCTCTATTATAATCCAATCCCCGGAGGAAGCAATTCTGGAATTTGCTCTTTTATGTAGAAAAATTGCTCACATCCGCTTCTGGACAAAAGTCCCGAACCGCACTATAATAAATTTTACAAAATATGAATTGTTCAGGAGATGATCGGATGAAAACTCTGGAAGAATTTGTAACGCCGGACTCGGAATATTATGTCTATACCCCTAGCCGGACGGCCCTGGATACCTTTTTGTATCCCCTGCAGTGCGGGCATTTTTCCTACTTGCCGGGCTATGCCCTCACCCGGGCTTCTTTTGACAGCTTTCTGGTGATGTACATACAAAAAGGCGGGCTGAACCTCTCCTTCGAGGGAACCGCCCGCCATGTCGATGCCGGAAGCTTCGTGTTGATCGATTGCTATAAATTGCACTCCTATTCCACGGGTACGGGCTGGGAGTGTCTGTGGTGCCATTTCGACGGCATCAACGCCAGGCCCTATTACAACAGCGTGGTCTCCCACCTGGGAAATGTGTTTTCCCTGCCCCAGCCCGGCACAGCCCTGGCCAGGCTGAACGCCGTCTATCAGAATTTCCTGGAAAATGTGCCGGTGCGGGAGCCCCTGCTCTCCAAATATCTGACGGATCTGCTGACGGAATTCCTGCTCTGTCCTTCCCCGGACCTGCGCCGGGGGGAAAAGTCCCAGGGCCGCAGCGACAGCAGCGTGGCGGAAATGACCGCCGCCTACATCAACGAGCATTTCCGGGAACCCCTAAGCGTCAGGGAACTGGCTTCCAGGGCGAACCTCAGCGAATATCACTTCATCCGCACCTTCAAAAAGGAGACCGGCTTCACGCCCCATGAATACCTGATCCATACCCGGATGACCATGGCCAAATACCTGCTGAAAAATTCCCGCCTCTCCGTCAAGAACGTCTGCTTCGCCGCCGGTTTTTCCAACGAAAGCGTCTTCTGCAGCGCTTTCCGGCAGCGCCAGGGCATGACTCCGGCCAGGTATCGGGAACTGGAGGATTCCCGGGCTGACAGGACGTGACCCCGGCCAGGCACCGGGATCCGGAGGATTTCCAGGCCGGCTAGGCCGTGACCCCGCCAGGCACCGGGAACTGGAGGATTCCCGAGCCGACTAGGACATGATCTTTGTCAACTACCCGTCCCCTGCCGTCCGGCCTCCGGCTTCTGATAATATTTCGCCTGGGCGTCCCAAAGCTCCTTATACTTGCCTCCCGCAGCATAAAGCTCCTCGTGGCCGCCGTCCTGGGCGATCGACCCTTGATCGAACACCAGGATTCTCCCGCAGAAGCGGCAGCTGGAGAGACGGTGGCTTATGAACACCGAAGTGCGGTCCTTTGAAATCTTATTGAAATCCTCATATACCGCAGCTTCGGCGAGTGGATCCAGGCTTGCCGTGGGCTCGTCCAGGATCACAAAGGGGGAAGCCTTGTAAAGCGTGCGGGCGAGCGCGGTTTTCTGCTCCTCCCCGCCGGAAAAATCAATTCCCCCGATGTCATAGTTCCTTCCCATGCAGTAATCCAGAGCAGATTTGCCTTCCTCTGCGGCTTTTTGGTCAAGATCCTTAAGCTTCTCGCCCATCCCCGCCCGCTCCAGGCAGTCCCTCGCCCTTGCCCCGTCATAACCGAATCCCGCCGAAACATTGTCTCCCAGAGAAAAATGGAAAAGCCTGAAATCCTGGAAAACCACCGAAAACAACGCCAGATATTCCTGATATCTGTACCTCGTGATATCAATGCCGTTCAGCAAAATCTTCCCTTCGGTGGGATCGTACAAACGGCAGAGGAGCTTGATGAACGTGGTCTTGCCGGAACCGTTTTCGCCGACGATCGCAATTTTATCTCCGATTCTGAACTTCATCGAGACGTGCCGCAGCACCCAGGCGTCCGTCCTCGGATACTTGAAGCTCACGTCCCGGAATTCGATCTCGTAGTCCAGGTCATCCCGCTTTTCAACGGCGAGAGTGCCCTTGTACATGTTGTTCGGCAAGTCGAAAAATTCATAAGTCGTCTGTAGATATCCGGTATTGAACCGAAGCTCGGTAAGACTCATGGCAAGGTTGTCAACTGCGCCGACGAAGCGGCTGATCGCGCCTTCGTACAGGACGAAGCTGCCGATGCCGAAGGCGCCGCAAAAGGCCTTTGCCGCAACATAAAGATGGATCAGCATCTGCATGACGGCCTTTACGGGAGCATCGAGTGCGCCGAAGACAAGATTGATTTTCTGAAGCTTCAAGAGCCATGACGGCCGCAGGAGGAATTTCCTGTATTCCCCGAGGACAATGGGATGGAGCCCGAAGATCGTCATGTCCTCGCCCCAGAGCCTCCCATAGGCCCTGAAGCGGCGGTTCCCCAAAGATAATTCCCTTCGCGCATCATTTTCTCTGCTGCGCCGGATCACCCGAAGCCTGACCGTCAGGAAGGAAAACGCCGCAATGGCCAAAAGCATGAGAACCGCTGACTGCGGAGAGTTCAGGAAGCGCAGGAAACCGGTGAACCGCCCCGAAGCCCCTGCAAAAAGCGCAGCGCCCGTCAGGGACAGGGACAGAACCAGCTCGGTCAGCTCATCGGCGATATTGGGAACGCAGTATAAGACATGCATAAGCCCGCCGTAGATCGTCCACGTGTTCGCATCGATTTTTTCGCTCAACAGCCTGACGTCGGGGTTTTCAAGGTGCTCATACTGAAGCCTGCAGGTTTCATCAAACATGATCTGCATGTATCGATAGAGATTCTGACTGTCCAAAACCGTGACCTTCATCTGCAAGACACGGGCAGTCACCGAAAAAAGGAATCCGCCGAAAACGGTGAGACACGCAAATAATATCAATCTCTCCTGATCTCTTGCGCCTGAAATTTCGTCCAGGAGCAGGGCGGACATGGTCAGTGCAAAGTAAGCGGAAACCCTTTGCAGGATCTTCTGAACGACTGCGAAAGTCCAGTATTTCGGCGCATATCTGCGCCAGATTCCCACCGCCCTTTTTAAACAGGAAAGATCGTCTTTCCAGGTGATCTTAGGCATTCTGCGGCACCTCCTCCTGATAATATTTACTCTGCACATCGAACAGTTCCCGATACTTCCCACCCTTTGCCATCAGTTCTTCATGGGTGCCGACCTCTGCGAAATTCGCACCGTCCAGGAGAAAAATCCTGTCGCAGAAACGAGTGGAGGCAAGACGGTGAGAAATAAAGACAGCCGTTGCATCCCGGGAGATTTCATTGTAGCGGCGGTACATTTTGTCCTCGGCAATGGGGTCGAGGGCTGCGGTGGGCTCGTCCAAAATCATGCAGAGCGGATTTTTGTAGATGAGCCGGGCCAAAAGCAGCCGCTGTTTTTCGCCGCCTGAAAGCTCCGTCCCAGCGTCATTCACATTGCGGTCCAGCGGCGTTTTCAGTCCCATCGGCAGGCTGTCTATTTTTTCCCGGAAGCCCGAAAGCTCCAGAGCCCGCTCCAACCGCCCGGGATCGATCTCCTCCTCGTTCACCGTGCCGGCGATGTTCTTTTCCAGCGACACCGGCAGGAGGCTGTATTGCTGGGGAATCATCCCGAAAAGCGAATACATCTCGTCCCGGTTGTATGCAAAGATCGAATGGCCGTCCAGGAGCACCTCGCCCTCGTCGGGCAGGAGCAGTCCGCACATCATCCGGACAAGGGTGGTTTTGCCCGCACCATTTAGACCCACAAGTGCGATCTTCTCGCCCGGTTCGATCTTGAACGACACGTTTTCCAGCACGTTTTTTTCACCCTTGGGATACTTATAGGTCACGTTTTTGAACTCAATGGAGAACGGTGCCGTGGGAACGGGAATGCCCTCGCCTCGATTGAGCCTGCCCTCATATTCCAGGAACTCCCTGATATCGCTGATCTGTGCTGCGCCTTCCTTGACCTGCTGGAATCTCCATGCGATTCCTCCCAGAAGTCCGGCCAGGGAACTGACCGCCGAAAAATAGAGCACGAACTGTGCGGCATCCACCTCGCCCCGAAGCCCCTTATATATAAGGAAGGCATAGGCGAGGCCGTCCCGTAACAAAACGATCAAAAAGTCCACAAGGGATACCCGGACACCTCTCCGCTCATGCTTTTTCTGCCATTCCAGCGACTCCTCGATATGCTTTGAAAAGCGTTCGTGAAGGGGTTCCGCCATGTTGAAGAGACGGATTTCCTTCTGATAGTCAAGGTTTCGGGCAATATATCCGCCCAAATAATCCCGCCTGCGTTCCGCAGCGTTGCGCTCATCCCGCTCCTGATAATGCTTCCGCCACTGCCAGTTGGACATCTGACGGTTGATCACCGCTCCGATGATCAAAATCATGACGAGTGCAGGGTGGAGCATGGAAACCGTTGCGCCAAAAAGAAAGAATTTCAAAATTTCGGCCGTCGTTTCCGCAAAAACCATGGGAAAAAGCGTTGCGCGGGAATGGTCGCGGGCGGCGGTGTCCGCACGTTCCTTGATTTTCTCGTAATGGACGTCATAATCCAGGTACCAGTCCGCAGTGCGGCGAAACGCCATGCATTGATAAACCAGGATGTTCATCACGTAGTATTCCGCATTGCTTATGATCGACCGCACCGTTCCGTTTCCCGCATCGACAAGGGCCCTCGCCAAAACGATCCCTCCGATCACCAGGGCGATGTCCCCGAAGTCTTCACAGCTGCCGATGGCGTGGATGATCGCCGGGGAAGCATACAGTCCAAAAGCCGCCGCCAAAAGCGACAACGGCACTACCGCCCAGCCTGCGAAGGCCAGATACCGCTCGTTTTCCCACAAAATGCGATAGATATACCCCACGCAGGAAAACATGCCGTACTTTGGCTTATGCTCTTGATCCTTCTCTTTTTTCTTTTTGAACATTTTCATCTTTCCTCACATTCTGCCGCCGACCAGGCGGCAACGGTCTCCATATCCAGATTATAGTACATTTAAGAGGAAAAATGTGAGTTTGGGGTACGAAATGTTGCTTTTGGGGTACGAAATGCTCCTTATAGGCAAAAATAAAAATCCGGGCGTTCCTCTGGTTTCAAAGAACATCCCGGATTTTCGGCATACTTTAACATGTCTTCTCTACTTTTCTCTTTTTACTGTGTTTCTCTTTTTACTGTGTTTCTCTTTTTACTGCGCGTTTTTAACTTCATGCGGTCTTTTCCTCAAGTTCTTTTTCAAACGTCATAAATTCCTCGCTGTCACGCATAAAATCAAAGTAACGCTCCCGACGGATGAAATTCAAAATACTCTCATATTCGCTGCCGCTGCCGTGGCGAGTCCCTACAAATCCTGGTTTTATTTTCACCTTTCGCAATCCAGGCAAGAGTATCCTCTCTCGCATATTTGCGCGGCGGCAGCATATGCGCATATTCCAACGCCTTTTCGTCCTCGCCGGTATAGCTGTACGCTCTGCATATGGTCTGGATTGCCGAAAATCGGATGGAGTCGTCATGGCAGCCCGCAATGATGCGCCTGCACAGCCCTATGATCTCCTGATAATCCTCCGACGTGCAGGCAACATGCGTCAGACTGCGTGCAAGATCATTCATAAATTCATAGTTCCCCGGATATTCCGCAACGGCTTTTCTCATAAGCTCGCATCTGCCGGCATTATCGCCCTTCGTCTGCAATTCACGGTACTTCTTCCGATATTCTTCCGTTCTGCTGTCGCGGGCGTCATATTCCATGCCGAGCAGGTAATCCGTGGTAACGTTAAATATTTTCGCAAGCATGGGCAGCGCCGTGATGTCGGGCATGGTCGTACCATTTTCCCATTTTGAAACCGCCTGCGGCGATATGCCCAGATATTCCGATAATCTGTCCTGCGTGATTCTCTTCTCCAGTCTCAGCTCCTTAATTCTTGCACCAATGTTCATTGTAACCGCTCCTTTGCATTTATTCAACAGCGCTATTGTTAAATTAATTTTATTACTACAAAGCAAGGGATACAATGGATTGTTCGGTTAGTTTTTTGACAACCGACAGTTGATGGGAGAACCGATTCTTTCCATCTCGAAACACTTCACGCTTCTTGGATCCCGATCAGCAGTTCCGCCGTGAACCCGCCGTCCTCGCTGTCTGCGGAAAAATATCCGCCGTATTTCTTTACCACGGACTCCACCCGGGCCAGGCCGAAGCCGTGCTCCACCCCCTTGGCGGACAAAAAACGGGAATTGGTTCTCGCCCGCTTTTCCCCGGCGGCGTTGGTGACGGAAAGGTAAAACTGGTTATTTTTCCTGCCCATATAAACCCGAATGAAGCGGGACTCCCGGGGAAGACGCTTGTTTTCCTCGATGGCGTTGTCCAGAAGATTCCCGAGAATGACGCAGAGGTCGATGTCCGAAACCGGCGTGCCTTCCGGAATCTTCGCCTTTGCGTTGACCGGGATTTCGTTCTGGGCGGCGATGTTCAGCTTGCCGTTCAGGATGGCGTCCACCATCACCCGGCCGGTCTTGATCACGGTGTCCACCATCGTCAGATCATCGTTTAAATCTGCCAGATACCGGCTCACCTCGTCATATTTTCCGAGAGCCATGGACGCCTGCATCGCCTGGATGTGGTTGTGGTAATCGTGCCGCCACCCCCGCATCTTGCGATACATGGACTCCACTTCGTCGCAATATTTCTGCAGCAGCTCCGACTGGTACCGCTCGATTCTTTTGTCGATCATCCTGTCGAAAAACATTTCTCTCCGCCCCGTTTCCCGCTTTTTGCTCCTGTCAGAACAATTCGATTATCTTTTTTCCGATCTTGTCCGCCATGCCCCGGCTGATCGGCACCGCTTCCCCGCTTCTCAAGATCACCTCGCTGCGGTTGATCCGCAAAACCTCCCGGAGATTGACGATAAAGGAACGCTGAACCCGCAGGAAATAACCGTCCAGCTGGGTTTCCAGCTCGGAGATCGAAACCTTCAGCCGATACTCGCCCGAGACCGCATAGATCACCGAATACTGCCGTCTGGCCTCAATATAACGTATTTCCTTAAGGGGCAGTGCGGTCTTGCCGCCATCCGACGGCAAGAGGATTTTCTTTTCCGCCCGGGAGATCTTCTCCGCCGCCCGGGACAGCACCGACGACAGCTTTTCCGCCGTCACCGGCTTCAGCAGATAGTGCAGCGCCTCCACCTCGTATCCTTCCGCAAGGAAGTCAGGATAGCCGGTGATGAAGACGATCTGCACGTCCTCCCGCCGGTCCCGCAGCTTCCCGGCGAGCTCCACTCCGTTCATTCCGGGCATTTCGATGTCCAACAGGAGAATGTCCGGCGGGCGGTCTTCATATGCGAACAGCAAGGCCTCCGCCGACGGATATTCCCGCACGCTGACGTCCGCCCCGGACCGGGCTGCCCAGCCAAGGACAAGATTTTTGAGATAGGTGCGTTCGGCGGCATTGTCGTCGCAAAGGGATAAAGCCAGCATAGTTCATGAACTCCTTTGGGTTTGGATGATCAGAATTCCCTCAACGGATGTCATATTTCACCACATCCAGTTCCGCTTCTCCATCCACGAAGAAGGAAATCCCTTCCGCACTCTGCACCGTGTCTATGGTGGCGGTCAGCACCTGCTCCCCGCCGTTTACGAAGACCTCCACGCTGAATCTGTCCAGGATGATCCGAAGGGAAATGGCCCCGTCCTGATGGTTGATCAGGCAGCGGCGCTGATGAATGATTCCCCTGCGGGAGCCGGAAAATTTCCGGTCGATCTTGAGGATGGATTCATAGGGCCGGAAGCTCACCGCCGTATGGAAGACCCCCTCCTGGGCGAAGCGCACCGCAAATTTCCGATAAGGCTTTTCCGCAGATCCCGGGCGGACGGACAGCTCCATGTCGATCTTCCTGCCCCGGATCCCCTCCAGCTGGAGCGTGTCGGTGAAGCGTACCTTTTCATACCGCACCTCGTTGCAGCGCAGGGCGTCCAGTTCCCGGATGGGCCTCTGCATCAGCCTGCCGTCCTCCCGCAGGGAGATCTCCCTGGGCAGGGTCATCTGGCCGTACCACTTGCGCTCCCGGGGATGCTGGCTGCTGGTGTCCCAGTTCTGCATCCAGCCGATCATGATACGCCTGCCGTCCGGAGCCAGGATCGTCTGGGGCGCATAGAAGTCAATGCCGTAATCCACGGCCTGATCGTGCTCCTCCGTGAACTTTCCCGCCTCCCGGTCGAAGCTGCCCACCAGGCATAAGGTGCCGTTTCCGTTATGATATTCGAAGCCCTGGGGAAACATGTCCTGAGGGCTGGTCAGCAGCACGTATTTTCCATCCATCGGGAAGAAATCCGGGCATTCCCACATCTTCCCGAACCGGTCATGATTCTTGACCAGGACGGAGACGAAATGCCAATGGAAGCCGTCAGGGCTTCGGAAAAGCAGGATCTGGCCATCCCGATCCTGGGTGCAGTTTCCCACCACGCAGGCATAGGTGCCGTCTTCTTCCATCCAAATCTTGGGATCCCGGAAATCATTTTTGCTGAATCCCTGGGGCAGGTCCCGTTCCGTCAGGACCGGGTTTCCTTCATATTTCTCATAATCCTTTCCATCCCCCAGAGCGATGCACTGGGTCTGGATCTCCGTGAATCTGCCGTCCGGCAGAGGCTCCTTCAGCACCCCGGTATACATCAAAAGCTGGGTGCCGTCCGGCCTCGTCACGGCGCTTCCCGAGAACACTCCGTCCTTGTCATAGGGCATATCAGGCGCCATGATCACCGGCAGATATCTCCAATGGAGAAGATCGCTGCTCACCGCATGGCCCCAGTGCATGGGACCCCAATAGGGATCGTAGGGATGATACTGATAAAAAAGATGGTATTCTCCCTGATAAAAGGAGAAGCCGTTGGGATCATTCATCCATCCCACCCGGGTGCTCAGGTGAAAGGCCGGCCGCTCTTCGGGAGTGATCCTGGTTTCCATCATTTCCTCATATTTTCTGGCCTCTCGCAAGGTCTGACTGATCATATTTTTTCCTCCGATTTCTATTTTGAACTTCTCTTCTATTTTACAGCTGCTTATGTTCATTTGTAAACTATATTTTAATATTATTTGACAAAATTACATATTTTCGCCTATCTACTTGCAAAATTTGTAAAAATCCGATATCATTACAAACAAGGAAACGGGATTTCGAATCCCTCCGATTTTATTTACCGATCACTATCAAGGAGCTTTTATGAGAAACAAAACTACCATTCAGGACATCGCCGACTCCCTCTCGCTGTCCAGGGCCACCGTGTCCAAGGTGCTGAACCATGCCCCCGGCGTTGCGGAATCCACCAGGCAGACAGTTCTGGCCAAGATCCAGGAGCTGCAATATCAAAATACGGACAGTCTGCTCACAAGTCTGTCCAGGAGTGTCAAAAGCCGTCCCCGGAGTTTTGCTTTTCTGATGCATTCCAGGCCCGACGACCTCCACGTGGGCTCTTCCATCATGACCCGATTGGAGCAGGAGATCCGCAAGGAGGGCTATTCCCTGACCATCCATACCATCACGGAGGAAGATTACCAGCTTCTGGAACTCCCTCCCAACCTCTATATCGACCAGACGGAAGCCATCGTCTGTCTGGAACTGTTTCATGACAAATACAGTCAGCTTCTTTGTTCCCTGAACCGGCCGGTCCTCTTCGTGGACGCCTGCGCCAATTTCCATGATCTGGGGCTGCAGTGCGACCTTCTGATGATGGAAAACCGTTCCAGCGCCTACAGGATGCTTTCCGCCCTTTGCCGGAAGCATCATCTGCGCACTATGGGCTTCTACGGCGACATCCATCACTGCTTAAGCTTCCGGGAGCGCTACGAAGGGATGCAGATGGCCGCTTTGGACTGCCGGATCGAGACGAAGGATTTCCACGTCATCGACGGCGACTATCTCTACAGCAGTCCCGAATGGATCGAGTCCCGCCTCCGGGAAATGAGGGAACTACCCCAGCTCTTTTTTTGCGCCAACGACGTGCTGGCCCAGGGCCTGATCCTGCAGCTTGAAAAAATGGGACTTCGGGTGCCGGAGGATATTCTGGTCTGCGGCTTCGACGGAATCCCCACCCAGAATCCCATCATCTCCAGCCTCACCACGGTCCGCACCCCCGGCCCGGAGCTGGGCACGGCGGCGGCGCAGCTGCTCATGAACAGGATTCAGTCCCCTCATTCCATTACCACCAGCACCTATCTCCACACGGAAGTCCTCTTCCGGAGCACGGCACCCTGAAGTAGCCAGTTCCCGGTGCCGCCCGGCAAACCGCCATTTCCCATCGTCCGGCGAGCCTCCGATTCCACGCCGCCCGGCGCATTGCCGATTCCTACGCTGTTACCTTACGGACTGCGAGGCCCTGGCGTTGCCTGACAAGCCACAATTTCTGCGCCGCTACCTCGTGGTCTGTCCATAGATGATCTCGGAATCCGTATAGATCACGCTGCGGGGCCGCTTCGGGTGAGCCATGCGCTGCAGCAGACAGTTGATGATGTTTTTGCTCAGGGCCTCCTTGTCCACGTTGACCGTGGTGAGAGGCGGGCGAGTGCTGGCGGCTTCCGGTATATTGTCAAAGGAAATCACCTGAACCTCCTGGGGAATCCGGATGCCCCATTCCTGGAGAATGCTCATTACGTTGATGGCGATGAAATCATTGGCCACGATAAAGGCGTCCGGCAGTTCCTGCATGGCCTTCAGGCGCTTCCGGAGCTCTCCCTCCGTTCCATATCCCCAGCTATCCTCATAATTGATGCAATACTGGGGCATTTCCGGCACCTTTCTGTCCCGCAGGGCCCTGCAGTAGCCCTGATATCTCTCGTAGAATCCCCGGCAATGGGTGATGTCCCCTATGAAACCGATCTTCTGATATCCCTGATCCAAAAGCTTGCCCGTCAAAACGTACACGGGATACTCGCTGTTCATCAGCACCACGTCATACTTCCCGGGGACGGCCCACATGTCATAGAAAAATTCCAGGAACACCACGGGAATGCCGTATTTCAGCAGTTTCTCAATAAATGGCCGTTGGAAGATCTCCATGCAGACGATCCCGTCCATCTTCCGATCCAATATCACCTGGGGGATTTCCGGTCTTTCCACTTCCTCCGACAATATCCCGTAAAACATCAACACATAGCCCCTGGACTCCACGTTCTTCTGGATCTCGTTCACCAGGGGCAGGAAAAAGCCATTGGGATCCAATCCCCCCGGGGACAACAGGAGGATGGTCTTCATCTCGGGCTTTTCTTCCATCGTCATCAAACGGCCCAGACCCTTATAGTTGCTTTCCTGCAAAAGTTCCATCACACGATCCTTGATCTGCTGAGAACCCGTATAATGCCCGTTCAATATTTTGGAAACGGTATTCCTGGAAATTCCCGCCATGTTCGCAATATCCTGCAATGTCACCTTTTCTTTTTCCGCCATGTCAATCTTACCCTCCTCATAAAAAATGTACCTCATCGTGGGACAAAAGGAGGCCGCCGCATCGCTGCACCCGCCTCCTCTTTTTTCCCCGTTTTATTTCGATCCTCAACCCCATTTCGGTTATCCCGGTTATTTGATCCTCAAACCCGAAACGGTTCAAGGAGTATGAATCTCAATATTCCGGAACGTCGCCTCGCCGCCGCTGACATAGAGCCCGAAATTCGCCCCGTCAATGGATTTGTAAATACGATTGCTCAGGGCCTTCGTGTCATCGACGTACAGCACCACGATCTCGTTTTCCATCACCGCTTTCACATGATATTCCTGACCGGCTTCAAAAGCAAACTTCGTGGTGATGAGGGGCTCCACATACTGAATCCTGGACAAAACGCAGCCTTCAAAGTGCACCGAATCGGTTTTGCCGTCCAGCACGAGTCCGGTATACTTCCCGTACTCCTCCTGTTCGCCGAAGGCAATGCCCGCATAACCGCCCTCCGGCACGGTGACGTCGAATTCCAGCATCATGGTGGGCTTGCGCATACCGAAGTTCACTAGGGAAACCTCTCCCTTTTCCGCCGACATCCGGTATCCGTCCTCCGTCTCCTCCACCGTTCCCAAGGTTCCTATGGCTGACGGGGTCTCTTCCTGCACGAAATAGTCCCGGAAGCTTTCCGGCTCCCTTACGCCGAGGGTGCCGTCCTCTTTCTGCACCAGCTGGTGGATCAGCATGGATCCGGCCCAGTTATAGGCGCCCGCATCCACCGGCTCGCTCTTGCGGCCGACCCAGCCGCACAGATACCGATTGCCGTTCAGCTCCGCAGTCTTGGCGGCGTAGAAGCAGAAGCCCGTGCCGTCCAGCACGTTGTCCTCCGGCGCTTCAAAAGGCCCGTTGATGGATTGGCTCCTGGCATAATAGGTGACACAGTCCCAGCTGTAGAACAGGTAGTACCAGTCTCCCATTTTGAACAGATCCGGGCATTCCAGCATGTACTGGGCCCCGGGCGCATACAGGGGATCCTCCAGGGTCCAATGGGACAGATCCTCGGAAGTATATTTGGCCACCACGCCCCCCAGGCTCTCCTCCCTGGCTGCGATCAGGAGCCAATAGCGCTGCTCCTCCTCGTTCCAGAAGACGAAGGGATCCCGGAAATCATCCCCGGAATAATTGTCCGCCGCATAGAAGGTATCCTCCGGCAGCTTCGTCCAGGTGACGTTGTCGCTGCTGACCGCATGCATCACGCATTCCTTGTCCAGCCCCTTCTCCGGGAAGGTGTCATTGTGGCCCGTGTAAAAGCAATGGTACAGTCCGTCCTGTCCGATCAGCACGCTTCCCGTCCCGATGGCAAGATCCGGATCCTCTTTGGATTTTCCGAAATCCACCATCAGTCCGTCGTCCTGATATTCATAGAAATTCGTCGTGGAAAACTTATGGATCGGGTGATATCCTTCTCCATTGTGATCCGTGTCATATAAATAGTAGAGCTGCAGACTTTCCCCGTCGGACATGGGCATCACGTCGCCCACCCAGGCGTTGGAGGAGGTAGGGAACAGTCTATAAGGAACGCTCTCATAGCTGGCTGCTTCTTCATTCGGCATTCCGCTTTCCTCCGTAGATCCTTCCCCGCCTGCCTGATCCGCAGGAGAGGACGTCTGTTCCTCTGCGGCAGAAGAAATCTCTTCCGCCCCAGAAGGAGTCTCCCCTTCGGGGGAAGCCCCCTGCCCTGCGCATGCCGTCAGCAGCGCAAGGCAGAGAATGCAGATTCCCGGCACATTTTTTCTCTTCATACCAATCTCCATCCTATCCCAAGAAATATGGCAGATGTTTTATTCCGTTCCCAGGGTGATGGCCGCACCTTCCTTGATGATCTCATCCGCCTGCTGCGTGAAAGTGCTGACAGGAGTGCCGTCCCTCATGCCGGAGAACACGGTCCAGTTGGCATCCCAGTACTTTTCAAGACCGATGGGTGCGAAATGAATGTGCTCCGCCAGGGTGTTCATCAGATCCACTTCGTCCTGACCATACTTCTCAACCAGGGCGCTGTCGTCATGCTCATGCTTCAGCTCGTAAGCCATTCTGATGAAGGCAGCCGCACCTTCCGGATTGGCGCTGGTGATCGGGATGGCGAAACCGGTCAGGGAACCGTTGCAGTCATACTGCTGTCCGTTGGGACCCTGAGGCAGGGGAGCCCAATCGATCTCATAATCGCAGGCATAAGCCGTGATGGCGTTGAAGCCGTATTCACAGGTCATAGCCAGGGTGCCGCCCTTGAAGGCCGCGATGAAGTTGTCCCCGTCGGGGATCATGATGTACTTATCCGTCACATAGCCGTTCTGCAAGAATGTGAAAACTTCCTGAGAGGCGGGGGCCGAATAGTTGCCGGTAATGCTTCCGTCTGCACCGTAATTCAGATTGATGGTGCCGTTGGTGGCCAGCAGCTGCACATAGAAGGAATCCCACCAGCCGAAGCCGTAGATATCGTTTTCTCCGTCGCCGTTGGTGTCTCCGGTCATGTCAAGGGCCACCTGACGGAAGGTATCCCAGGTCCAGTTGCCCTCCTGGAAGTACTCCATGGGAGTCTTCACGCCGTTCTGCTCAAAGAGGGTCTTGTTGTAAGCGATTACCACGGGGGTGGCTGCGGAACCCGCCGCATAGGGCACACCGCCGAAGGTAAAGGCTTCGGTCACGCTGTCATACCAGAAATCATCGCTCAGATCAATATACTGAGAAATGTCCTGCACGATGTTCTTGGCGCCGTATACAGGGAAGTTCTGGTCATGAGCTTCCGCCAGGTCACAGACTTCTCCGGCGTTCACCTTGGAGATGACGGTGCTGGCCTGATCTCCCCAGCCCACGCCTTCCACGGTGACGGTTCCGCCGTATTTCTCTTCAAAAGCCTTCTTGGTGGACCATACCAGGTCAAAAGCGTTGGGATCCTCGGCAACGCTCTGGTTCCAGGCGTCCTCCGTGGTGTTCCACACGATGTACAGATTGGGGTTCTCCAGGGTGTCCGGAAGGGCGCTGGCGCTCTCCTCTCCGCCTGCGTTCTCGCTGCCGGCATTCTCGCTGCCTGCGTTCTCTCCGCCGGCGCTTTCTCCGCCAGCGTTCCCGCCTGCGGCTTCACTCTGATTTCCGCCTCCTGCGCTGCTGTTTCCGGATGCGCTGTCGCCTCCGCCGCCACAGGCAGCCAGGGACATGGTGCAAAGCGCTCCCGCCAGGAACATTGCTAATGCTTTCTTTTTCATAAATAATCTCCTTTCATTTATCGCCTGTTGCATATTGCAACCGGACTTCATTGTTATTTGATTCCCATGTGCTCGATGCTGTCCGCCAGTCTGTCCTGGGCCAGCATGTACAGGAGGAACATGGGCAGGATGGTCAGAAGACACCCGGCCTGGATCCTGGTCTGGATCCGGATGGGGTCCGTGGTGGTCTGACCGCCGATCAGGGCCGCCAGGTCCACTCTCAGGGAGGACAGGGCCACGATCAGAGTTCTTCTGTTGGTTCCAAGCAGCTGCTTGGACATATAGTAGTCATTGAAATGCCATACGAAGGAAAACAGGAAAACCGTGACGATGGCATTCTTGGCGTTGGGCAGCATGATGTAAAGGAAGGTTCTGAGGGGCCCGCTTCCGTCCACGTAGGCGGACTCTTCCAGGGCGGAGGACATTCCTTCAAAGAACTGCTTGAAAATATAAATGTACAGTCCCGAACGGATGCCCGCACCCAATGCGGAAGGAATGAAGAAGGCCAGGTTGTTGCCCACCAGGTTGATTGCGGTCGCTTTCCCCGTGATCATGCTGACCAGGGACATGATTCCCGCCGGGTTGAAGAACCTCATGTTCAGGTAATAGGGCAGGATGATGGTCTGGGTCGGCACCATCAGGGTCAGGATCACGCACACGAAGAATACGTTCTTCAGAGGGAAACGATATCTGGCAAAGCCGTATCCCGCCAGGGCGCAGGAAATCACGTCCAGCACGGCGCAGCCCAGGCCGATCTGCATGCTTCCCACCAGGGCGCTCATGTATTTCATGGACTTGAAGGCGTCCACGAAGCCCACGTTGGACAAATGCTTGGGGATCCAGACCACGCTGGGATCATAGGAATCCGCCGGCGCCTTGATGGAAGAACTGATCATATAGAGCACCGGATACAGCAGCTGGTAAGCCAAAAGAATCAAAATGGCGTATTTGCAGATCGTCCAGAACCATTTTCCGCCTTTTATTTTATACAATACTTTTTGCATCCCTTTTCCTCCTATTCTTCCGCATGGACGATAAAGCGTTTCAGCACCAGATACAGCACCACCAATACCACGGCCACCATCAGGAAGTACAGGATGGACAGGGCGCTGGCATAGCCGAATCTCACGCTGGAAAAGGCCGTGTTGTAGATCATCTGAATGATGGCGTTGCCATAATCCGCAAAGATATCGATGACGCTGTACACCACGTTCAACAGGATCATGGGAGTCAGCATGGGCAGCGTGATCTTGAAGAACTGCTCCAGGGCATTGGCTCCTTCGATGTCCGCCGCCTCATAGACGTAAGACGGAATGTTGTGAAGGCCCGCCAGGAACAGCAGGATCTGCACGCCGGAGCGCCAGGTCAGGTCGAAGATCTTGCTGATCACGTCGTTGATAAAGTTCACCATTCCCACCGGCAGGCCCATGGACTGGAAGAATCCGGTCAGGCCGCTGCTGGAGAAGAGATAGGTGCTCTCCGCAGTGTTCATGCTGGTGGAGAAGACGTCCGTCTTCATAATGTCCATCAGCACGCCGCTGCCGATGATCACAGGCAGGAAGGCGATGGCCCGCATCAGGGTCCGCCCGGGATACTCTTTTTTCAAGAGAAGGGCGAAGCAGATACTGTATACCAGGATCAGAGGCACCGTCACCAGATCCCTCAGGGAACCTGCGCACTGGATCAGGAACTGAGTGTCCCGGAACAGGGCGTAGTCAAAGTTTTTCAGCCCCACCCAGGTGCCCACCATGCCTTCCGCAGTGGTGGTCAGGTCCTGGAACCCGTAGAGGCAGGACTGGACAAAGGGAACGGCGAAAAACAGAAGGAAGCCAATCAGCCAGGGAGTGATAAACAAAAATCCGTAAATCTTTCGTTTGGTATAATAGGGCAGCTTCTTAAACATCATTCTCCTCCTTTCCTGGCAAATCCGGAGGCGGGAACCGTTACGCCTTCCACCGTAGCTTCTTCGTCTCCATAATTCACGTAGACCACCGTTCCATCCTCATAGGAGGTAGCGTATACGTCTTCCGCCGCCTGCCGGTGGCCGATGATCTTCTGGCCCAGCGTCCCGTCCAGTTCCTTTAATCTGCCCAGGAACTCTTCGATGCGGGGCTCCCAGCTGTCATAAGCTGCGCCATAGGCGTCCGACAGCTCCGTATCCAACAGGGCCTCTCCCCCTTCCGTGATCAGCAGGAAGGAAGGATTCACGCCGTATTCCACACAGCGCAGGAAGGCTTCGTCCACGTTGCCGCTCATGTTGACGGGGGTTCCGTAAAGGGCGGCGTAACCGCTCATCACCATCTGATAGAAAGGAATGGATGCGTCTTCCATGTCAAACTGGCTGGAGGAAGTGGGTACCTCCGTGATCACGTCCGCATAAGGGAAGGCGTAGGCATAAGCTCCGGCGAACAGCAGCTCTTCCGAAGAGCTTCCCGCCTGCTGCAGAGCAGCCTCCCAATAATCCCCGGTCTGGTCCCTGGACACGTCCTCCTTGCGGAAGTCGGAATAGGTCTTCCTCGTAATGCCGGTGAGTCCCAGGCGGATGACGTTCTTCTTGGAGGCGCTGGCAAGCAGCTTCTTCATCACCTTTTCGGCATATTCCGGAGAAAGCAGGTACGCCGGCTCTCTTCCGCTGTCCCTGGCCCCGGAGGTCAACAGGTAAGTGTACTGGGGCGAGGTGTTCCTGGATACGTTGCGGACAGTTTTCAAAGTGCTGTAACCGTGCCCGGCGTGATACATGGTAATCGGATCATAAATAGGGTAAAAAGGAATTCCGGCGCTTTCCAGGGCCGCCGTCATGCGCTTGTAATCCCCGGCCCCGCCCAAAGCTCCTTCATAGGTGAGCTTGGTGGGAAGCTTGCTCTCCGTGCCGTCCTTTTCCATCCTGGACATGCTGACCAAAAGCTTGCCTCCGGTGGCTTCCTGCAGAGAAAGCACCACTTCCTGCAGATCCTCATAGGGGGTGAGGGGTCTTACCGTGTGATAAGGCACTCCCAGGAAGGTATCCCGCACCTGCACGCCTCCCAGGAAGGAAAGGTTCATCTCCTTCTGATCCGTGCCGGAGGGCTGCATTCCCTTTTCCTCCACCAGATAGCGCTGGTATCTGGCTGCCATCTCGGCGTAACCGGCTTCCTTCTCCAGGAAGAAATAGGACACTTCATAATAAGGAGAAGGCAGCTGCTGGGGAGAAGTCATGGTCACGATCTCTTCGTCCCCGCTGTTGGGCAGCAGGGTGTTGTTCTCGCTCTGGATCAGCGCCACGCTGCTGTACACCGTATTGTTGCTGGTGATCTTCCTGGATACGGTGGCCGCCACCTCCGCCTGGAAGGCGCCTTCGGTGATCACCGCAAGCATGGCGTCTTCATTTTTGCGGATTCCGAAGAGGGGCATCGTCGCATCCTGGGTCACCAGGGTATTGTTCTGCAGGTTCAGGGCCAGGTCCCTTCCGTACACGGTCTGGGTATAGGACACATAGGCCTGCTTCTGATTGTTGAAGTTAATCAGGGCTCCCGAGCCGTCCGGCACCACCATGTAGCCTTCATCCTCCATGGAACCGGCTCCGAAGAAGGGCAGGAGGGCGACTTTGGACACCTGCAGGAGGCCGTGCTGCACGATCTGCTCCGTCAGCACCCGGGCCACGAAGCGATCCTTCTCGATGCCGAAGTAGCAGGGGATCTCAAAGCCTCCGTCCGGGAACATCCAGTTGACCATCACTCCGTTTTCCTGGTATTCATAGGTATAGGTCTTCTTCTGCACCGAACCCTGGAAGCTGTTCATGGTGTAGAAGTTGCTCTGGTCATTGACGTAGTCCACGTTCAGCAGGGACTGCACCAGAGTCTTGTTCTGCCCGAAGGCCACGCTGTCCTCCGCGGCGTTTTCCGGATTGCTTCTCCACTGGGTCCCGGTGCTCTTGTCCTCCAGGATCAGCTGGGTGGTGGAGGGCTGGAAGAGCAGTTTCAGATTGTCGTTCTCCGCAACGGTCTCCCACTGGTCCGAATACCCTTCCATTACCTCGGGCGCCCAGGTCATGACGTTTTCTTCCACGTCATCGCTGGCATCGTTCAGGAAGACCAGCATTCCCACGAAGCATCCGAACAGAATCAAAACAAACAGGGCCTGAAACAAAGTTTTCCAAATTTTTTTCTTCATGTTCACACCCCCTAACTCACTCGTAACAGGACTTCGCGGACGATGGTAGCCACGAAGTTGTAGAAATCAGACGCCAGGCTGCCCACCAGCATGATGGCGAACAACAGGATAAACATCACGAAGACGGTGCAGGCGAAGCTGAACACGTTCCGCACGAAATTGTACTCGTGCATGACCATCAGTCCGATGAACAGCACCACCAGGCTCCATCCGGCGCCGAACACCTGGGCGTAGCTGGCGAAGGGTTCTTCCATGACCAGCACGTTGCTCAGGAGCACTCCCAGGATGTTGCCCAGGATAAAGGGCACCAGGCAATAGGCGGTATAGATCCAGATGTCCCGCATTCTTCCCGTGCCGTTCAAAAGCATGGCCACGATCCAGTTGGCGATGACGAACAACAGGAAGGGAAGGATCGCCGTGGCGAACTGCAGGAACACGTTCAGGTCGCTCAGGTTATTGTAGTTGAAAATATATCCCGTATTCTGGCGCTGGAAGATGGTCGTGAGGAACAGTACCGCCAGAATGACGACGGAAGCCGGAGCATTCCCTTTTCCCTTGAAGCGGATATCATAGGAGGCATCGAAGGGATGCATCACGGTGTAGAACGGATTACTGGCCGTTTTTCTCTCTAACTTCATTTCTTAGCCCTCCTTTTTATCCGCAGGACCACTCTGACTGCCACGATTACCACGATCAGACCTATGATCGCCACCGGCCCGAAGGCTCTGACCGTTACCAGACGGTTCTTGGCGAAGGAACGGGAGTAGCTGTAGCGGTCCCCGCTGTGGCGCAGGTACTGCAAAGCGTCCGTGTATTCCTCTTCCTGGGCGTAAACCTTGCCCAGACCGTTGTAGGCCAGCTTGGAATTGGCGTTTCTGTCCAGCACCTTGCCCCAAAGCTCTCCGGACTGGGGATAGAGACCCTCGTTGTACAGGCAGATGGCCTCTTCCACCAGGCTGCCGTATTCCGTAGGTTCAAAGATCGTGATATTGTTCTTCAGACGGTCCAGCACGTAAACCCTGTGTCCGTAGACCTCCACCGCCACAGGCGTGGTAAAGGTTCCCAGCTGGTTTCCCATGCCGCCGAACACTGCCACCAGTTCCCCTTCCTGATCCCTCTCGAAGATCCTGCCGCTGGTCAGGTCGATGCCGAAGACGAAATCATTTTCGTTGACCTTGACGTCGATAAAGGAAGGATAATTGGCAGCTCCTCTGGTATACTGGAACTCCTCGTCCCCGAAGTTGATCTCCTCGTTGCCTACCCCGAAGTAAATGTTGTTGCCCTGGGGGTTCAGCTTCTTGATCTGGCTCTTGGGAAGCTGGGTTCCTACCGTGGAGGTATAGACGAAACCGTCCTTGCTGCAGTCCACGTTGGAATATTCTATGGGAAGGATGCTGGTCATGGCGGCTCTCTGCTTATCGGAAAGAATGCTCTTCCACATATAATTGAAGATCACGTCCGCCGTGGCTTCCACCTTGTTGGCCCCGAAGAAGCCCATGAAGCTTCCGTCCGTGTCGAACTGGAGCAGACCGCTGTAGCAGCCCTGGGAGAGCACGAAGGCCCTGCCGTACATATCCACGCCCACTTTGGTGGGGGAGAAGATGAAATCATCCGAGATCAGGTTGCTCACCGGCTTTTCGATGGTGCTCTCCACACTGCCGTCCCGAATGATCAGAATCCGGTTGGAGGAGGTTTGGGAAGCGTAGATCACGCCCTCTTCCGTCACGTACAAGCCCTCAATGTCCGTCAGGGGAAGCTCTTCCCCGTTCATCTGCACCGTCTCTATGGTCTCCAGGAGATTCAGATCCGCATCCAGGATCAGGATCCGGTTGTTGCCGGTATCCGCCACGTAGAGATGGCCATTGTCATCCATGAAGAAGTCCTGGGGCGTGTTCAAGGGTCCGGAACCGATCTGGAACCCGTTGAGGGCCATCACCGGCTCGTAGCTTGCGGGAGCGGCCACGGATTCTTCCCATTCATCATAGGTATAGCTGTTGAAATTGGACTGGGCCTGCACCCGGGCAGAGGAAAGAGTGAACAGGGCCAGGCCAGCGCAGGCACAAAGACTGCGAATCAGATATTTTTTCATATCATCCCTCCTTCAGTCCTGCAAATGTCATAGTCTCCACCACGTTCCGCTGGGTCAGAACGAACACAACGATGGGCGGAATCATCAGAAGCACGGAACCGGCCATGCCGGAACCCATTCTCGCATAGGCGTTGGAGGCGCTGATCTGTTCCAGGGCCACCTTCACCACCTTCAGCTGTTCGTCATAGACCAGCTCCTTGGAGAGGCCGTTCCAGATATTGACGAACTGGAAAATGAACACTGTCAGCACCGCAGGCTTCACGTTGGGCAGGATCAGATTGAAATAAATCTTCCATTCGGAAGCGCCATCGATCCTGGCCGCCTCGATCAGGGAATCCGGAAGCTGCTCGATGAACTGCTTCATCAGGAAGAGCCCCAGGGACACACCGATGTTGGGCAGGATATAGGCCCAGTAGGTATTCAGCATGTTCAGCTTGGCGATGATAATGAAGGAAGGCAGGAAGGTCACCTGTCCCACGAACATCAGGCCCAGTAGGATGATGCCGAAAAGTGCGTCCTTGCCGGGGAAATTGTGCTTGGCCAGAGGATAGGCCGCCATTCCCGCCAGCAGTATGTGAAGCACCGTGCCCAAAAGGGACACCATCAGGGTGTTGAACAGATATCTGGAAAAAGGCACCCACAGGTTGGACATGAGCTGGAACAGCTCCGTATAGTGCTCACCGGTGGGCCTCAGCACGTACAGTCTCGGAGGAAACTGGAACAGCTCCTCAGAGGGTTTGATGGACTGAATCACCGTATAATATAGAGGGAACGCCATGAAGGCTCCCAGGACCAGAAGCAGGAAGATCACCAGTCCATTGCCGATTTTGGAACGTCTGTTGTCGATTCCCAATTTTTTCTTCATTTTGATCTTGATCACCGCTTTGCCCTCCTAATGCCCCATCCGGCCGATCAGCCAGGTCACGAATTTCTTGGAATACTGCATCATCACCACCAGGATCACGCCCATGGCGCAGGCATAACCGAATTCAAAACGCAGGTTGCCGTAGTCCATGATATGGGTCACGATGGTCTCTCCGGCATACCCGGTGCTGGGCAGGCCCGCCAGGGTGGCGGACACGTCGCCCACCGCGAAACAGTTGACGATCTGCATGACCGCACCGAAGATCATCTGGTTGGCCATGGTGGGAATGGTGATGTACCACAATTCCTGGAACCGGTTCTTGATGCCGTCCATCATGCCCGCTTCGTAAAGGGTCTTATCCACGTTCTGGAAACCGGCGATGAAGGTCAGGAAGCTGATGCCCATACTCATCCACAACTGCACGATGATCAGCACCGGCATGATGTAGGCCTCGTCCGTCAGCCAGCCGATAGGCTCGTTGACCAGTCCGAACTTCATCAGGAAACCATTGATCAATCCATACTGGTCGGAGCTGAAGATCAGCTTCCAGACGCTCCAGCCCGCCGCGCCCACGATGGTGGGAATGTAGAACAGGGCCGTCACCAGGGCCCTGGCCAGGGGCTTGAGTTCATTGATCAGCCAGGCCACCAGGAAACAGATCACATAGCTGGCGGGTCCCAGGATGATGGAAAAGACCAGGGTGTTTTTCAATGCCACGATGAAGTATTCATCATTCAAAAATACCTGCAGGTAGTTCTCCAGCCCCAGGAAGAGCGGGGCCTGCACCATATCGTAATCCGTAAAGCTCAAGATCACGGACAACACCACGGGAAAGATGGTAAAGATCCCGAAAAAGATCAGGAACGGCAGCATCATCAGCCAGCTGGTCCGGTAGTGTTTGAAATAATCCACGATCCTGGCGAATATGTTTTTCTTCTTCAACTGCATCTGTTACTCTCCTTTCCTGGCCTTCAGCTGATCCTGCTTGCGCAGCAGCTCCTCGTTGACCGCATTCATCCAGTAATACAGAGTGTCTCTGGTATTTTCTCCGTTGTAATACACCTGACGGAAGGCGTTGTCCACGTTACGGGACACGTAATAGCCACCCGGGATCTCGGGCACTTCCACCACGTTCTCCCACTGACTGAGGAGCAGTTCCTTCTCGTCATCCGTCCAGTAGCTCTTCCGGAAGGCCTCCAGGTTGGCCGGGGTATGTCTTCCAAGGGTGCTGAGCTCTGTCTCGATCTCCGCGGAATACATCTGCTGCACTTCCGCACTGCTCCACCATTTCATGAATTCCCAGGCCGCTTCCTTATTCTCGCAGTTATCCAGCAGGATGCTGCAGGTGCCGCTGGCGCTGGTGGCCCGGTTCAGACTTCCGTCCGCCTGCCTGGTTCCGGGAATGGGAGCCATCACCCATTGTCCGGCGATCTCAGGCGCCGCCTCGGACAGGTTGTTGTACAGGGCGTAGCTGGAAATGACGATGGGCATCTCTCCGGTCCGGAACCGGTTGAAGTCATCCTTGTACAGGTCGAAATCGTACTGCACGTAGAAGTTCACCCATTGTTCAAAAGCGTCATAAGCGTCCGCATTGGTGAGGCTGGTCACCGTCCCCTCTTCCGAATCCACGTAGATGGGGATGTTCCTCTGGGCCAGCAGCGTGGGAAGCAGGTTGATGGTTCCGATACCGTTGTTCATGGTAGCGTAGCCGTCCGTGTAAGGCAGTCCGATGGAAAGACTGTTGGACTGCAGGATCGGCAGCAGGGCCATCAGATCCTCCCAGGTCTCGGGAATGGAAATGCCCAGATCCTCGAACACGTCCGTGCGCACGTACATCACGTAGAACTCCTGCGTCTCAGGGATCGCATAGGTGCTTCCGTCATACTCATAAGGGACGAAGGCGCTGTCGGAATACTCCTTCGCCAGGTCGTCGAAGCCGTCCATGCCGTCCAGGGCCGTCACCGCTCCCCGGAAGGCCAGGTTCATGGCCTCTCCTCTGGTGGTGAAGATGTTCACGTCCGGTCCCTGACCCGCCAGGGTGGCCTTCACCAGAGCGCCCTCCACCAGGCTGATGTTGACGCTGATTCCCGTATTGGGCGTGAAGTACACGTCGATCAGACGCTTCATCACGTTGGCCTGGTCACGGCCCTTGCCCATCCAGATGGTCAGGGAAGCCGTGGTCTGTCCATCCCCTTCCGAAGCCACTTCATTATAAGAATGGGAGAAAGAACCGAAGAAGGTCCGAAGCTCATGTCCCATCCTGCCGAAGAAGGAGCTCTCCGCCACGGGATTGGAGGCTCCCACCCCCGTCACGTACAGGTAATCCACCTGCAGGGCCTGCTCCTCAAATTCCAGGATCCACTCCGCCAGGGCCTCGATGTTGGTCTTGAACACGGAGAGACGATTGGCGATGGTGTAGGGCTTATCCAGGAAGGAAACGAACTGGGTCTCCAGCTGGGTCAGAATTCTGGAAGAATAGCACCCTTCCCCGTAGCGGGATTCCAGATAATCTATGTATGCCTGGATTTCCGTAAGACTCTTGTTCAGCTTATCCAGCAGATCGGGAATGGCCGTCTCCAGAGCGTAGTCCCGGTAAACATCGGGAGAAGTGCCCGTGATCATGATGATCTCCCGGTACAGGGAGTTCACGTCGTACAGGGTCTGCTCCATCCGATCCGCCACCTGTCTGGCCTCTCCCAAGACCACCTCCATCCGGAGGGTGTGGGTTCCGGCCGTCAGATAGAAGCGGTAAGGCTCCTCTCCGCTGCCCAGGAACCGGGTCTGCCAGTCCACGTCGTACTCAAAAGGAATCTCTTTCACTTCTTCAAAGGGCACCTGTCCGTCAATCTCCAGTCTGCGAAGACTGCTCTGCCCCTTGTTTTCATTCTGTCTGTACCGAAGTCCCAGCTGATAGTAGCCGTCCTGGGGCACTTCGATCTGCCATTCCACCCACTGTCCACTGTCCGACCAGTTGGTGCCGCCGATGGTGTTGTACCGCAGGCAAGTGGCGTGGTACGGAAGGGTATACGGGCTGGAACGATCGTAGATCGCATACAGCTGGGAGGAAGATTTCAGACTCGGAGTCTCTCCTTCCACCTGCAGGAAGAAGCCGGCATCCGCCGCATTTCCGGACGTTCCCGCCAGATACTCCTCATAGGAAGGAAAACTCTCCTGATACCATTCCACGTAGTTCAGCAGAGCCGACTGGCTGGTGCTCTCCACGGAAAGGGTGTGCTCACCGGCTTCCAGGCCGACGGAAATCCGGTCTTTCTTCCCCAAACGGAAAGGTTCCTCCATCCACAGGCTCGCCTCGGACTGGGTGGGACGGATCTCATCGCCCGCCGCCGTCTTCTGGAATACTCCGGAATCCGTCCAGATACGGGTCAGGGTCGCCGCCTCCTCTCCTCCTATTCTCTGGCCGTCCACCAGAACGTTGAATTCCAGATCCTGGCCATTGCCTTCCAGAGCCATGTAGCCGGCCTTCAGGTAATAATCGCCGGCTTCCTCCACCCGGAAGCTCCACTGTGCGCTGCCGGAGTTCTTGGAGAGGAGGATCGCACCGTCCGCCTCTTCCTCGGTCTCTCCTTGATATTCGGCATCCTGCGCCAGAAGACGGATGCCGGTCCCGTCTTCCGTCTGATTCCCTTCCAGGATCTTGGACGCATTGTCCCGGCTGTAATCACCCCCGTAAGGTGACACCACGGCCAGGATCACAGACACCACGAGGGCGACTGCCAGCAGAGCAGCAAGAGCCAATTTGACACGTTGCTTTTTCTCCATATTTTGTGCCTCCCAATTCCTAAAAATTTGTTAAGGCTATTATACTCGATTTTTACATTTATTCAATATGTAATTTTATGAAAAAATCATTTTTGTCATAAATGTAAATTTTGTATGTGCATATTTGTTTAAAATTCCTAAATATCAGTGCTGTAAATGTGCATTTTCACACCTTAAAATTCTCTTTCAAGGAAATTTTGTTTTTTACAGATGGGAATCCATTTTTATTTGAATATTTACATTTGTAAATTCAGATTTATATAATTGATAAAAGACACGGCACCAGACGCACAACGTCCGCCCCGCTCGGGGAGCAAGGGCGACATTTGAATTTAAGGGACTTTGTGCGACAGCACAAAGTCCCGAGATGGGAAATAGCCATCCATCTTATTTCTTTTGCAAATAAACGGTTACGCCATTATTTTTTGTGAAACGGGGCAATAATATGTTGGTGTATTTTACCGCCGATGAAAATATCTTGCAAGAAAATCTTGACGAACTTCCTCCCTTTCATTATATAATATAGATATCTGGAAATTATCATTATATACCAAGTAAATATTTTACCAGGAGGTCAGCAAATGGCATATGCAAAAATCCAGCCCGGCACGGGCGGCAATCGTTATGTCCCCTATGAGGAACGCACTGGCAACGAGTCCATCGTTTATTTTACAAGAGATTTGAGCGCAGAAGGATTATGCAGGATCTATGAGAGGGTGAGCGAGCACCTTGTGGGCAAAGTGGCGGTGAAGCTGCACACCGGAGAAAAGAACGGGCCCAACATCATTCCCAGGCCCTGGGTTAAAGAGCTGATCCAAAAGGATCTTCCGGAAGCCGTCATCGTGGAAACCAACACCTATTACGAGGGCGACCGCTACACCACCGAGGGGCATCGGGAGACGCTGAAAGTAAACGGCTGGGACTTCTGTCCCGTGGACATCATGGACGAGAACGGCACCGTGATGCTTCCCGTAAAAGGCGGCAAGTGGTTCACGGAAATGTCCATGGGCGAGCACATCGCAAATTATGATTCCCTGCTGGCCCTCACCCATTTCAAGGGGCATATAAAGGGCGGCTTCGGCGGTTCCAACAAAAATCTGGGCATCGGCTGTGCGGACGGACGCATCGGCAAGGGCATGATTCATACCTCCATCGGTTCCAGGGATCCTTTCGACATCGGCACAGAGGAACTCATGGAGCGCATGACGGAATCCACCAAGGCAGTGGTGGACCATTTCGGCCAAAACATCGCCTATGTGAACGTGCTGCGCAACATGTCCGTTTCCTGCGACTGCGAGGGCTGCGAGGCCCTGCCCGTGGTAACGCCCAACATCGGCATCGTGGCCTCCGTGGATATCCTGGCGGCGGACCAGGCTTCCGTGGATCTGGTTTACGCCCTGGATGAAAAGGATCACGCCGACCTGGTGGAGCGGATCCAGAGTCGGCACGGCCACAGGCAGCTTTCCTATATGAAGGAGCTCGGCATGGGCAACAACCGCTACGTGCTGATCGACATCGACAGCGGGGACGCCCGCATTTATCCCAAGGAAGCGGTCAAGGACGTAGTGCCGTTCGAAGCTTAGTGTATGTTCTAAGGTGTAATTAGGGAGAAAACCATGATTTTAAAGAATAAGGTATATTTAGAGGACTTAATTAAAAATTCCAACCAATATTACCCGGATCGAATAAAATTTTGCATTCACAAACCGACACGTACAATCTCCATTGATCAAGAATTTCATATTGATATGGAATATGAACTGATAGATGAAGTAGGCGAAAGTCAAAATATTTATGGCGGTGATATCCTTTTAGATCCTATACGGATTCTTTGGGAAGCACATCCAAACATTGCACGAAACAGAGAGCTAGGAACCGCTTTTAACGGAAGGTTGCTTACAGACGAAAAACTGATAGCTGAACTTTTTGAAATACTCAAACAATGGATCATATAAGGAGTAAGGAGAACCCCCAAATGACAGATTCCCAATGGAATTCACTTCCAACGTTTATCCAGTTATCCAATATCGCCGGTGATGTAAAAAGATGTGTCAATAGCAGGCAAAATTTTTTAGATGGAATTTCTCAGAATGATTACAGTGATTTTTATTTTGACAAGGTTTCTAAATTGATTCATCTTTTAGTACAGAAACCAGAAAATATCCGCAGGCAAAAAGAATTTTTTGACGAATTGAATGAATTAAAACGGTTTCTAAATAACGAAATCGATGGGGATTATATTTTGCGCTATTGGACTCCCTTCACCTATTTATCAAGATAAGCTGATTAGAACTTCAAAGTACAAAACAAGCGCCCGTTTCCGGCGGCTGAATGTGTCAGCTGCATGGGAAACGGGCGCTTCGTTTTGAGGCACTTCCATCATCGTTTTAGTCGTTTTGAGGCGTTTTCGCCACCTCTTTGGAATCAATTCCGCAATTTTCCTGCGTTTTCACGACTTCCTCACGGCTTCGGCATGAACTGCGCACCGCTGTTCCAGGCCTGGCCGACCTTCTCTCCGATGGCATAGTAACCGTTCCGCATCTGGTCGAACACGAAGGCATGGAGCTTGCCCACATCGATCCGGCCCAGGTCATCCAGCACCTTTTCATCGGCCAGCACGTTCACGATCCGGCCCAGGACCCGGAGGCCGTAAGGTTCCTCTTCCATTTTTTCCACCTTGCATTCCAGCGTCACCGGATATTCCTCGATCACCGGCGCATCCACCTTGTCGCTCTTCGTGGCATGAAGGCCGGTTCTGGCGAATTTGTCCGCCACGTCATTGGAACTGACGATGCCCAGATAGTCGGATTCCTTCAGGGTATCCTCTCCGGGAATGGCCAGGGTGAAGGCTCCTCTGGCCCGCAGATTGGCCACCGTCTTGTGGGCCTCCTCCAGGTTCAGGGCCACCATGTCCTCCGCACAGATGCCGCCCCAGGCCATCATCATCACGTCCACGGTCTCATCCTCGTTGTAGGTGCCGATCATATAAGTCGGCATGGGGAACAAATAGGGCTTTACGCCAAATTCTTTTTTCATGGTTTTGTCTCCTTTCATGAGAGCTTTCACAGCTCCATTGTAACCTTTTTGCGGTTCCGCTGCAACCGATTTTTCCGTTGACATGCCAATTTTTCCCGCTGGCACGCCGGGCTTTCACGTTGACATTCCGATTTTTCCTGTTGGAATTTCGATTTTTCCCGTTGACATGCCGGGCTTTCACATTGGCATTCCATTTTTCCTGCTGGCATGCCGTCTTCTACAGATTTTCCTCGAAGATCCCCACGGCTCTGCCCAGGCTGCTCATCTGTCCGTCCAGGGCGGCGCACAGCCGGGCGCAGTAATTGAGCTGATCGTCCATTTCCGCCGTAAAAAGCGCATCCTTCTTGTATCGGAGCTGATGTTCCAGATCCGCCCAGCAGTCCATGGCGATGGTCCGAAGCTGAATTTCCACCTTCATGTTCCTCTTCTCTCTCGTCAGGAAAATAGGGATCTCCACGATCAGGTGCAGGCTCCGGTAACCGTTCTGCTTGGGCTCCCGGATATAATCTTTCCTCTGAATCAGGCGGATGTCGTCCTGCTTCAGCAGAGACTCCGCAATGGCATAGACGTCCTCCACGAAGGAACACACCACCCGGATCCCGGCAATGTCATTCAGATTTTTCTCGATGGATTCCAGCGTCAGGGGACATTGTCTCTGCATCAGCTTCGCCTGAATGCTCTTGGGGCGCTTTACCCGGGACTTGATGGCGCAGATGGGATTCCGGTCATACTGCAGGGAAAGCTCCGCATTCATCACATGGAACTTGGTCTCAATCTCCCGGATCGCACAGTTATAATACGTCATCAGCCTCATATATCCCCGCATGATGTCGTCAATTTTTTCCTGGGAACCGGACTGGGCGATTTTCCACACCAGTTCCTCCACGGTCTGTTCTTTTTCTTTCAAAATCTGTTCCTTCTCTTCCAGGGCTTGTTCTTTTTCTTCCATAGTCCGCTCCCTTTTTCCCATGCGCATAACATACTTATAAACTACTAACTCACGATCTACTAACTTAGTCATCGACCAATGGAGGTGTATTGCCGCATTTTCCCGCCCACATGGGGCTTCCCGTGTTTCGCCCGGAATCCCGGCAGGGCGGCCTTGCCCAGCTCCGTCACGGGCCGAATCCATTTGCCGGAGTACAGATGAATCTGCATCAGCACATAGCGGATGGGCTCGTCAATGTAGCAGCAAAGAAGCACGACGGCGTAGGGGAGCTTCAAGAGAAAGCCGGAAGTCAGCACACAGGGGAGCACCATCACATACATGAACACGATCTCCAGCACGGTGCCGTATACCGCATCGCCGGAGGCCCTGTAGGTGTCGTTCTGGATCCAGTTGCCCATCCGGATCACGCTGGCCACCCCGTAGATGAGCAGGAGCCGCACCCCGGCCTCATAGGACTCCCCGGACAAGCTCATGCCCGTAAGCAGGGGCTTGTGGACTGCCCACACGCACAGATCCGCCGCCAAGATCACGCCGCTGCACAGATAGACCAGGCGCTTGGCCCGCTGATAGGCGGTATCCAGTTCCCCGGCTCCCACGCATTTTCCCACCAGGATGGAGGCCGCATTGGAGAAACCGGCGAAGAAACCGATGATCAGCCCTTCAATGGTGCGGAACACCGCCAGGGCTGCGATCACTTGCTCCGTCTGCCGCCCCAGGGTGACGTTGATGAGCATATTGCCCACCCCCACCAGGATCTCGTTGCAGAGGATGGGAAAGCATTTCCGGAAATAATTTTTCAGGTGTTCCCTGGTCCAGGCGAAATGCCCTTTCACATGGAACAAGTAAGGATATTTGATCAGGCCCGCCAGCAGATAAATGGTGCACACGTTCACCACCGCCGCACAGGTCGTGGCCAGAGCGGCGCCCCGGATCCCCAGGGCCGGCGCTCCCAGATGGCCGTAGATGAACACCCAGTTCAAAAACAGATTCGTTCCCACGGAAGCCACCGAGGCAATCATGGGAATCTTCACCCGCTCCGTCCCCCGCAGCAGACTGCTCATGGCCATGGACAGCACCTGCAGGAAATAGGCGAAGCCCACGATCCGCAGATATTGGATTCCGATCTCCTGAATCGCCTTTTTGTCCGTATAAAGCCCCATGACTACCCCAGGGGCGAAAATGGCCAGGCAGCCGAAGACGGCCGCCACCGTCATCATGCAGGTCAGGGTGATCCCGTAGGAACGTTCAATGCCATCGTCCTCCTTGGAACCCCAATACTGGGAGATAAAAAGCATGCCGCCGCCCACGAATCCCCAATATCCGGAGAACATCAGGGAGGAAAACTGAGCGCACAATCCCAGGGCCCCCACGGACAATTCTCCCAAGGGGGCCACCATCATGGTGTCCACCATGCTGGCCGTGGTGGTCAGCAGGTTCTGCAGGGCGATGGGCACCGCCACCGCCGCCAGATTTTTCAAAAAGGATGGCCAGGGGAATGGGGCTTGGGCTCCTTTCCCCGCAATTCGTTTCTCAGACATTGATCCGCCTTTCCGATGCGTTCTGACAATCTGCGTCACATCTGCCGCCTTCGCAAATCTTCGCCAATTTCGGCAAGTCTCACATACCTATTCCGAAGAGCACTCCCTTGGCTAATTTTGACCGGCCTGATTCCTTCGCACATTCTCTGCAAGTTCTCTGCGAACTCAGGCTTCCTCAGGCTCAGGGTTCCGCACTTTTCATGTTTTGCCAGCGGTTCTCCACATAATCGTCATTATAATTGGCGTCGATCATTTCCTCCAGCATGCCGGAGGGCTCTGGATCCACCTTGCGCTCGTTGTAACGGACCAGCACCGCCGCCGTGAACAGGCCGTTCAGGGTCATCAAGGCCACGATCAACCAGGTCAGCGTCTTGGCCGCCACGGGCGGGAAGTTTTCGATCAGCCGATCCAAAGGCGGGTATGCGATCTTGACCCAGATCAGTCCCAGGATTCCCCAGAAAAACATGAACAGCACGTTGGTGCGCCCGCCGATGTTCAAAGGCATGTGGCTGTAATCCCAGAACACCTTGCCGAAGACGATCTCCGTGAACACGCTGCAGGCGTATTCAAAGGCTCCGCCCAGAAGGGCTCCGGCCAGAAGCACCCAGCGGTCATTTTTATCCTTGAGGCGGATCAGGCTCACGGTCAATAGCACGGCCCCGATACCCCAGACGAAACTGAAGGGCCCGAAAACCACGCTGGAACGGCTCATCCAGACGCCTCCCACGAACCTACAATAGAAGGTCTCCACGATATCCCCCAGGAAAGCGGAGATCAGGAACACCCAGACAATCTTGTCCAGGTTCATGCCCCGGGCGAACACGATGTCGCTGCGCTTCTCCTCGTCGCTGATGCCGGGATAAGCCTTTTCCAGTCTCTCCCACACGAATCGGGAAAGGTCAGCCGCAATTTTCTCCATCCGCCCCTGCCGCCTCTTCTGCCCGGAGGTTTCCCGGCCCCTTCTCACGGCGGCCAGCACCGCAACCAGATCCAAAAGAATCAGAGCCCATACCGCAATATGAAAAATACGCAACACCAACGGAGGGATCAGTTCCATCACTACCATCAGCAGGGGCTGCAGCAAAAGATAAGTCACCAGGATCGCCGCTGCCGCTGCCGCATTGGACAAAATGTTCCGCCCCGTTCCGTTAGGCGCTGCCTCCAGCCATCTGGCGTTGCGGGTGACCCTTCCGCTCAAAAAGCCCAGCAGGGCCCTGGTGATCACCAGATTGGCGAACACGATGAAATACATCCCCGCATAATTGCGCCCCATGGTGGGCAGGATCAATGCGCTGTTGGAAAAAACGATGCCTACCCCCAGATCGAGAGGGATTGACAAAAGTCCCCGGTTCACGAACTTTTTCTCCCGAACGGCAAAGTACACCACCTCCGCCGCCCAGGCCAGAAATCCATAAATGACAAGCAGCAGGGTCTGCTGCGCAGGATTGTAGGTCATATCATTTGTACCTCTCCACTCTTCCCGTTATTTTCCGGTTAATATTTCTCGCCATTTTCCCGATGATACTTCTCGTTATTTTCCATTAGCGCTTCTCTCCATTTTCCCACCGGTGCTTCCGTTATTTTCCTGTCGGTACTTCAACATCAAAACAGGACCTCACAGCCACGTTGGGACGCACCTTCCCATCGGCCACCGCCACATGCGCCGGATGCACGGAATAAGCCTTCAGGGCCTCCGCACTTTCAAATTCGGAATCCAGCATCAGGTCCGACGTGGAGCTGGGCAGCCCCTGAGTATATACCCGGATATTGAGCAAACCCGGGATCCGGCCCGCCAGCGCCTCCAGGCCCGCCTTGATTTCCGCCTTGATTTTTTCTTTTTCCTCCGCAGTAAATCCTTCCTTCAATTTCCACACGATCACATGTCTGACCATTTTTTCTCCCTCTCTCTTCTATAAAGTAATGTACGTCACAATTAACAGCAATGCACGAAGCAACAGCACGCACGTCATGATTAAGAATACCACAGAACCGCACATAAAGAAAGTACCCCGGCAATATTTTATAAATCGGGCATTTCTGTTTATGAGATTTTTAGAAATCCTTCACCGTTGTTTTAGCACTCACCTCTTGGTATATATAAGTAATAGTTTTATGCTTCGTCATATAATAAAACAGCATAACAGGGGAAAAGGGAAGCGCTTGATAATGCGATCAGGAGATATACGGTTCTTTGCCATATACATGATAGAGATTTATATATCGAATAAGTCGGAGTGTGTACCGGTGCGATCAAGCAGCAATTCGCTGTCGGTTTGTTTGTATATCAATAACCAATCAGGGGCAATGTGACATTCACGAAACCCTATGTAATTTCCGGTCAGATTATGATCTTTGTTTTTGGCAGGCAACGGAACCGGTATTCGAAGCGTGTTAATCGCCTGCTGTAATAATAGCATATTGCAATGACGTTTTTGACATGCCCTAAAATCCTTTTTGAATTTGGTCGAATAACGAACATCAAGCACAGTCAGTCCTCCTTTGCCAGTTCTGCAAATAAATCTTCGGTACTACCGGTAAATCGGATACCGCCGCCAGCCTCCAGTTCTGCCATAGACTCCAGCGTTTCGGCATTCGGAGTCTCTTCTGGTATAGCCGCCCCTTGCAGATAAGAAATAATATAAAACAGTTTGCTTTCCGGTATTTGGTCAATCAAGTTTTTGGCAAGTTCACGATTGCTCATAGTTACACTTCCTTTCATAGGTATTATATGGTTTTAAAATGGGGTTATTCAGTTTTCTGGTTGTCATTTTCCATGGCCTCTTCTACTGCCGTGATATTAAAAGGCGTTTGTCCGTTCAATTGAAAATGATTGTTACTGGTTACTTAGTCTCCTGCTTACAACCCCATAATAACACTTGTTTTACGTAGCGTCAAGAAAACGTAGAAAATGTACGTATTTTGCACAGACATTATATGCACTTATTAATTAGTTCCGGACTTATTTTATGGGATTTTTAGAAATACTTAATCATCGTTTTAGCACTCACCTATTGACAGTGCTAATAATGCGTGCTATATTACATGTAGAACAAGGGAACAGGATAGAAACCTTGAAGGAGAACTCCCGGAAAGACTTCCGAAAGGGAACTCCCGAAAAGGAGGCCTCCGGAAGAAAATGAAATCTTCCGAATAAAAAAGTCCTTCCTGGGAAATGTTCTAATAGTAACAACCACACTTCGGAATTGTCCGATTTTGTTTCGATGGCAAAGGCCATCAGGAAAGGAGATTATTATGTTGATGCCCAGCGTATTTGGAGAGAATTTGTTTGATGATTGGTTTGAGGATTTCCCGTTCGGAAGAGATTTCTGGGAAGACCGCAGGGGAAATGAGAAGAACCCCCTGTACGGAAAGCATGCGAAGAACATGATGAAAACCGACGTCCGGGAAACGGAAAACGGCTATGAAGTGGACATTGATCTGCCCGGCTTCAAAAAAGAAGATCTGCAGCTCCAGCTGGAGAACGGCTGCCTGACCGTATCCGCCACCAAGGGCGTGGACAAGGACGAGCAGGACAAGAACGGCCGCTATATCCGCAGGGAACGTTATGCGGGAAGCATGAGCAGAAGCTTCTATGTAGGCGAGGATTTGAAGGAAGAAGACATCCACGCCAAGTACGAGGACGGCATCCTTCGCCTGTCCCTGCCCAAGGTGGAGCAGAAGGCCGTGGAATCCAAAAAGTATATCGCCATCGAAGGGTAAGCATTTTTCCAGCGGAAAAGCTTCCGGCGAAAAAGGAAGAGTTTTAAGAAGGAGCCTGCGGCCAACGCCGCAGGCTCCTTCTTTCCAAAGATTCCTAACATATCACTTCCCGCAGATTTCCTCCAGGGTTCCGAAGGAATACCCCATCTCCTCCCATTTCGTCAAAAGTTCGTCCAGAATCTCCCCGTTGGTCTGAGAGGTGTTGTGCAGCAGCACCAGGGCTCCCGGATGGATTCTGCCCAAAAGCTTTTCAAAGGCCTCCTCATGACTGGGCTGGCTGTCCACGTTCCAGTCCACGTAAGCCAGGCTCCAGAAAAAAGTGGCATAGCCCAGATCTTTGGCCATTTGGAGATTTTCCTGACTGTATTTTCCCTGGGGCGGTCGATAATAGGGGGCCATTTCCTGCCCGGTCAGTTCCTGGAAGGCCTCCGCCGTCAGATCCATTTCTTCCTGAAATTTCTCCCGGCTGGAAATAGAAGCCATATCCGGATGGTGATAGGTATGGTTGCCCACGGTATGCCCCTCTTCCACCATCCTCTTCACCAGCTCCGGCGCAGATTCCAGAAAGTGCCCCACCACGAAAAAAGTGGCTTTGACGTCATGCTTTTTCAGCGCATCCAAAATCGCCGGAGTGTTGCCGTTCTCGTAGCCGCAGTCGAAGGTCAGATAAATCTTTTTCTCCCCATCGCTCCCTATGTAATAGGCGTCATATTTCCCCAGTTCCTCCGCAGAAGCGTTGCCCGCAGGCCGGGTGCCTTCTTTTCCAAAGCCCAGGCCCCAGTTCTCTTCCTCCAGAACCACATCCCCTTCCAGAGCGGAGGCCGCCACCGCCTGCTGCACGTACCCCACGGCTCTTCCCACAAAAAACATGGAAAGGAGGAAAACCGCAGTGCCCGCCAGCCTTCCTCCTTTTCTGATTCGATCTTTTGTCGTTTCCTCCAATGGAATGGTCATTTTGACCGCTCCCTTCCCTATCCTCGGAACATATATATGCGCCTTCCGGAGACGGTATGCCGGAATAAGGCCGAGCGCACTCATTTTCAGATATACCCTTGCATATCACGGGCCTGCCCTTGATATTGCATTAATAAGTAGTATGATGGCTTACTTTCTTTCATACTTTTTGGGGCATAAAATTCCACTTCAAAACCTCATGAATTCATGTCAAGCAAACATGGCATATACTATTATACTAAAGGCAAGTTAACTCGTGAAAGATATAGCTGGGTTCCTGAATGGGAGTAGACCTTACGGTTTAGAATTCCTTTGCCCCTGAGGTTAACTTATTTTTTGTCTAGTTTCCTCCCTTAAGTCTATATTTTTTCCCTTTTGTCGAACCGGTGCTTTCCAGTCTGCCGAGTTCTACAAGTTCGGAAAGAAGTACCTCTATTCTCCTTTCTCCAACAGATACCGTTTCTATAAAATCTGCCGCTTTATACCATATATCAGACTGCATTACAGAAAGGATGAGTCCATATTGCTCTCGTGTTTTTTGAGTAACCTTTTTTTCTGCTGTTTTTTCCGCAGTTTTTTTCCGCACTTTTTTTCCGCACTTTTTTTCCGCACTTTTTTCCGGCACTTTTTTTGCGAAGCAAAGTTCCAGAACCGTCCGATCAGGATTAAAACGTTCTATAATGACTGGCTCCGTCCACCCTTGCGCTTCCCAGATCTGGAAAATATTGGGCACACCGCTGCCAGCCCGCTCACCGATATTGATTAGGTTGAACATTTTCATCAGGGCTTTATTTCTCGGATCAGACATTCCACCCAGACGCATCTGTGTCTTTCCAGTTCGAATATATCCAGGGTTCTCAAGGGACAACTTGTCCGGCTCCTTGCGGACCACAACGCCACAGGTTCCATAATAATCCGCATTGACCAAACAATTGGCCAAGGCTTCGCGCAGCGCCTTATGAACCGGAGTATCATCGATCCGATCCCCACCCTCCATACGAAACGGAACCTTAACATCCTTGATAATCTTATTATACACTCGAAAATAGAAGTCGCATAAATTACCAGACCATTCCCCGGAACTGGACTGCAGGCGATCCGTCCAGCGGATGGCGGGATCAAGCATTTCCCGATAATCCAGGAAATACTCTGGAAAATGGCGCACAATGTTATACTCATCCCCAAACATCAGCATACCAGCCGCCGTGGGATGAAGCTTTCCGTCCATTCTCGACAGGGCGGCCGCACCGATGCTTCTTAAATAGTCCGCATCGTTTAACTGACCAAAAGGATGTCCTTCTTTCAACGTCCTATGCCGGTTCCTATATCCTTGAATCGTTTCCTGATTCAGTTCCTCCAGCGGAACATCTTCCAGAAGAATCATATCCATCGTATCTTCCGTCTGGTCACGCAGCATCGCTTTGATCTGCGCCGGGGTGCAATGATAATCGCCTTCCCCATCCCGCCGAAAAGTGCCGCCCATAAGGTCATTATTGATATAGACCGGCTTCTGCTCCCGCTTTGCCATGGGAACACGGATCACCATGATCACATCACCATCTAACTCATAAAGCTCTACATCCTTTTCCGTCAAAAGATTGATGCTCACTTTGGCTTTGTTATTGATCATATCCCAAAACTGCTTCTGCTGTTTGGCAGGATTTTTCAAGCCGGTCGTATACCAGGAGCCGTCCGGACGTTCTTTTATCCCAAGGATAATAATGCCGCCATAGCAATTTGCGAAGGCAGAATAGGTATCCCAAAGAGAAACAGGGATATTCTCCGCCGCCTTTTTGACCTCCAGACGATTACCTTCTCTATATTCATCGAATTTGTTTAGGTCGAACATGGGAGCCTCCTGTCAAAAAACATATAACCCAACTCGATACGTAGTACACAACAACCCAGATATTTTCACCGCATATGCAAGCCATTCCGCATCCAATGTCAGCTCGTCCTGCAAGCCGTAAATGTCAATAAAAATGAGATTCAATCGAGTGCCAACTTCATTGTTCTGACGGATATGCTTTAGCAACAGCTCCTTGTTGGTATCCCGATCCAAACCAACATGTCTTGCATACCTCATCATATTTATTATAAGCTGTCCACTATAAAAAGCACAAGAGGAATCACACTTTTATTTCAAAAAAGGCCCAAGACCTTATCACAGCTTATCATACTTCACGCAAAAGAATCTCACCGCTTCATGACCTGATAAACGGAAACGCAGCATGACCGAAATCACACTGCGTTCCAAAAATAATCCGAACTCGTTTTTATTAAAAAATATCTCGTCTTCCTCGGCCGCATCTTTTGTCGCCACATCCCTTGTGGTCGCATCCATTGCGGTTGCATCCTTCACGGCCGCCTCATCGCCGTTTTCTTCACAGCCTCTTCTCGCACCACCGGGCGATGGGGCACTCCCCGCACCGGGCTTTTCTGGCGGTGCAGATGCTTCGCCCAAGATAGATCAGTTGGAAATTGATGCGGTTCCAGTGTTCCTCCGGCAGGACCTTCATCAGCTCCTGCTCCACCTTCACCGGCGTGTTCCCTTCCGCCCAGCCGATCCTGTGGGAAATCCGAAACACATGGGTGTCCACCGTGACGCCGGGAATCCCATAGGCGTCCGCCAAAAACAGGGTGCCGGTCTTGCGGCCCACGCCCGCCAGGGTGACCACCTTTTCCAGGTCCATGGGAACCTTGCCGCCAAATTCCTCCAGGATCTGGGTGCAGCATTTCTTCATGTTCGCCGCCTTGTTTTTATAAAGGCCCACGCTCTTGATCTGATCCTCGATTTCCGAAATGTCCGCATCCGCCACCGACCGCAGATCCGGGAATCTTTTCCACAGCCCGGGCAGCACTTCATCCACCTGCTTATCCGTGCTCTGGGCGCTCAGCATGATCGCCACAAGAAGCTGCCAGTCCGCCCCGTAAAAAAAGCCCTCCTTGGAGGTTCCGTATTCTTCATCCAACACCCTCAGGATTTCCTGAGTTTTATGACATTCCATAGACCGAACCTTTCAGTTTCTCATAATAACCCGCAAAAGTAATCAACATATAAGGAACCACGTAGATTCCCGCAATGCCTGCGGTGACGCTGGTCAGCAGAGCCCAAAGGATAAAAGACAGGCTCAGGATGAAATACTCTCCCACATGTCCCTGCATCATTCTTTTGCTCTCGTTGACGCATTCCCGGATGCCCATCTCCGGATGCTCCACCAGCACGAAAATTGCCTGGGAATATCTAATTCCCGCAATAATGCCGGGGATCACGAACAGCAAGGACCACAGATAAACGAAAAGCCCCATCCAGAGAGACAGCCCCAACATCTTAAGCAGCATGTCCATATGGGAAAACAGTTCTTCCACTCCGGCCTGTTCCCTGTGATAGACCTTCCATACATACACATAATAACCATAGCTGACACCTATCAGCGCCACGTCCACCACGATTCCGCATACCCCTGCCAGAGCTGCACCGAGCAAGCCGAGATGGCTTACAAGCTGCAGGATGATCACCGTTACGGCAGCGATTCCCAGGAAAGCGAGAGTGACCACCGCCGGGTGGGGATTCGCCGCCCTCATGGCATCCTTTGCTTCCTGTTTCAACATTGCACGATCCATTTTTTCTTCCTCCTTATAAGTAAAATCACCGAATTCCGTTTATTTTCGGCCGTCCAACCGTTCTACAGTCTTTCCGCCGAATCGACCCTGGTTAAAGTTAATTATAACACTTCATCTGCAATTTTCAACGGATTTTTAGTAACAGTTCAGCCAGCCGCCTGATTTGATGGAAAATCGTGCTTGCACGAATTTTCCATCATGTCTGGCGGCTGAGGGAGCGCCATTTTATGAGCAAAGGTAGTCGCGAAGCGACGGAAAGCACGTAGTGCGGCTTTGCGAATGGTGCGTCTGAACTGTTACGCATTTTTACGACTTTCAACATGGGTATTTCTTTTTCCCAAAAACTATGTTATACTAGAGGGCACAGCTTCGACCTGCGGAGCACAAAGTGCTTCAGCCTGTGAAGCGCTTCTAAAAGCGATTACATCGGAGGAAATTTTATGCCAAAAAGAACAGACATACACAAAGTCCTGATCATCGGTTCCGGCCCCATCATCATCGGCCAGGCCTGTGAATTCGACTATTCCGGCACTCAGGCATGCAAGGCCCTGCGCAAACTGGGATATGAGATCGTACTGGTGAATTCCAATCCCGCCACCATCATGACGGACCCGGAAATTGCGGACGTGACCTACATCGAACCCCTGAATGCGGAACGTCTGGAGCAGATCATCGCCAAAGAACGTCCCGACGCCCTGCTGCCCAACCTGGGCGGACAATCCGGCCTGAATCTCTGTGCGGAGCTGGCCAAGATGGGCATCCTTGACAAGTACAATGTGAAGGTAATCGGCGTCCAGGTGGACGCCATCGAACGGGGCGAAGACCGGATCGAGTTCAAAAACACCATGACCTCCCTTGGAATAGAGATGGCCAGGAGCCAGGTGGCCTACAGTGTGGAAGAGGCTCTGAAGATTGCGGACGACCTGGGCTATCCCGTGGTGCTGCGCCCCGCCTATACCATGGGCGGTGCCGGCGGCGGCCTGGTTTACAACCGAGATGAATTGAAGGTGGTCTGCGCCAGAGGCCTGCAGGCCAGCCTGGTGGGACAGGTGCTGGTGGAGGAATGCGTCCTGGGCTGGGAAGAGCTGGAGCTGGAAGTGGTCCGGGATGCGGACAACAACATGATCACCGTCTGTTTCATTGAAAATATCGACCCCATGGGCGTGCACACCGGGGATTCCTTCTGCAGCGCCCCCATGCTGACCATCTCCGAGGACGTGCAGAAGCGTCTCCAGGAGCAGGCTTACAAGATCGTGGAATCCGTGAAGGTCATCGGCGGCACCAATGTGCAGTTCGCCCATGATCCCAAGACTGACCGCATCATCGTCATCGAGATCAACCCCAGGACCTCCCGGTCCTCCGCCCTGGCCAGCAAGGCCACCGGCTTCCCCATCGCCCTGGTCAGCGCCATGCTGGCCTGCGGCCTGACCCTGAAGGACATCCCCTGCGGCAAGTACGGCACTCTGGACAAATATGTGCCAGACGGCGATTACGTGGTGATCAAGTTCGCCCGGTGGGCCTTTGAAAAATTCAAGGGCATCGAGGACAAGCTGGGCACCCAGATGCGGGCCGTGGGAGAAGTCATGAGCATCGGCAAGACCTACAAGGAAGCCTTCCAGAAGGCCATCCGCAGCCTGGAGACCGGCCGGTACGGCCTGGGGCAGATCCCGAAGATCTCCAGGCTCACCAAGGAAGAAATCTGCCAGAAGCTCGTCACCCCTTCCAGCGAGAGACACTTCCTCTTGTATGAAGCGCTGCGCAAGGGCGCTACGGTAAAAGAGCTGAACGAGATTACCCATGTGAAGACTTACTTCCTGGAGCAGATGAAGGAGCTGGTGGAGGAAGAGGAAGCCATCCTGGCCTGCAAGGGGCATACTTATGAAAGCTGCGCCAACAAGAACCAGGCCAATGATGGTTGCACCAGCAAGGGGCAGGCTAAGGAAGGCCAGGCCAGCGGAACCTGCGCCCTGCCGGACGACATGCTGATCGCCGCCAAGAAGGACGGTTTTTCCGATAAATATCTGAGCCTCCTGCTGGACGTCCCCGAAGCGGACATCCGCAGCCAGCGCCTGGCTTTGGGAGTGGAGGAAACCTGGGAGGGAGTCCATGTCAGCGGCACCCAGGACAGCGCTTATTACTTCTCCACCTACAATGCGCCGGACAAGAATCCCGTGAATGCGGACAAGCCCAAGATCATGATCCTGGGCGGCGGGCCCAACCGCATCGGCCAGGGCATCGAATTCGACTACTGCTGCGTCCATGCGGCTCTGGCTCTCAAGAAGCTGGGCTTCGAGACCATCATCGTCAACTGCAACCCGGAGACCGTGTCCACGGACTACGATACCTCTGACAAGCTTTATTTCGAGCCTCTGACCCTGGAGGACGTGCTGAGCATTTACCGAAAAGAGAAGCCCGTGGGCGTTATCGCCCAGTTCGGCGGTCAGACGCCGCTGAACCTGGCTTCCGACCTGGAAAAGAACGGGGTCCGCATCCTGGGCACCGCTCCCGCCGTCATCGACCTGGCGGAGGATCGGGATCTGTTCCGGGCCATGATGGAAAAGCTGGAGATCCCCATGCCGGAATCCGGCATGGCCACCACCGTGGAGGAAGCCCTGGCCATCGCCCACAAGATCGGCTATCCCGTCATGGTGCGCCCTTCCTACGTGCTGGGCGGCCGAGGCATGGAAGTGGTCTATGACGATGACAGCATGACGGATTATATGCAGGCCGCCGTTGGCGTGACTCCCGACCGGCCCATCCTCATCGATCGGTTCCTGAACCACGCCACCGAATGCGAGGCCGATGCCATCAGCGACGGTACCCACGCCTTCGTGCCCGCCGTCATGGAGCATATTGAGCTGGCCGGGGTGCACTCCGGAGACTCCGCCTGCATCATTCCCTCCAAGCACCTTTCCGAGGAAAACGTGGCCACCATCAAGGAATACACCCGGAAGATCGCAGAGGAAATGCACGTCAAGGGCCTGATGAACATGCAGTACGCCATCGAAAACGGCAAGGTATACGTGCTGGAGGCCAACCCCAGGGCATCCCGTACCGTACCCTTGGTCTCCAAGGTCTGCAACATCCGCATGGTGCCCTTGGCCACGGACATCATCACCTCGGACATCACCAGACGGCCTTCGCCGGTACCGGATTTAAAGGAACTGGACATCCCTTATTACGGCGTCAAGGAAGCGGTCTTCCCTTTCAACATGTTCCAGGAGGTGGATCCGATTCTGGGGCCGGAGATGCGTTCCACAGGAGAAGTGCTGGGATTGTCCGTCTCTGCGGGAGAAGCTTTCTTCAAGGCTCAGGAAGCCACCCAGTCCAGGCTTCCTCTGTCCGGCACGGTGCTGATCAGTGTGAACCGCAAGGACAAGGCGGAAATCGTGGAGGTTGCGAAGGGATTTGCCGAAGCAGGCTTCCAGATCGCGGCCACCGACCACACCTGCGACTTGATCCGGGAAGCCGGCATCCCAGCGGAAAAAGTGAAGAAACTGTTCGAAGGGCGTCCCAACGTGCTGGATCTGATCACCAACGGCAAGATCGACCTGATCGTCAACTCCCCCGTCGGCAAGGACAGCGTCTATGACGACAGCTACCTGCGCAAGGCCGCCATCAAGGGCAAGATCCCTTACATGACCACCATGGCGGGAGCCAAGGCCACCATGGAAGGTATCCGCTATGTGCAGAAGCACGGCAAGGGAGAAATCCATTCCCTTCAGTCCCTGCACGCCCAGATCAAGGATAAGAAATAAGCGTCAAACAAGCGTCCAGGCCCAAAGCTTCCGAAAATGGCTTGGGAATCGGCCGCTCGGGGCCACAGAAATAGAACCTGGAAAAACCCCTGTCGGGCACAATTCTTTCGTGCCTGACAGGGGCCTTTCATTCTCCCTGGGGATTCTCCCGCCGCAGGGTTCCTCCGCCCTAGGGTTCCTCCGCTTCCTGATCCATCATCTCCCGGGTCTGCTCCATGATAATGTACTGTGATTCAATGATATTATCCAATATTTCTTCGGCGATCTCTTCATCCTCCACAAACAGCTTCGCCGATATATTGTTCTGACACAGCTCATCATACATCTTCTTTATGAGCAGATCATCCTCCAGTTTGTAGGTATAGCTTTCATATACATACTTATGATTTGTGATGGCATCCTTGATTTCACCGATGGAATGATCGCAATACTTCCTTATGATTTTGATTCCCTTGGCCGCGTCGGTACCCGAAACCACCTTTACCCCTATTTTTTCCATTCAATCGCACCTCCTTAAAAATCACTGATATCCTCTATGGGTTTTCCTGGTAAGCTGTTTCTATAATTGCCTCCATGCCATCCGTTAAAATGTTCATTGGCGGTAGCGGGATAAATCACTTCCCCTTTATTCGCCAAATGGGGATATTTTGACACACTGTAGGAATGGTGTCCCGCTATCGGTTTCCCATCATAGGTGGGAGTTTTATGGGCCAAAATATCCTTTACCTGTTGATCTGACCAGTTCCTCGTGGTAGGCTCTCCGGAAAGGATCCTCTTCCGTTCCTGATCCCAGAAATTATTGATGCCTTCGTTTCTCCTTTTGGCCAGTCTTGTATTCCAATCATAAAGATCATACTCTTCCCGAGTCGCCGTCCTGGCATCGATCTTACCCTTGATCTCTTTCATCCTTTGAGAGCCTAATTGCTTGTACTTCGTCGGATGCTCCGTCAGATCCAGGTCCTTGGTCCTTTCACCGATGATGTCCTGCGCCGATTTGGTGCTGCCGCCGTCAAGCTTCGAGACCGATTTTCCGGCGATGTCAGCCACGTCGTCCGAATACTTCAGCAGATCCTCCGCCGTTTTGGCGAGGCCGAACATATCCAGCGCAAACCCAAATCCATCGAGGGCCAATGCCCCCATGTCCCCCTCCCTGATATCATAAGAGCAATCCCTCATCCCCGTAATGACGCCGAAGGCATCACCGAACCCCGGCACCAGCGAAACCCCTAAATTCAGCACGGCGGCAAGCTTCGAATCACCTCCATAAGGGCTATAATTTCCCCATATAAAATCATAGGCTGCCTCCCGTCCGGTATTTGTAAAAGTGGCCCCAAGCGCCGCAGCCCCGAAAGTTGCGGCGGCGGCCCCGGCCACGATCGCCGAACCAAGCCCCAGCGTCAAACAACCGGCTGCCACGGCGAGCGCCAGCACCAACGAAAATCCCAATATCGTCGGCCAGCCGGAATTCCGCATCAATCCTGCGAGCGTTCCGCCGGACTCCGACCATCCTCCGTCATCCGCCAGAACCACTCCCGAAAAAGATACCGATATCATAACCAGCTGAACCGCAACCGCGGAGAGCAGGAAGATCGCCGCAGCCGTCGGCTTACTCACCTTAATGATCCCGAGCTTCAGGAAAGACAAAATAATCAAGACTGCCGAGACGGCCAGCCTGATCCAGAAATTAAAATCTGCGGCGAACCAAAGCACTGCGTTTAAAACGGAGCAGGCGATCAGGCCGACGCTGATGCCGAACAGCCTGAGCTGATATTTCCCGAACAAAGGGGCAGGCCTTTTGCCGCTCATCACGCTTTTATACCGTATGCTCGAATTGATGATCATGAAAAAGGGGGTTATTCCACCATCTTCACATTTCATACAGGAAAACAAAAGCATGACGGCAAGCAGGAAGACGGCAAAGGGATTAAAGACCACCAGATTTATGACAGAAGCGGCCGCCAGCCCCACCCATATATAATAACTCAATCCCCTCCGGGCGACGGACAAATAGTTCTTGATACTTCTGCCAAAAGAAAAAACATGGGAAAAATTGGATTTCGCTTTCCCTGACACGACGTCTTTGATCACCGTGCTCAATGCAATCGCCAGCAAAAAATAAAGGGAAGCAGTGATCGTGACCGTATTAACCGTTCTGACAAAAGGCGGGAGCCCGATTACGGACGATGTGTTGGCCACCCCGGCCAGCAAGTAAGCCGTCGCCTTTCCGAAGATCGCCCTGATCTGAATATTAAAAGTGTCGTTTAAATAACACAGCGCATAAATATTCCATACCAGGGTCAATACCGACATCAGGATACACAGGATCACCCTTCGCAGCAAATTTTTCCAATCGGCGACGCTTTTCAAGAGATTCGCCGCCGTCATTTTCAAAAAATCAAAAAGGCCCTTCGGGAATTTCTCATTTCTGGTCAGCTTTATAAAGCTGAGACGGGTATAATACTCTACATCATTTACTTTTTTGCCCGCATCTTCCGATTTGCCGCCGCTCTTGAGTCCGCAATTATGATCAATATATCTGACAATCGTTTCCTTCAGTTCGGCGCTGTCCCGTTTTTTTACCTCAGAGACACAATGCACGTCATCCAGTATGATCTCCTCGAGTTCTTTTTTCCCAACATGAAGCAGTTCGTCCTTCAGGCAATTTTTGCCCGTCGCATTATTGATGCATTGTAAAAAAAGACGATTGACCGGACTGATCTCCAGCCTCGTGCCGCTTCCCTTTTCCGCAAATGCCTTATTGGCCTTCTTCAGATTGAATTGCTTATCTACATCCTTCTTCTCAATCTCCGTCCGGAAATGATCATAGAGGATTTCCAGATCGGAATCCGCCGCAAGGACCGCCTTATCCTGCACCGCATCCTGCCATACGGCAAGATACATTCCTTCCACTTTTGCGAAAAAGAGCCCTTTCTGATCGGAAAAAGAGGGTTTCTTGATGGCGGCCACATTCAGGCTGTCCGTCCAGGCGTTGAGAAACGTGGCAACAACATCCTTGATCTTCGTACCGCCGCCGTCACGGACCAGGACGCCATGCTTGAGCGCCAGCTGGACAAGGCCCTCCATTTCTGCCGAATCAGGCTTTGCGGACAACAGATGAGCGTTTACGAACCCCGTCACATGAGGGCGTTCCGCCTTCTTCATAAAATACTTGAATACTAAAATATACTCCTTCAGGGCGCATTCATAAACGATTGCAGGTTTTTCCTTCTTCATATCACATCTTGCTCCATCATTTCCTTCGGAACGATTGTCAAGCCGTATTTTCCTCCCAGCCAATAATCGTCATCCGTACCAACGATACACTTTATTTCATTATCTGACAGCCCGGACTCCTGCGTGAGATAAAACACATCAGAAGCGTCCCAGTCCGTCCATTTTTCTCCTTCATCCTTCCTCCTTATCATCACGCCGTCATACTCCGTAGTGATCCAGAAGGTATTATCGTCCATAAACAGATAGCGAACCTTTTCACCGGGAATGCCGTCCGCAGAGGAAAAGGCGTCCCCCACCCGATAACCGGCTTCCGTCTTGGTCAAATAAAACAATCCGCCGTCCCTCATATAGCCGGAGCCCACCCAGACCGTTCCATCCACGTCCTCCACTGCCGAAGTAATATAAGGATGGACAATTCCCGAATCCACATTCAGGCAGCTGATCTCCCCGGAATCCTCGAGGAAAGTGATTCCCCCGTTCGTGTCCAGATAAGAACAAAACAGGATTCCCGATTTCACCGGCAAAATCACATTTACGGAATCGCACAGAAGACCGCTTTCCTGTGTAAAAAGCTCCGTCACTTCCCATTTCCCGGCTTTTTTCTCCAGCTTTGCGGCGCCGTTATAAGTCCCGCAATAAATACAGCCATCCTTCTCCGCAACCGTGTTGACCCGTCCCTTCGGGATCTGAGGATATGCGAAGCTCTCCTGCCCGAGGGAAGCGTCCAAATGCAGCAATCCTTCTTCATGGCCGACCCAGATCCCTCCGGCCCCATCCCCGATTATGCCCGCCGTATATATCATGCGGATATTTTCTATGGTCTTCATAAGCTCCTTCGACCGGGCGTCATAGATGTGGATTCCTCTGTCGGTTCCCACATAAACCCAATTCCCATCCGTATACAGAGCCGATATTTCCGTATCCTTTTCAAGAATCAAAAACTCATATCTTTCCTGAACCGTATCCTTTTCCTCGGCGGACCATCGGCTCCCAATCCAAATGATCGCCGTCAGAATCAGGAGAAAAGAAATATCGACAACTAGGTTGATCTTTTTATTCTTCATTTTCCCATTTCTATTCGTCCAAATGGCAAGCCTTCCATTTCATCCCGGTCATGCGTCACATATAGGATACATCTGTTTCGAAAATAATTTCCCTTCATAAAATCAATAATGATTTCCTTTGTCTTAAGATCCACGTTGGAAAGGGGCTCGTCCAGCAACAGATTCTTCTTTTCGGACAATAGCGCCCTCGCCAAGGAAACCCGTTTCGCTTCTCCGCCGGATACCTCTTCTGGATACTTCTTCAAAAGGGCCTTTATCTGAAGCCCTTCGGCAACGGACATCAGCTTTTCCCTGTCGGTCTTTTTCATGCCGTAGGACATGTTTTTTTCAATCGACATATGATTCCACAGAGTCGGCTCCTGAAACACAATGGCGATGTTCCTGGCATCGGGAGCGACGTCCGCCTCCGTATGCCTGCCGTCAAGGAAAACGTCCCCCTCGTAATCGGCATCAAAACCGGCCAGGATTCTCAGCAGCGTCGTCTTGCCGCAGCCGCTCGCTCCCGTAACAAACAGTCCCTCATCATCATTGACCCGAAAAGAGAGCTTCTCAAAAACCCTTATGCCGTCAAATTCTTTCGTTAATCTTGAAACCTCGATCATCTCAGCCCGTTTTCCTTGCATTCTCTACTTTAAAGCGGCGCGCCTTCCTTTTCCCAGGAACAGCCAACATCCCAGAACCAACATTCCTTCCATCAGAAAGAGAAACAGCACTGCGGCCAGGGAAAAAGCGGAAACATATTCCGAGGCCCCATAGTGCAAATAGTTATAGATCTTAACCGTGATGGTTTCCCTTCCCGGCGCCATTAGGATCAAGGGGATGCTCTCCTCCGCAAAGGTCAGGAAAAACGCCATGCCGAAACCCGCCAGATAAGAGGGAGCGAAAATCCTCAATCTTATCTTGGCCGGGTCGGACTTCCTCACCGCCAGGATCTCCGCCATTTCAAGGGATCGCAAATCCGCCCTCTTTCCCGTCACATACAGCCACAGAATCAAAAACGGCGCGAATTTCAGCGCACATCCAAGAGAGATCAGCAGCAGACTCTTTTCCAGCCAGATCATCCCGCTCCTATTGACAATTTTGAGCAGGCCCATCGCCTGAATCCCGCCAGGAATCACAATCGTATACAGAATGATCCAGGCGATCCGGCGGCCCCTTTTTCCCAGGAAAATTGCCGGGCCCGCGGCAAACAGCACGCAGAAGCCAGCCCCCCAAAAGGCCGTCCAGAAGGAGGTGAACAATTCATCCGCCACCATCCCGCAACCGGAAAGAATGCTTTGGAAGCCGCCAGAGGTGATAAGCAAGACCGCAACCGGCATCCCTATCTGCAGCAGGGAAACCGCAAATGCCATCCTTCCAAGAAATCTGACGACCCCCGTTGTCTTTAAAAGATACCTCGAACGGATACCGCCTTTCAGCCCAAACGCCCGGATATTCCCAAGCAACCAGAAAACCGGCAGAATCAGCACAAGCATCAAAGGAACGCACTGAATATATGCCGTAAGAGCGCTCCCGGTCCTGCTGTACACGGAAAAAAGATCCAGGGCATATGTATTGTACTGAAACATCGAAGGAACGGAAAATTCCGTCATCGACAGAATGCAGATCAAACCGGCCGCCGCCAGCCCATACGGGGCGGCCGACGGAATTACCACTGACCAGACCGCCCTGTTCCCGTCCCCATAGAGAGATGCCAGCCGCAGCTTGTCCGGGTCAATATTTTCCATGCCGACCAAAAGGAACAAAATGGAAATCGGCAGGAAGGCCAAAGTCTCGACAAAGATGCACGCCCCCAGACCGGCAAGGGAATATGCGGCGACCTCCGGCCAAAAGAGCGCCAACACCTTGAGAAGGTACACCCAGCTCAGGGCGTAAATATAAAAAGGAATCGGCAGCATTATGATAAAATAATATTTTTTCCATCCGAAAAACCTTTTAGAACCGCTGATATAAAGGGCGCAGAAAAAACCGAGCAACAAATCCAGCGCCGTTACAGCCAGCCCTAATTTTAGGCTGTTTCCCAGCAACGCCCATTGCCGAATGCCAAGGGATACCTCCAAAGCGGTATTTTGCTGCAGCACGGCCCCCGCCAGCGGCAGGGAAACAAACACCCCATAGATCATCATTCCCAAAAAGCTGATTCCGAACCCTTGCCTTCTTCTCATTTCTAATTCGCCGCAGAGAATATTTCTTCCATGTCTTTTGCCGAAATATCCATAAACTCATAAATCTTTTCGAGGTCCACCGTCATGCCCTTTATACCAGTGCCGGAGTTGGCATCCCTGATGGACAGATCATAAAAGCCATCCTCCACCAGTTTCCTCTCCGTACTCTCTTTTAACAAAAAGTCAATGAGCTTCCTGGCATTTTCCCCATTGGGAGCCCCCTTTATCAAGGCGACCGTGCTGGGCGTTATCAACGTCCCCATTTCTCCATCCCCTTGATCCGGATAGACCATCGCAACGTTTGCGCCGTCTTTTATGGCTTCCCTGGCGTCGTCCGAATCCGTGAAGCCAATGGCCGCCTGTCCGCTTACGGCCATATCCTTTGTCACGGAATTGCCATCCACCACATTCACGCCAAGGGCCGCAATTTTTTCAAAGTATTCCCTTCCCTTTTCCTCGCCCCACTGCGCATATAATGCCGCCGCCATGGTTTTCGTCGTGCCGAACATGGGATAGGCGATGGCCAGTTTTTTCCCGTCATACTTTCCGTTCACGAAATCATCCACTGACTCGGGAAATTCATCTTCGGGAAGGAGATCCTTGTTTACGAGAAAAACCCTCGCCCTTCCGCCCAGGGCGGTCCACATGGAATTCTCCGATTTGTAATAATCCGGAATATCCTCAGCGGAAGGAGACGCATATGCCTCCAACACCCCCTGCCTTTCCAGATCTATTGTCTGAATGAACTCATTATTCCAGAAAACGTCACAGACCGGATGATCTTTTTCCGCAATCAGCCGGTTTACCAGGCCGGTCGTTTTATTCGCCTCCGTATCATAGACAGGCTTTACCTGAATGCCCGTTTCCTGTTCAAATGCGTCCAGGATGCTTTCACTGAAAACCTCGTCTACCGCAGTATAGACGACAACCTCTTCCTTGGAAGCGCCGCACCCCGACATGCCGAAAAGGGCGCAAAACAATATACTGAAAAAAATAACTTTTGCCTTCATTTTTCCTCACATCCTGCCGCCGGTCAGACGGCATTTGTCTCTAAATGAAACGAAAGACCGGCAATATTCCTGCCAGTCTTAGTTTCTCTTGAAGATCACATGTTCTCTATTTTCGTCCCGCATTTCGGACAAAACGCAGAACCCTCGCCGAGGAGCTCCCCGCAGGAAGGACATCTTCTCTCTTCCTGTTCCGGAACCGATTCCTCCGCAGGAGCGCTTACAACGGGCATTGCATTGCCGCAGGCAGCGCAAAAGGCAGCGGTCTTCGGTACCTCCATTCCGCAGTTCGGGCATTTCCGCACCCCTTTGATCTCTGCGATCTGCTTCTCATAGTCTTCAATTTTCCCTTTTGACTCTTTGACGTTCACGAAATAGCTTTCAAAGCACCCTTCATAGTCATCGGGATGAAACTCGAAATACAGCTTTCCAATTTCCAAAAAAGCCGCCTTGATTTTATTCTCTTCCTCAGAAATACCGGAATTCAATTTGGCGATGTCCGCAAGATCCTTTGTCTTCGCAATGGCTTCCTGTCCCGCTGACGAAAGCTTCTTTCCAAAATCATCTAAAAAACCCATCTTTCCCCCTTCTCCTTTCTCGTAGGTTGCTTATATTTTACATCAATCACCTGAATAATGCAATATTTTTCCGCTGCTTTTTTATGGCCTTGGTCTCCCGTTTGATCTCCTTGAAAGCATGCTTCTGCGCCTTTTTCAAAAGCTTTTTCTGGGTTTTGACCTTGGCCTTCAACGGCGCCTCAGCCTCCGTTTTGATCGCCCAAAAGATATAACCCGCCGCAATGGCCAGCTGGACCCCTATGATCAATTTGGCTTTCGTATCCTCGTCCATACCCTTGTTCCCTTTCTTCTCTTCCTTTCCCCCATCCTTCCCAGGGCCTTTATTCGTCCCAGGGCCTTTATTCGTCCCGCAAGCTTTATCCGCCCAGGGCTTTGATCCTTCCCAGAGTCTCTATTTGTCCCATGAGCTTTATCCGTCCAGCGCCGCATTCATCCCAGATCCTCATCCATCCGCTTCGGCTTCTATTGGATCCCGGCCAGGCTCATTCCCTGCCAAGCTTTCCATTTATCCTCTTTTATGCGCCGCTTCCCACACATGATGATTTCCAATTTTCTTTCTTCACCGGATCCGGAGAATCTGTTCGTACAACGTGATGATTTCCAATTTTCTTCCTTCACTGGATCCGGAGAATCTGTTCATACAACATAATCTCCTTGTCCGTCACGTTGAGGTTGCGATGATGATGGCCAAAAAACCATTTGCAATAGCTGCACTTCCTGCGAATTTCTTCCAGATATTCGTTCAGCTCATCGCACTCGCAGGGCCCTCCAGAGAAAATCTCCCTGGTGGAAGTAGCGCAGCAGTGGGTGACGATGAAATCCACGGTCCAATTCCTTTTCTCCAGATTTCTGCGGCCTTCCTCCTTCTCCCACTCCTCCGGCATTTCCTGGGGCCACCAGGACTCATGCAGGATCCGATAAGGAGCCTTCATACGATCCAGCTCCTTTTTGCGGCTTTTGAAATCCGCTGCGCTCCGATCCAGCACCCCTGCGGATATGTCATGGCTGCTGGCCCCGCCAAAGGTAAAAAAGGTCTTCCCGTTCAGTTCAAACACCTGGCCCCGCATCAAATGGATCACGGAAGAATTGATCTTGTGCACCTTCCCGCCGTGCCAGGACTCCACGGGATACTCGGAAAGAAGATCGAAGTTTTCATGGTTCCCGTCCACCCACAGCGTGGTAAAAGGCTTCGCCTCCAGCCATTTCATCCAGTACCGCTGCTCCTTGGAGCGATCCCAGAAGCCGAAGTCCCCGCAGACGACCACGTAATCCTCTTTGGTCATCTCCCGCTGCTCCGGAAAAATTTCCATTCCGAACCGGCGGTAATCCCCATGGCAATCACCGGTAATGTAAATCAAGACGATGCGCCTCCCTTTCCAAGCGGGCATGGCTGCGGCAAATCCGTTGTCATCGGTCTGACCCGCCCAAGACCCCAGACACACAAATCTTTCTCTTCTATTATTTGCGAAGTTACTGCAGTCTGTGCCATCTTTCCTCGCATTCCGCCGCCATCCCTTCTCACGCCGCCGTGCGCAACACCGTTATGCACAACGCCGTCTTGTGTAACGCCGCCATACACAAAGCCGCTATGCGCAACGCCGTCTTGCGTAAGAAGAAAGAAGCCGGCACCAAGAGCGGCCGGCCTGTTTCTTTCCTTTATAGCAGCAAGGATTTACATAATGTCCTTACTGTTTAGTTGTAATTGTCGATGCAGGGCTGGAACATGCTCTTATCAATACCGCAATTAGGGCATACCCAATCATCGGGCAGATCTTCAAAAGCGGTGCCGGGCTTAATGCCGTGTTCCGGATCTCCCTTCTCGGGATCATAAGTGTAGCCACAAGGATTGCAGAAATACTTCTTCATCGTTAAAAACTCCTTTCAAATATGTATTATGGAAGCTAAGTCCAATTAAGATTAGGATACCACATCTTTTCTAAAAATTCAATTATTGACATGAAAAAAATGGGCCTTCAAAAATAAATTGTGGAATTTAGTCTTTTTTTAATAAGAGATGATCTCATAGCCGTCTTCCGTGACCAACACCTGGACCTCCCACTGGGCGGAAGGCAGGCCGTCCTCCGTATACACGGTCCAGCCATCGCCGTCGTCAATGTAGATATCCTCTTTTCCCATATTCACCATGGGCTCGATGGTAAACATCAGGCCCGGGGCCATGACCATCTCTTCTCCCCTTTTGGACACATAGCTCACCCAGGGATCCTCGTGGAATTCCACTCCCACGCCGTGCCCGCCGATGTCCCGCACCACGGTATAGCCGTTGGCCCGGATGAAATCGTTGATGGCCTGTCCCATGTCGCCCAGGAAGCCCCAGGGCTTCACCTGTTCCAGCCCCACCTGAACGCTCTCCCTGGTAACTTCCACCAGCCTGCGTTTTTCCTCCGAGACCTGGCCGATGCAGAACATCCTGGAAGAGTCCGAGAAATATCCGTTCAAAATCGTGGATGCGTCGATATTGACGATATCCCCTTCCCGCAGCACCGTGTCGGGCGAGGGAATCCCGTGGCAAACCACCTCGTTAACGGAGGTGCAGACGCTTTTGGGATAACCCTCGTAATGCAGGGGCGCAGGAATGGCGTGATACTTTACCGTCTGTTCATAGACCCAATGGTCGATCTCCTCCGTGGTCACTCCGGCCTGAATGCGTTCCGCCACGTAATCCAGCACCGCAATGTTGACCTTGGCGCTCTCCCGGATGGCTTCCACCTGCTTCGGCGTCTTGATCATGGTCCTGGCAGGGACGATATGCCCCTGGAGCGCCAGGCCCTCCAGCCTCTGGTCCAGGCCGCAGTGGCATTGCTTGTATTTGCGCCCGCTGCCGCACCAACAGGGATCATTGCGCCCATATTTATGAAAATTGATATCCGGCGACAGTGCGGCGGGTATGCCTGACTGCGCCAGCGGAAGGCCTCCCGCCAACGAACTTCCTGCAGTCTGCCTGACTGTCTGATTGTCCTTATGCCGGGCGGCTCCCCTGCGGATCTGCGATTGAAATGACATATGTTCACTCCCTCTGAAACTCTATGAGGCAAGAAAAAAGCGCTCTGCGAGTTCTCTGTTATCATGGGTACCAAGAAATACAGATCAAGTATATCCCGAAATTATTTTTCTGTCAATTCGTTTCCATCCTCCCCCTATGGGTTTTCAATCCTCTTCCCCGCCATAGGGGAAGACCCGGTTGGCGATGAACGCACCTACCATGGATGTCTTTCAATCCCCTTCCCCACCATGGGGGAAGACATAATCGCCCTGCCGTTTCTCGTACCCATACACCTTTAAATCCACTTCCCCTCCGCTGGGGAAGACCAAAACTAGGGCTTGTCCCGTTTAAAATTCGGACCTTTAAATCCACTTCCCCACCGTGGGGGAAGACTCTTTAACGCCTTTTCGGTCTCTCAACCTGCAATCTTTAAATCCACTTCCCCACCGTGGGGGAAGACACTGAACGTCAGCAGTGGCAGATTGAAAGGGATCTTTAAATCCACTTCCCCACCGTGGGGGAAGACATCTGAATACCCCCCCCTAGGCTCATTTATGGATCTTTAAATCCACTTCCCCACCGTGGGGGAAGACCGCAGAAATCGCAGCACAGGGAAATAACAACACCTTTAAATCCACTTCCCCACCGTGGGGGAAGACGGATTATGGAGAAGAAATATTCAGAGATGCTTATCTTTAAATCCACTTCCCCACCGTGGGGGAAGACCCAATTCGTTCAGTTATCAATTTCCACCAATTTCCTTTAAATCCACTTCCCCACCGTGGGGGAAGACGATATACACCAATGGCGGCAGAAGCAATAGCAAGAACTTTAAATCCACTTCCCCACCGTGGGGGAAGACGTAGTTTGAGCGGACAGCTGAGCGGAAAATTGTTCTTTAAATCCACTTCCCCACCGTGGGGGAAGACTTGTCATGGTTTTTGGGAAAAAAGGTTCTGGGACTTTAAATCCACTTCCCCACCGTGGGGGAAGACTGGAGAGATGGGAAGAGAACAACCCGTGAAAATCTTTAAATCCACTTCCCCACCGTGGGGGAAGACGCTATCTATTTTACCTATATTCCATTTTGGATTCTTTAAATCCACTTCCCCACCGTGGGGGAAGACTTGGGGTTATAATTATATAATAGGTAATTGTTAAATGTTTTCTTGCGGATTGGCGGAAGTCAATAAGCCGCCTATATAGGTAAGGAGAAACAAGG